>CAJUHY010000014.1 GCA_910585895.1 uncultured Lachnospiraceae bacterium
AAAATAGGTTCTGAAAGCCCCATGAAATAAGGGCTGAAGATTCCGAGAAGTTATCTATTATACGAGGAGGAAAGGCAATGAAGCATAAAAGAACTGCAGGCATTGTATTCTGCTGCTGTTGTCTTTGGCACCAGGTCTGGCAATGGAATGCTAGGCGGAGATTGTATATGAAGCGAAGTAGAAAGAATTTGCCTATTCGTCATTTTATGAAGAAGATGGCTCTTCTTCATATGAGAAATAATTTATAGGTGATAAAACAAAAAAGTATATTATATTTTAAACATTATATAAAATATAATATACTTTTTTAATATAAGAAATTTTTGTTTGCTCTCTGCTGTAAAACTGATATATATTTAAAATTTAACCATTAAAAAAATCAATATTTTCCTTGCAAATATAAAAAGAATTGACTAAATAATATTTCTGTCATATACTTTATTTATAAAGTATTTATTTAAAAAATAATTTTTCTTGAAAACTTATGTGAACAGGGGGTAGGATAGGAAAGGTATAATGAGATTTAGTAAGTTACTAGGGGTTAAAATGCAAAAGAGGTTAAAGCAAAGGAGGGAATAATTATGAGGACGAGAAAACGGAAAATTTGTATGATAGTGAGCATGTTTTTAGCAATAGGTATTTTATTTCAGGTCGATTCCCAGACGGCAATGGCTGCAACAAGGGCTAGTTGGAATATCAGTTATGTGATAGGGGCGCCAAATGCAAGTCCGACAAACTATTTATATGTGACTTATACAGCAAATGGTTATAAGGCAACATGTACGAAATTGGATGGTTCCATAGACAGAATGGTGAAAATCTCATCCAGTGATGCGGGTGGCATGACGACAAAGACTATAACTGTTACAGGGACAACGGCTTTGTGGAAAATGAATGGCTCAAAAAATGGAGATGTTAAATTTAAAGTTAGTGGAAGCGCAAGCGTAAATTGTTTTTCGGCCGGATTGATTTGGCAATATAATTAAAGTTTTTGTCTCTTGCCCTTTTACATTTCCTATGGCACAAAGGACAACTCTTTGTTCTTTAAAGAAAGAAGGGGATACATATGAAACAAAACATATGGCGGTGGTATGCAGTGTGCGGGATAGCGGTAGTGTTTGCGTGTGCAGTCGTTGGCTGCCGGAAGGACCAAGAAAAAGACGTGCCGGCTGCAGAGACGGCTGAAGCAGAATCTATTTCATTTTCCGTAAAAAAATATCAAAAAAAATTAAGCGCGGATAGGATTCCTATTTCTGAATATGGTGAAAAATATAAAGATGAGACTCAGTCAGTCCGGGCAATGGAATATAAGAACCTTGACTTTGCAGACTGTGATTTTCAGGAGTTTCCAGATATGAATCATGTGGAACTTTTGGTAGCAGAAGAACATGGGATTTCCGTAGAGGAGAGCTGGGATACGATTGAGCAATGGCTGGCGGATATAGGCAGAGAAGAGTCCGTTGACATGGAGAAGGAAGTCCGGGTGGTCTCTCCGCAGCTTGGTCTGGATGCGAATGGGGACTATTTTCTGTTTTATGAGTATATGGATGAGTTGGAAACTGGGGTCGGCGCTCATATTATGAGTAATCTCTGCCATATTCAGATAACCGAAAACGGCATTTATTCGATGAGTAATGGAAAAATAACAGAATATCTGGGAGAGAATTCAGGGGCAATTAATGATGCCATGGGGGAATATGCCGAAAACGTTGTGGAAGCAGGACCATTGTCAGAACTTCAAGATAAGAAATATCAGGTTATAGATGGGGAGATGACGGTTGGCGAAGGGGCAGAGATTGTCAAATCCTATTTTTCCAAGGGAACGCCGTTCGCCTGTGAGGAGGGTGTGGAAGTCGATGTGCCGGAGGCGGGCGTCTTTCGGCTGGGGGATGTTTATGGTTTCGATTATATGGTAAGGAGAGTTTATGATAACCTCCCATTTGCATATATGGACCACGGAAATTATCAGTTATATGATGGCAATTTGGTGTCTGCGGATATAAAACATGCATATGTGGCGGACAGCTCCGGCGTGGCGGCTTATGCCGGATATAACGAGGCAGAACGCCTGAAGTCTTTAATTGCTGAAAACAATATTCTCGGACTTGAGAAATCTATGGAAATTATGAGCAAAAAAATGGCGCCGCAGATGGACGTCGCGGTGAAATCAGTAGGTTTGGTATATCTTCCTATGGAGTTTGAAAATTCAAAAAACCCGGAGGAGAGAGTGATATTTCCCTGCTGGCAGGTGGAGGGAACAAACAAAACTAAGGGAGAAGGGATTAAAATTTATCTGGATGTGCTGACAAGTGACATATATTATTGCATGTGGGAGGAAGGGTGACAGAATGCGGCGGTGTATCTGGCTTGAATTAAAAAAGAATTTATATCTGCCGTATGTGCTTCTGGTAGTCTTTGGCGTCCTGTTTTTTGGATTGGCAGCGCCGGCAGGAAAAAATGGGAGCGGAAAAGAAATAGCAATATTTTTCATGATGCTGAAAGAGGATTTGAAAATGGAGGCCGGGATTGAGGGGAGCGGACTTGTTCTTTGGAGCCAGGGAATGAGCGGCTGGCTTATGGTGTTTCTGCCGTTTTTGCTGACATGCGGCTACATTTTCGTGTTTTCCAGCGAGCGGCAGGATAAGTATCTGCAGTTTTTGCGGATTCGCTGTGGAAATCTGCGCTTTTGCTGCGCTAAAATTATAGGCGGCGCTTTATCCGGCGGTCTGACGTTTGCGCTGGGATATGCCGTGTTTGGAATACTGATGTCTGCATGTTTTCCTTCGTTTTCTGGCTTTCCTCCAGAGGAACAGGGGATTTATACCGGCATATGGGGCGCTGAGCCAGTATGGTATGTGGCGCGGCGTCTGGCTGGTTCTTTTTTTTATGGCGCAGGGTCATGCGTGTTCGGCATTGGCGTGGCGATTTTGCTCCGTGACAGATATATGCTTTTGTGTCTTCCTTTCTTGCTGAATTACTGTTGGAGCCAAATGTTGAATAAATTAGTGATTTCTGACATTGCATACAGGGAGGGGGCGTATAACAGGCTGATTCAGGCGTTTGACCCATCCTCATTGTTGAATATGCCATGGGATAGATATTGGCTTTTGCAGCTGGTGATGTTGCTGGCGGTATATATTGGTTTCGTGTTCCTTTTTTGCCGGCTGATGGAAAGGGGATATTATGATGGTTAGAAAATCGGAGGCTTTCATGGAAAGCATAAGGATAATATGGCATATTTCGTTTCAGGAATTTTGCAGGTGGATGCGGCACAGCCGACTGATTATCCTTGGAGTGATGCTGGTTTTTATCCATATACAGGTAATAAAACCTTTGAAAGAATGTGCGCAGCTGATGGAAAGCAGGCTCTCTTTTGCAGAACCGTTCACGGCGCTGGGAAATTCAAGCATTCTCTGCCTGATGATTCCGCTGTTGTTTCTGGCCTTGATAGCGGAATTTCCGCAAAAAGACGGAATTGACCTGTTCTATCAGATTCGTTGCAGTAAGAGAATATGGATTTGTGGGCAGACGCTGTTTGCAGTGGGTGCCGGCATATTTCTGGTATTGTTTCTGGCGTTATCTTCGGGGCTGATATTATGGGACAGCGGCGAATGGCGGCTGGAATTCAGTTATGCAGTTACACATTTTACAACCGTTTATCCTGAACGAAGCTGGGATTATGTCACTCGGCTGCTTTCAGAGAAATTATATCAGCAGATGACGCTCGCGGAGGCATTGTTCCATACTGTGTCATTGATGTTTCTATACTTTTGGCTGCTCTCTATGATACTTTTGCTGTCTGCGATCTGCGGCAGGAAGTATATCGGAATACTGATAGATAGTTTCCTGATTATCCTTGGAACAATTACAACAGCTGCCGGGACAAGGCTTATGTGGCTGTTCCCGATGGCGCATTCGCTTCCCATTGTTCATTACAGAGAATATTTAAGCGAACCGGTTTTTCCGATAGGGGCTTCTTACTTATATCTTGCAGGAGGGGGAATTGCGTTATTCTTGTGCTGTATGGCAAGGGCAAAATGGTATCAGGCAGGAAAGGGGAATTAATTATGATTGAAGTAAAAAACATTAGCCTGACATTAGATAAAAAACAAATACTTAAGGATATTTCGTTGAAGCTGGAAGATGGGAAAATTTATGGGCTGGTGGGAAATAACGGCTGCGGGAAGACAATGCTCATGCGATGCATTTGCGGGTTTGTGCGCCCGCAAAAGGGGGAAGTCGAAGCAGATGGGAAAGTTGTCAGCAAGGATACGGATTATCTGCCGGATTGCGGCATAATTATAGAAACGCCAGGTTTCATTCCATATTACAATGGACTCAAAAACCTCATGGCGCTTGCAGCTATCCGTGGAAAAATATCGGAGTCGGAGATTCTCAGGTCTATGGAGCGGTTAGGTCTTGACCCTGGGTGGAAAAAGCCCGTGGGAAAATACAGCCTTGGGATGCGCCAGCGCCTTGGATTGGCACAGGCAATCATGGAGAACCCTTCCAGGCTGATTTTGGATGAACCGATGAATGGCTTAGACAGGCAAGGAGTGGAGGAAACACGTAACCTGCTTTTGGAGTTAAGGGATGAGGGGAAGCTTATCATTATCAGCAGCCATAACGCGGAGGATATCCGCATTTTGTGTGATGAAGTATATGAAATGGATAAGGGTGAGATTTACGCCCACGTCACTGCCTGATTCGAAACATGTTGCCGAAATATAAGAAGAAAAGGGTGAGGAAAATCAAAGGGCAGTTCAGGGAGTGAAACGATATTAGGAGGAATGTGATGAAGTATAGGGCAAGAATCATATGTGCATTCCTGGCGGCAGCATTGCTGGTGGTATGCTGCCCGCTGGAGAGTCTGGCGAATCAGGATTACAATGAGGCAGAAACGGAAGTCAGGACATGGAACGGATTTGTGTATACATGCGATTGGGGATTTGACGGCAAAAAATCCGAAATTTCTCTAACCATATTGAATTATAAGGGGAGGAAACGCGAACTCACCATCCCCAAGAAGATAGATGGGATGAAAGTTGGGTCCGTCTATTCCCTGAGCAAGGCAAAGAATCTGCGGACGCTGCACATTCCCAATGGTGTAATGCTGACCTCCTCTGCGCTGGCCACTGCACCGAAACTGAAGAAAATCACGGTATCAAAGAGCAATAGGATGTATTCGGTGAAGAATAATGCGCTCTTGAATAAGAAAGGAAGCGTGCTGATAGACTATCCGGGAGGCTACAGCGTTCTGCGGGTGCCCGGCAGCGTGACGCGGATTGGCAGCAGCAGGTTGGGTTATGGGCTGTGGGGTTCTAGGCTGAAAAGCGTCAGATGGGGAAAGAACTTAAAGGTACTCGGGCAGTATGCGTTTACAGAAAATAACAGGCTGGAAACGATTACGATAAATAGGAATGTGCATACGGTAGGAGAGGGGGCCTTTAAAGGCTGTAAAAAGTTGAAGAAAGCTGTATTGGGGAGAAATGTAAAGAGAGTTGGCATCTGGGCTTTTTCCGAGTGTGATAATCTGAAATCAGTTTATATTTATAATAAGAACTGCAAAATTGAAGCGGATGAATCTATGTGTGAGTATGGTTTGAATCCAGACCTTATTGTTTCCGGGAACAAGACGACCATTTACGGCTGGAAGGGCTCTACAGCAGAAAAGTATGCACAGAAGTATGGGTTGACATTTAAGGTTCTGAAGAAATAGAGTTTTGTTATGGAAGAAGAAAAGGCTGCTGCTATGTCTTGATTTGCAATTTCTCTTCGCGTAATTTAAAATTTTTAGCGTTACTGTTCACTGATTTGGAGTACGAGTGAACAGTAACGCTTTTGCTTGTGCAATGTGCTGAAAGTAAAAAAAATTTACTGAAATTTTTAGTAATATCTGCTATAATACTGCGTAACTAGATTATGTTTTATTATTGGGAAAAGAGGAGGATATTGCTCATGCGAAGAAGATTGAAGAGAATTTTTAGCGCAGCGCTGGCTGGAATTGTATTTTGTACGGCAATTACTTTCTATCCAGTGGAAACAAAAGCAGCAGAGAAGACAATGGATGTCTGGGAGGGAGTAAGCAGTGCAGACTGGATGTCGAATCTGGACGATGATTTGAAAATTTCACAGATTAACCTTCCGGGGACGCACGACAGCGGAACAAAGAATGTGACTTTTTCTTCTTCTGCACAGTGTCAGAATATGAGTATAGCGGACCAGTTAAATAATGGGATACGTTTTCTGGATATCCGTTTAGAAGATGATGGGGAAAGATTGCGTCTTGTCCACGGAACTGCAGATTGCAAATCAGAAGACGGAAGCAATTTGTATCTGGATGAGGTATTGCAAGATTGCTATGATTTTCTGGATGCACATCCTACAGAAACTATTGTTATGAGCATGAAAAAGGACGATGGAAAGGCTGAGGATGCGCAGATTGAGACATTTATCCATAATTACATAAATGCAAATTCTGGATATTAGTGTTTACAGAACGGAAGTCCTGTATTAAGAGATGTCAGGAAAAAAATAGTATTGGCAAGGCGTTACCACAGTGCAGAGAATGACTTTGCCAATGATAAAGGAGTACGACTTTTCTGGAGTGACCAGGGCAGCTCTGATGTGGTAACTCCTCCCTGGGTAGGACCGGATAGGGTGACGACATATGGCTGGCTGCGGTTTTGTGTTCAGGACCGGTATAAGTATAATGCGGGCGATAAATGGGCTGCCGTTAAAAAAGGACTGGATAATCCGCCGCATACCACAAATGCGATTGTGAAGGTAGAGGATGGCAAGGAAATCACTATCACTCCCGAGTCAACGTATTTCTTGAATTTTACAAGTTCGGCAGGAACTGGTATTTTAGATTCGCCCAAAAAATTAGCAGATTCCATCAACGCCAACTTCCTCAGCTACAACAACGGAAGCTTGGAATATGGCAAAAGCTACGGCTGGATTATTATGGACTTTGCTACAGAGGAGTTGGCAAGGCATGTCTATGAGACCAATAAGTCACCGAAATTAGAAGTTGCAAGTACTGTCAAAGCATTAGAATCTGTTATTCCAACAGAGGTGACAACCGATATGACGCTGCCGTCTGATGGAGAAGCGGTTGGAGGAGCGGCAGGCGCTTCCATTACCTGGAGCTGTAATCCTGCGGATGTTTTAAGGGTAAGCGGCACAATGGCTACCGTAGTTTGTCCGACCTCCGGGGATGTGACTGCTACTTTAAAAGCAACAGTAACTCTCGGCAGCTATTCGCAGCACAAAGAATTTACCATACAGGTAAAAGGATTGGATGCAGTTTTTGCAGATTTAGGCTCTGCCCTCAGGGAAGCAGAAACATTTTATGAGGATGCTGCGAATGACAAATACAACCTGGACTCTTTAAAGAGCGCTATTGAGACGGCGCGGGCGCTTGTGCAGGCAGGAGCAGACAAGGTCACCAATGCACAGGTCAAGGCGGCAGCGGATACGCTGCAGACGTTAATGGAGCGCGGATTTGGGTTAAAGGATGCGGCAGGTCTCAAGGAGAATCTGCTGGGGTGGTATCCGCTGACTTCCAGTAGCCATGATGTATCTGGCAACCATAATAACGGAACGGCAACAGGGGTTACTTTCAGCAAGGAAAACGGAGCAGCATTTACGGGCGGCAATTCACGAACCAGTTATATTTCACTGCCGGCGGCAATGTTTAACCGCACAAACGATAACAATAATCTCACAGTTTCTTTCTGGGTGAAGGACAGTCGTGGTGATAAAAGCAACGCTTTTGGCTTTGGTAATGGTACGCAATGCAATCCAAGCAATGGAGGTTCCAAACACTTTATTGTAAATACTAATGACAACGGCAATTTATTGGTGAATGCCTGTCCCAATGGATGGCAGGGAAATACTAACAATATTAAGACGACGGCATTGCCGGCGGATACCTGGTGCCATCTCACCATTGTCATGGAGGGGAAGAAACTAAGTTTATACAAAAACGGCGTTGAGGTAAAAACGATAACAGCAGATTATTCAGTGGCTGAAATGGGAAATATGGCGTTTGCCTACATCGGCAATGCAATTTATGCGCATAACGGAGACAAAGATTTCAAAGGCAATATCAAAGATTTCCGGGTGTACGGCTGTGTGGTTGCGCCGGAACAGGCAGCGGCAATCTATAACGATAAAGACGCAGCGGATACCTCCACATCCAGTGAGCATCTGCTTGCCCATTATCCACTGACGGCAGACAGCAAAGATGTCTCCGGCAACCAGTACGATGCGATAGCGACAGGAGTCAGCTTCAATGCAGAAAATGGCGCTGCCTTTAGTGGAGGGGCAGCAAGGAGCAGTTATATTTCACTGCCGACAGAGATATTTGACCGTATCTTAGGCAATGACAGGATGACAGTTTCCTTCTGGGTAAAAGACGATCAGGGTGACAAACACAATGCATTTGGTTTTGGCAACGGTACGCAATGCAATCCAAATAACGGAGGGGCCAAACATTTTATCGTCAATACCAATGACGGAGGCAACCTGTTAGTCAATGCCTGTCCCAAGGGGTGGCAGGGAAATACGAATAAAATTACTACGGCAGCGCCGGCAGCCGGTATCTGGTGCCATCTGACCATTGTCATGGAGGGAAGGACGCTGAGCCTGTACAAAGACGGAGCAAAGGTAAATACTGTCACGGCAGATTACTCGCCGGCAGAGATGGGCAGCGTTGCATTTGCCTATATTGGCAATGCAATTTACGCGCATAATGGAGACAAGGATTTTAAGGGAAATATCAAAGACTTCCGTATCTATGATTTTGCGCTCAGTGAGGAAGAAGCGGCTGGCTTTATGAATGAATCCATCAAAGAAGAATTGATGGCAGATTTGCAGACGGCCCTGAACCTGGAGATTGCCAAAGGGGAGGACGGCAGCCTGTCGATGTCCATTACGGACGGTTCGCTTACGCTTCCGACTGCGGCATGCGGCGGAGCGGCAACGATTTCCTGGGCGTCTTCT
Organism: uncultured Lachnospiraceae bacterium; assembly: GCA_910585895.1. Taxonomy (GTDB): domain Bacteria; phylum Bacillota; class Clostridia; order Lachnospirales; family Lachnospiraceae; genus Petralouisia. The sequence goes on from CAJUHY010000014.1 coordinate 9,010, forward strand.
AACCAGGATGTGATTGATAATTCCGGGAAGATAACTTTACCGGGGGCAGACGAGCCTGTCGCCGATGTGACTTTAACGGCGACCGTCACCATGCAGGGAAAGACATCGGAGGTTATATTCCATTGCTCTGTGTACACCAAACTTGATATTGATACGGCAGATTTACAAGCGGTTATTTCCTCTATAGAGTTAGTGTTGGCAGGATTAGAGGAAGCAGATTATACAACAACAAGCTGGCAGGAATTGCAGCAGGCATTGGATACAGCAAAGCAGCAGCTTAGGAAGCCTACCAGTGAAGCGGATGTAGATGCAGCAGCTGCAGAATTACAGGCTAAGAAGAATGCCTTGGTAAGGCGTGGAGACAAGACGGCTTTAAATGACCTGATAGATACGGTCAAATTATTGAAACAGGCGGACTATACGGCGGCTAGCTGGGCAGCGCTTCAGACAGCTCTTACAGCGGCGGAGGAAGTTGCCGGGAGTATTGATGTCTCGCAGATAGAGGTAGATGCGGCAAAAAGCAATCTTGAATCCAAGAAAGCTGCCTTGGTAAAACTTGGGGATAAGACCAATTTAGAGGCGGCAATTGCGGCAGCAGAAGAGTTGAATGAAGATGATTATTTAGCGGATTCCTGGATATTGCTTCAAGAGACGCTTGCGGCGGTAAGACAGACTGCTGCAGATACGGAGGCGACCGAGGAGGATGTGAGAGCTGCAGAAGCGTTACTGCAGGAGACGGTGGACGCGCTGGAGAAGATAACCTGTACGGTGACTTTGGAGCCTGATAATGGTACGGAGGCCATAATCATAACGGTTGCTAATGGAGAGATGGCAGAAGCGCCTCCAATACCAGTGAAAGAAGGTTATACCTTTGAAGGATGGTTTGCAGAGGGTGAGGAAACCGCATTTGATTTTGATAATACGCCTGTAACAACAGACATTACCTTGAAAGCAAAATGGGAAGAAACGCAAGGAGGAGACAATTCGGGAGGAGATAACCCAGGAGGAGACAATTTGGGAGGAGATAACCCAGGAGGAGATAATCCGGGAGGAGACAATCCAGGAGGTAACCCAGACGGGGATAATCCAGGAGGAAGTAACTCAGACGGAGACAAGCCGGCAGGGGATAATCCAGGAGGAGACAATTCAGGAGGAAATAATAAACCAGCTCCTGTTTCTGTCAGCGGTGCAGTGATAAAGTTGTCTAAGGCAACGCTTACCTATAATGGGAAAGCTCAGAAGCCAGCAGTGACGGTAACGTGTAATGGAAATGTATTATCTGCAGGTCGTGACTACGATGTATCATACAGCAACAATAAGAAAGCAGGACAGGGTATGGTAAAGATTGCCGGAAAAGGCAATTATTATGGTCAGAAGACGATAACATTTACCATTATGCCGCAGAATAACAAGATTTCTAAGCTTACCAACAAAGCCGGGCGTAAATTGCTGGTAAAGCTCAGCAAGTCCACTAAGAAGACCGGTGCAAAAGGATACGAAATCTCCTATTCTTTAAAGAAGAACTTTAAGGGCGCAAAGAAGGTTAAGACAACAAAAACTTCTTACACGCTGAAGAATTTAAAACAAGGTAAGACTTACTATGTCAGAGTTCGCAGCTTTGCCAAAATCGGCAAAAAAATTAAGTATGGAGCATACAGCAAAGTTGTTAAGAAGAAAATTTCCAAGTAAAAAATGTGCTTTTGTGAATGGTTTGGAAGTGAACAGTAAAGCATTATTATTTGCCGCAGACAGAAAAACAGCCAGCGTTGACACAACTAATTTTTCGTGCTATTATGCTGTTTAGAATCTGACGACTAGTAGAGGAGACAAAGACGGAGGAGGGCTGAGGAGTCAGCATTTCTTCCGTTTTGTCATTTTTCGGGGTTTATGCGGCTATCTATATTGCACCGCTTAAGTCGGATAATGGGAGGGAAGATGGCGAAAGAGAAAGAAATTAAGACCAATGCCATGCGGATTTTGGATAAGAAGAAAATACCTTACGAGGTACTTCAATATGAGTGCGATGAGTTTATTGATGGAATTCATACTGCCGAGAAGACCGGAGCAGCGCCGGAACAGTCTTTTAAGACGCTGGTGTTACAGGGCAGGAGCAGACAGTATTATGTGTTCGTGCTTCCGGTTGCGCAGGAAGTACAGTTGAAGGCGGCGGCGAAAGCTGCCGGTGAGAAATCCATAGAGATGATTCATGTGAAAGATATTACTGTCATAACTGGATATGTCCGCGGAGGCTGCAGCCCTCTGGGTATGAAAAAGCAGTATCCGGTTTTTCTGCATAAGGCCGCTTTGGAATATGAGAAAATCTATATCAGCGGCGGCAGGATTGGAACGACTCTTTGCTTATCGGTGCAGGATTTACTTGCAGTTACCGGCGGCAGAATAGAAGAATTTTAACAATAGGGCGGATGACAAAATTTATTTAAGAAAGGAAAAGACATGGCGTATCAGATTATAACAGACGGCTCCTGTGACCTGGGGCAGGAAATTCCCCAGCAAAATGGCATAAAGGTGGTGCCTTTTTATGTGACCTTTGATGGGAGGAATTACAAAAAAGAAATCGAAGAGATTGGCGTCCGGGAGTTTTATCAGCAAATGGTTGATAACCCTGACAAGTTTCCTAAATCTTCCCTGCCATCAGTGCAGGATTATGTGGAAGCATTTACGCCTTATGCAAAAGAGGGTAAGGACATTATCTGTTTGTGCATCACTGTTAAATTCAGCGGTTCCTACAATTCCGCACGGACGGCAGCGGCGACTTTGAAAGAAGAATATCCTGAGGTAAAGATTGAGGTGGTGGATACTACCATTAATACGGTGCTTCAAGGGCTTTTGGTCCTGGAAACAGTGCGGATGCAGAAAGCAGGTCTTTCTTTTGGTGAGACAGTGGCGGAAATTGAGCGTATCAAATCTACCGGTCGGATTATTTTTACAGTGGGAAATTATGAATATCTAATCCATGGAGGCAGGATTGGCAAGGTTATGGGAAATGCAGCCTCTACACTGGGCATAAAACCGCTGATAATGCTGCGGGAAGGCGAGATATTCCCTACCGGTATCAGCAGAAGCCGGAAAAAAGCGTTGAAGCGCCTGATTGAACAGGCCAGGGACCATTTTAAAAAAAGCGGCGAATCACCGGATGATTACCAGATTGTCGTAGGTTACGGCTACGATTATGAGGAGGCAGTATCGTTTCGTGATGAGCTGCTGTCTTCTGTACAGACATATTCCGGGGTTGAATCTATTGAGATTTTTCAAATCGGTGCAACTATCGGCGTCCATACAGGACCCTACCCGATTGGTCTGGGACTGATACGAAAATACGATAAATAATAAAATTCACATAAATGACATAAGATTTTGCGCACAGAGCGTGCAAATGGGAGGAGACCATGCAGATTATCATAGTAGGCTGCGGAAATGTGGGAGCAACCCTGACCGAGCAGTTAAGTAAGGAAGGTCATAATATTACGGTGATAGATGTGGATGGAAATGCCGTGGAAAAGGTGGCGAACCAGTATGATGTCATGGGCATTGTGGGAAATGGAGCCAGTTTGGCGGTGCAGAATGAGGCGGGAATTGAAGATGCAGATTTGATGATTGCAGTGACCACCTCAGATGAACTGAATCTGCTTTGCTGCCTGATTGCTAAAAAGGCTGGAGATTGCAAGACCATTGCCAGGGTAAGGAATCCTGTGTATAACAAGGAGATTGCTTTTATCAAGGGTGAACTTGGGCTGTCCATGGTTATCAACCCGGAATATGCGGCGGCATGTGAGATTTCCAGACTCTTAAAATTCCCTTCTGCAATTAAGGTGGATATTTTTGCCAAGGGCAGGGTAGAACTTCTGAAATGTAAATTAGGCGAAGGTTCCGTGCTTCACGGTCGCCCGCTTACCTATATTTCAGGAGGTCTGGGCTGCGAAGTGCTGATTTGTGCAGTGGAGCGCGGGGAAGAGGTATTTATTCCCGACGGAAGTTTTGAACTTCGGGAAAAAGATATCATTACCGTGGTGGCTTCATCGAGGAATGCCAATGAATTTTTCCGTAAAATCGGCATGACAATGAACCGTATTAAGAGCTGTATCATTGTGGGGGGCGGTGAGACCACCTATTATCTGGCGAAACAGCTTCTTCCTATGGGAGTCGGCATCAAAATTATTGAGCAGAGCAAAGAACGCTGTAATGAGCTCAGTGAGCTTCTGCCGCAGGCCATGATTATTCATGGGGATGGAACTGACCGCAATCTTCTGGACGAGGAGGGGCTTCCGCGCATTCATGCTTTTGTGTCCTGGACGAGTCTGGATGAAGAGAACATTATGCTCAGCCTTTATGCAAAAAGCGTTTCCAAGGCGAAGACCATCACCAAGGTCCACCGGATTTCTTATGATGAAATAATAGATAGCCTGGATTTGGGGAGTGTACTTTACCCCAAAAATATTACGGCGGAATATATTCTCCAATATGTGCGCGCCATGCAGAATTCTATCGGCAGTAATGTGGAGACGTTATACCGGCTGATTGAGAATAAAGTGGAAGCCCTGGAATTCAGGGTAAATGAGCAGTCTGAACTGGTAGGCGTTCCGTTGAAGGAACTGCGCCTGAAGGACAATCTCCTGATTGCCTGCATTAACCGCAAAGGTATTATTATTACGCCGGGCGGACAAGATTCTATCATGCTTGGGGATACTGTGGTGGTAGTTACCACCAATCAGGGATTTCATGATTTAAAGGATATTTTACGGTAATGAAGAAAGAGGAAAAAGCGCTATGAATTATTCGATTATCAGATATATTCTCTGTCGTGTCCTGGAGTTTCAGGCAATGTTTCTGGCGTTGCCTTGCCTTGCGGCGCTTATTTATGGTGAAAAGGAGGGCTGGGCGTATCTCCTTGTACTGGTTTCCTGTCTGCTGCTGGGGGGGCTTGGAAAGCTAAAAAAACCCAAGAGCACAGTATTTTATGCGAGGGAAGGGTTTGTGGCAGTGTCTTTGAGTTGGATACTTTTGAGTGTCACGGGAGCGCTGCCCCTGTTTTTGTCGGGAGAGTTTGCCAGTTATACAGATGCGCTGTTTGAGACTATTTCTGGCTTAACCACTACGGGTGCCAGCATCCTTTCGGATGTTGAAGCCTTGTCTAAGTGCAACTTGTTCTGGCGCAGTTTCACCCACTGGATTGGCGGTATGGGTGTGCTGGTGCTGATTCTGGCGATTCTTCCGCTGGCTGGCGGTTATAATATGCACCTGATGCGTGCGGAGAGCCCGGGACCGACGGTCGGCAAGCTGGTGCCGCGGGTCCGTCATACGGCGCGTATTTTGTATGAAATGTATATTTTTCTGACTGTTATTCAGATAATTTTACTGTTGATTACCGGCATGTCTCTTTTTGAGGCGATGACGCTGTCTTTTGGTACGGCGGGCACGGGAGGATTCGGTGTGCTTAACAGCAGCATTGGCAGCTACTCTGTTGTTTCCCAGGCTGTGATAACGATTTTCATGATATTGTTTGGCGTGAATTTTAATGTGTATTACCTGATTCGGGCGCGCAAACCTATGCAGGCGTTCAAACATGAGGAAATGCGCTATTATCTGGGCATTATTCTGGTGGCAATTTTACTGATTACGGTCAATATACGCGGCAGTTTCCAATCCTTGTTTGAGGCTTTCCATCATGCGGCGTTCCAGGTGGCATCAATTATTACTACCACCGGATATTCCACTGCGGATTTTAATTTGTGGCCGCAGTTTTCCAAAACGATATTGGTAATTCTCATGTTTATAGGGGCATGTGCCGGCAGCACAGGCGGAGGCATTAAGGTTTCCCGCGTGATTATTATGCTGAAAATGGTCAAAAATGAACTGTCCCATCTGATTCATCCCAAGCGTGTGCGGCAGGTGACATGTGAGAATCGTGTGGTGAACAAGGAAATTCTGCGTTCTATCTCTGTATTTTTTATTGCATATATCATGATTTTTGGAGTTTCCGCACTGTTGATTTCCTTGGACAACCTGGATTTTACCACGAATTTTACTGCGGTGGCAGCGACTTTGAACAATATCGGTCCTGGATTAAATGAGGTAGGACCAGCCAGCAATTTTGCTGTGTATTCCCAGCCGGCAAAATTTGTATTGATGTTTGATATGCTTGCAGGACGGCTGGAACTATTTCCGCTGCTGCTGCTGTTTACGCCTTATACCTGGAAACGTTCTTAATGAAAAATTATTATGCGCCGCATAGAATGGTGTATTTTAGCAGGAAGAGATGTTATGCGCCAGATGAAATGGTGCATTTTAGGGAGAGATGTTATGCGTCAGATGGAATTTAAGATGGAGCGCACCGGATTGCTGAAAGAAGGGGATGTGCTTCCGGTGACGGAAGGGAAGCTTCCAACTTCCTATTACTATACCCTCGGCAAAGCATATGCCATGTCGTCGAATTATACCTTTGCCGAGAGGCTGAAATCGAAAGAGGGAAGGGTGACGGAGATTAAGGAGACGCCCAAGGGGTTTTTTGTGACCGTAGAGTTTGAGGAGTGAAAGGGGATAATAGGAATTGGTTTTATAAAATGATGAAGAAAATAAAAAAATATGATAAAATAAGTAAGTATTTAAATTGTATAGCAAAATTTATTGATATTGAGAAGGGATAATTATGGTTCAAAAAGTATATGTGCCACCAATAAAAATTCAAGGTATAAAAACGAAGTTAGTTAATATGATTTCAGAAGCAGTGTATACAGATAACATTGGTGTATGGTATGAGCCGTTTATGGGGTCTGGGGTTGTAGGGCTGAATTTAGCACCAAAGCGTGCTGTATTTGCGGATATAAATCCATTTGTTATTGCATTGTATAATGCCATAAAAACAGGAGAAATAAATTCTTATATTGTTCGTAATTACTTAGAAAAGGAAGGGCAACTGCTTTCGGAAAAAGATGAGAAACATTATTATTATATTAGACAAAGATTTAATGAGGAACATAATCCTTTAGATTTTCTCTTTTTAAATAGAAGTTGTTTTAATGGTATGATACGATTTAATAAAAACTATAAGTTTAATGTGCCTTATGGGCACAAACCTGAGAGGTTTTCTAAGGCATATGTTACGAAGATTGTTAATCAAGTTAAACGGTTAGAAAATATATTTCCAGAAAAGGATTGGGAATTTAAATGTCAATCATTTGTAGATACAATTCAAGAAGCAACTAAATCAGATTTTATATATTGTGACCCACCGTACATAGGGAGACATGTAGATTATTATGACAGTTGGGATGAAGAGAATGAAATAAGGTTAAAGGAGGCGTTAGAGGCTTCGGGAGCAAAATTTATGTTATCTACATGGGATAAAAATAAGTATAGAAAAAATGAATATATTGAAACAGTGTGGAGGAATTGTTATAAAATAAATTGTGAACATTTCTACCATATAGGAGCGAAAGAGAAAAACCGTAATTCAATGATAGAAGCACTATTAATGAATTATAATCCGTCAACTATAAGACGTGAAAAGGGAACTGAATATGAACAATTGTCATTAATATTATCGGAGTTAAAAGTGCAGGCAATAGGATAAGTTGTAAGTGGGGTATAGGATGGAATTTGACTTTATAAAAGTATTTCATGATAAAATTATGAATGAAAAAATTAGCTGGGAGATAAGTGGTTTGGTCACTCCCGATGGTAAAATAATCTCTCTTGGCAATGATTCTAAGCTGATAGGTCGAATATTTGAACTTATATCATATAATGTATTGCAGAGAATAGCAGATGAAAATGGTTTTATTTTTAAAGCAGCTGAACAGCAAACAGTGTATCCGGATTTTACGTTAATGAAGAGCATTAGTGACACGCAAAAAATAGCTATTGATATAAAAACTACTTATAAAACGTATAAAAAGAATGGGGAACTTTCTAGTTATGGTTTTACACTAGGTTCATATGGTTCGTTTTTAAGAAATGAAACAAAAAATATAATGTTTCCGTATAGTCAATACGGCAAGCATTATGTTATTGGATTTATTTATGAAAGAAATGAAAATCTTAATGAGGGACAAATTTATACAATTGAACAGATAAAACAATTACCGCTGCCTTATAAAAATGTAGAAGTTTTCGTTCAGGAGAAATATAAAATTTCAGGTGAAAAGCCTGGAAGTGGTAATACAGAAAATATAGGTTCGTATAAGACGTGTAATATGGATTATCTTATAAATGGTGAAGGTCCATTTTCAACATTAGGTATATCTGTTTTTGAACAGTATTGGGCTGGGTACCCAAAGTATAGAGCAGTAACCCAGAATTATACATCATTGGATGAATACTTTACATACTGTGAAAAAAAAGGACAGGATGTTGATGAATTAAGAAGAAAATATATGTATTGGCGGAAGATACATGAAAGTGAAAAGAAATAATATGGAATCTAGAGTGGCAATTATAGGAATCATTGTGGAGGAGGAATCTTCGGTCGAGGAACTGAATCAGATTCTCCATGAATATGGCAGTTATATTATTGGCAGAATGGGTATCCCCTATCCCAAAAAGGATATCAATATCATCAGTATTGCGGTAGATGCGCCGCAGAACATGATAAGCGCGCTTTCCGGCAAATTAGGGAGCCTGCAGGGAATCAGCAGCAAGGCGGCATACTCTAAAGTGTAGCAGAGTGGTATGATTGCCAGAGACAGGAACGCAAGCTTATCAAACGTATTGGCAATTAATTTCTATGTATAAGGAGGAAGCAGCATGGGATTAAACAGTACGCCTTCTGCGAACCGTGTGCATATCGGTTTTTTTGGCAGGAGAAATGCAGGCAAGTCCAGTGTCGTCAATGCGGTGACTGGGCAGGAACTTGCCGTAGTGTCCGAGATAAAGGGAACTACCACGGATCCGGTGACAAAAGCAATGGAACTGCTGCCGATGGGACCGGTGGTCATTATAGATACGGCGGGAATTGATGATGAGGGGGCATTGGGAGAACTGCGGGTGCAAAAAACCAGACAGATTTTAAATAAGACGGATGTGGCAGTTCTTGTGATGGACGGCACGGTGAGTGTGGAGGAAGCAGAGAAGGAACTGATTGGTATTTTTCGGGAAAAGAAAATCCCGTATGTACTGGCAATCAATAAAGATGATTTGAGACAGCAGGAAGATAGATTGCCAGAGGATATGCTGCCTGGGGAGGCAGAAAATATCATAAGAATTAGTGCCAGGACAGGATTTCAGATAGAGGAATTGAAAGAGAAGATTGCGCATCTTGCCGTGGCGGAGGAGACGAAACGGCAGATTGTGGGGGATTTATTGAACCCTATGGATTTTGTGGTGCTGGTAGCGCCCATTGATTCGGCAGCGCCCAAAGGCAGGCTGATTCTGCCGCAGCAGCAGACAATCCGCGATATTCTGGAGTCTGGTGCGGTGTCGATTGTGGTCAGGGAACATGAATTGAAAGAAACATTAAGGCAGTTGGGCCGAAAGCCGGCTATGGTAATTACGGACAGCCAGGTATTTGCCCAGGTCAGCGCTGATACCCCTGAGGAGGTTTTGCTGACGTCATTTTCTATTTTGTTTGCCCGCTATAAAGGGAACTTAAAGACTGCCGTACAGGGAGCAGCGGCAATTGAAAACCTGCAGGATGGGGATAAAGTTCTGATTTCTGAGGGTTGTACGCATCACAGGCAATGTGATGATATCGGTTCTGTAAAGATTCCGCGCTGGCTCGCTACGTATACAAAAAAACAGCTGAATATTTGCCTTTCTTCCGGCACAGAGTTTCCGGAGGATTTATCGGAATATAAATTGGTTATTCACTGCGGCGGCTGTATGTTGGGGGAGCGGGAAATGAAGTACCGTCTCAAATGTGCGGCAGACCAGAGAGTGCCTGTCACGAATTATGGGATTGCAATTGCTTATATGCAGGGTATCCTGCGGCGCAGCGTGGAACTGTTTCCAGAAGTTTTGGCGCAGTTACACGAAAAGCGATAAATAAGACGCACTCCGCGTACCTGTTTTATATGGAACCCCTTGAAATCATTTTTCCGTCTTGCTATAGTAGTACTGGGGAAGTGCAGACCATCAGAAATTGCATAAGATTTAACGAAAGATGAATCGAGGGGATAAAAAATCCAGAGAATTATCAGAGATTTTTTATGCCCTGATTTTTTGGAGGTACCGAAAGTGTTCCATTGCTTGAGTTTGTTGGATACCGAAGAAGAAAAGGATTTTTTAAGGGAAATATTTGAAACTTATAAGGATGAAATGTTTTACACTGCCTATGTAATCCTGGAAAATAAGCAGGATGCGGAGGATATGGTACAGGATACGCTGCTTGCGCTGATTCCCCATTTGGGCAAGATGAAGAAGGAGCCTCCTCAGAAGAACTGGAATTTCATAGTTACCATCGTAAAGAACAATTCTTTTAACCGTTATAAGAAGAAAAAACGGCAGGCGGACAGAGAATTGCCGATAACGGAAGAGATTTTGCGGGATATAGTGGATGTGGAATTTGATACGAAGGTTCTGGAAATAGAACAGAGGGACTTTCTTGTGCAATTGCTGGGACAGATGAGTGAGCTTCATCAGGATATACTTCTTTTGCGGTATTATCACGAATTAAGTACAGTGGAAATCGGGGAACTTCTTGGCAAATCGCCGGATACGGTCAGGCATATTATCCATAGGGCAAAAAAGAAGCTGCAGGGCATGTTAGAAGGGGAGGAATTATTTGGAAGCAGCTGAAATATATTACAGATTACAATTTTTGGATGGTGAACAGGAAAAAGATTTCTTTGAGGAAATATATGAGACTTACAGGGATGAAATGTACCGCAAAGCTTATCGCATTTTAAAGAACAGACACGATGCGGAAGACGTCGTACAGGAGACATTTGTCACCCTGATGGATAATTTGGATGTGCTGAGAGGGAATTCTCCACAGAAGAATTGGAATTACATACTTACAATCTTGAAAAATAAATCATTTAATCTCTGCAAACAGAGAAAGAGGCAGGCGGACCAGGAAATAGAAGGGGAATCGCTGGAAAATGTTTTTGACGAAGAGTTGGATGTAAAGTTTCAAAAGCTGGAACGGCAGGAACTTTTAACAGAGGCGCTAAAACATATGAATAAATCTTATCGTGATATATTGCTTTTGCAGTATTACCATGACATGAGCATCGCAGAAATCGCCAAGGTTCTTGGTAAAAGTCCTGACAATGTTGGGCATATGTCCAGGAGAGCGAAAAAGAAGCTGAAAAAGCTGTTGAAAAAATATGGGTTTGAATCATTTTGACGGCTGAACTGTAATTAAAAGTGTAACAGCTGTTGATGGAGGATTGCGATATGAAATACCAAGGATTACTGTTTGATTTTGATTATACGCTGGGAGATTCTACAGACGGTATTATACTCTGTACAAACTATGCCCTCAAATGTCTGGGTTACCAGCCGGCAGACAGGGAAACAATACGCAGGACAATCGGTCTGCATCTGCAGGAGGTTTACCATGTATTGGTAAAGGCGCAGGAGCTAGAAGGGAAAATAGCAGAAGAGAATGAATTTGCACGTCTGTTTATGGAGAGAGCAGACCAGGTAATGACGGAGAAGTCCAGTTTTTATCCCGGTGTACTGGCGTGTATGCGTCAGTGGAAGGAACAGGGATATAAACTCGGGGTGGTGACGACAAAATACCGTCACCGGATAGAAGGTATTTTGGAAAAATACCAGGAGAGGGAACTGTTTGATATAATTATTGGCGGAGACAGTGTCAAACATCCTAAGCCGGACCCGGAAGGGATTTTACAGGTACTGGAAATATGGAGCATGTCAAAGGCGGAAGCGCTCTATGTGGGGGATAGCCTGGTGGATGCCAGGACTGCTCAGGCAGCGGGTGTAGATTTTGCCGGGGTCACAACTGGCACTACGACAAAAGAAGCGCTGGAACAATATCCGAACATAGGGGTATTTGCTAAAGTGGGGGCATTGCCTTTGTAAATGAGAGAGCCGTTACAGTCTGTAGCGGCTCCCTTTGTTCTATTTCCTGTTTTTCAATGCTGCTTCCACAAACCCTTTGAACAATGGATGCGGACGGTTCGGTCTGGACTTAAGTTCCGGGTGCGCCTGAGTGGCTACAAACCAGGGGTGGTCCGTAAGCTCCACCATCTCTACAATCCGGTTGTCTGGTGACAGACCGCACAGCTTCATGCCATGTTCTGTGAGGATGGAACGGTAGTCATTGTTGACCTCGTAACGATGGCGGTGTCTCTCATGAATAGTCTGTTCGCCATATACCTGGTATGCTCTGGAGGAAGTGTCCAGAACACAGGGATAAGAGCCGAGACGCAGTGTTCCGCCGATGTCTTCGACATCACTTTGATCGGGCATCAGTGCAATTACCGGATGGGTGGTATTGGGGTTTAGTTCAATGCTGTGCGCGTCATGGAAACCGCAAAGGCTTCTGGCGCATTCGATGATTGCCACCTGCATACCCAGGCAGAGCCCGAGATATGGTATCTCATGTTCGCGTGCGTATCTGGCAGCCGTTATCATGCCTTCCACGCCGCGGTCCCCAAAACCTCCGGGAACTAAAATACCTTCAATATTTCCAAGTATTTCTTCTACGTTATCATCGTTTAATAATTCAGAATCCACCCATTTGATATTGACAGTGGCACGCTCCGCAATGCCGCCATGTTTTAATGCTTCCACTACGGAAATGTAGGCATCGTGCAGCGCAGTATATTTGCCGACCAAGGCAATATTTACCTCTTTGTCTGGATAGCGCAGGGCATCCACCATATCAATCCAGTCTGTAAGATTAGGTTCCGGGCAGTCAAGATGGAGACACTCGCATGCTACCTGTGCCAGATTTTCTTTTTCCATGGCAAGCGGGGCTTCATACAGATATTCTACGTCCAGGTTCTGCAGAACACGGCTGCAGGGTACATTACAAAATAAGGAAATTTTGTCTTTGATTCCCTGGTCTAAAGGATGTTCGGAACGGCAAACAATAATATCGGGCTGGATTCCCATGCCTTGCAGTTCTTTAACGCTTGCCTGTGTGGGTTTCGTCTTCATCTCGCCGGATGCGCTGATATAGGGAATCAGTGTCACATGAATCAGGATGGCATTCTCATGTCCTACTTCATGCTGGAACTGGCGGATGGATTCTAAGAAAGGCTGGCTTTCCATATCCCCCACAGTTCCGCCTACTTCAATGATGGCGATATGGGTCTCCTCTGTAGTGAAATTGCGGTAAAAACGGCTCTTGATTTCATTGGTAATATGAGGGATTACCTGTACCGTCCCACCGCCGTAATCGCCGCGCCGCTCTTTCTGCAGGACGGACCAGTAAACCTTGCCGGTGGTAACGTTAGAATTTTTACTTAAATTCTCATCAATGAAACGCTCGTAATGACCTAAATCAAGATCAGTCTCTGCCCCATCATCAGTTACAAAAACCTCACCGTGCTGGATGGGGTTCATGGTTCCGGGATCAATATTAATGTAGGGGTCAAATTTCTGCATGGTAACCTTATATCCGCGCGCTTTCAATAAGCGTCCCAAAGAGGCGGCGGTAATTCCTTTTCCTAGGCCGGAAACGACTCCACCGGTGACAAAGACGTATTTTACGGGCATGGGTAATCCTCCTTAAATTCTGAAATGTTTAATTTGTCCAACAATTAATATATTATACAACCTAAGCTAAAAGAAATCTAGGACTTTCACAAAAAAATTCATAAAAAGTTTAGCAAAGAAATATTGATTTTCAAAGGGAATGCACATATAATAAAAAGAGTATCGCGTGATAGATGGCCGCGGTATTCAGGAGGAAATCAATGGAGAACAAAGGAAATAACAATAACAATGGCAGAAAAAATAATGGCGGGAATAACAGGAATGGCATGACAATTATGGTCTTTATCCTGGCGGCGCTTCTGGTGCTGTTTCTGACAAGCCTTTTGAACAGCTGTGCGAAGAGCGCTACCAACAAGGAAGTGTCTTATTCAGAATTTATTAAAATGATAGAGGATGACAAGGTAGCGGAAGTCAAATTTACTTCTAACAGAATTAAGATTTTGCCCAAGGGTGAGAATAAATTATACCGCATTACTTACTACACAGCGGAGCTGAGGGATGAAGAACTGCTCCCGTTGTTAAGGGAACATAATGTGAAGTTCAGCGGGACAGTGGAGGATGTGTCCTCGGCAATCCTGTGGAATATGGTGAGTTATGTCCTGCCTCTGGTACTGGTATGGATATTATTATACTTTTTGATCTTCCGCAAAATGGGCGGCGGCGGAGTTATGGGCGTTGGCAAGACAACGGCCAAAGTTTATGTTGAGAAGTCTACCGGCGTAACATTTAAGGATGTTGCCGGACAGGACGAAGCCAAGGAATCCCTGCAGGAGGTAGTAGATTTCCTGCATAACCCCAAGAAGTATACAGATATCGGCGCCAAGCTTCCCAAGGGTGCGCTTCTGGTAGGACCTCCCGGAACAGGTAAGACGCTGCTTGCCAAGGCAGTGGCAGGTGAGGCAAATGTGCCGTTCTTTTCCCTGGCAGGTTCAGATTTTGTGGAAATGTTTGTCGGCGTAGGAGCTTCCCGTGTGCGGGATTTGTTTAAAGAGGCACAGAAACAGGCGCCCTGCATTATTTTTATTGATGAGATTGATGCGATTGGTAAGAGTCGTGATACCAGATATGGCGGCAATGATGAGCGTGAACAGACATTGAACCAGCTTCTGGCAGAGATGGATGGATTCGATACGTCCAAAGGTCTGCTGATTCTGGCAGCAACGAACCGCCCGGAAGTTTTGGACAAGGCATTGCTGCGCCCGGGACGTTTTGACCGCAGGATTATTGTAGATAAGCCGGACCTCAAGGGGCGTGTGGATACCTTGAAAGTACATGCCAAGAATGTGCTTATGGATGATACAGTAGATTTGGATGCCATTGCGCTTGCCACATCCGGTGCAGTGGGTTCTGACCTTGCCAATATGATTAATGAGGCGGCTATCAATGCGGTAAAACAAGGTCGGAAGCATGTGAATCAGGAAGACCTGTTTGAGTCGGTGGAGGTAGTGATTGCCGGCAAAGAGAAAAAGGACCGCATTATGGGACCCAAAGAGAAGAAGATGGTGGCTTACCATGAGGTGGGGCATGCTTTGGTGACGGCATTGCAGAAAGATACTGAGCCGGTGCAGAAAATTACCATCGTTCCGCGTACGATGGGTGCGCTTGGTTATACCATGCAGGTGCCGGAGGAAGAGAAGTACCTGATGACGAAGAACGAGCTAGTTGCGCGTCTTGTTACTTATATGGGCGGACGTGCTGCGGAGGAGATTGTTTTTGACTCGGTGACCACCGGGGCTTCCAATGATATTGAACAGGCAACGAAGATGGCGCGGGCAATGGTCACGCAGTACGGAATGTCAGACAGGTTCGGGCTGATGGGGCTTGTAACGATTGAGGATAAATATCTTGAAGGCAGGGCAAGCTTAAACTGCGGCGAGGAGACGGCGGCGCAGATTGACCAGGAGGTCATGAAGATACTGAAGAACAGTTACGATGAAGCTGTGCGTCTGCTGCAGGAGAACAGGGATATTCTGGATGAGATTTCTGAATATCTCTACGAGCATGAGACAATTACCGGCAAGGAGTTTATGCAGATTTTCCGCAATTTAAAGGGAATCCCAGAGCCGGAGGAGAAGACAGATGCCCAGAAAGCAGCAGAGGAATTCAAAGCGGAGAGCGATACTGGGTTTATCCCACATGATTCCAAGGACAATCTTTCAGAGCCTCAGCAAGAGTTTCTGGAGGAGGACGATGATTTGTTAGTAGATACGCTTGAAGAACCTTTGCCGGAAGAATTTATGTTTGGGATGAGCCGGAAGCAGGAGAATGATATACAAATTATTCCTCTGCATAAATCTACGGCAGAAGAAGCGGCGGAAGAGTTATGCCATGCTGAGGACATTGCAGAGAAAATGTCAGCAGAGGAAGCAGTAGCATCTCAGGAAGACTCAGGCCAACTATCAGAGGAGAACTCAGAGTTTTCTTTGGAAGGCTCAGAGGAATTGCCGGAGGAGGATTCAGCGATTTCCTTGGAAAACTCGGAGGAATTGCCGGAGGAGGATTCAGCGATTTTCTTGGAAAACTCGGAGGAATTGCCAGAGGAGGATTCAGCGATTTCCTTGGAAAACCCGGAGGAATTGCCGGAGGAGGACTCACAATTTTCATTGGAAGACACGGAGAATCTGTCAGACGAGGAAAATAATGCAGTTTCAGATGAAGCGGAGGAAGTTGATACCATCTTAGAAAACATGGCTGAGATTCCGCTGGAGGAAGAGGCAGCCCGGGAAGAATACGATACGCCGTGGGAGGAGCCGGATGTCGTATTGATTGAAGCAGTGGACAGCGGTGCACAGGCTGCTGTAAATATTATAGAAGCAGAAGAGGAATTAGAGGAATCACAGGAGGAGCAGGTTCCGCAGATATCGGCTTTGGAACAGTTGGAACTTGCCAAAAAGAAACTGAAAGAGGAATCATGGGAATCTGCGGTTGAGGAAGAGGAGATTGAGGAAGAGGATTTGGAAGGGACTCCGGAAGAAGCAGAGGAGGCTGAACGGGAGGATTATCTGGACAGATTATTAAAGGGAATGGAATAATGTTCGACATTCAGGAAGAATTGAAGAAACTTCCCCAGAAACCTGGGGTGTATATCATGCATGATGCAAAGGATGCAATTATTTATATCGGTAAAGCAATCAGTCTCAGGAATCGGGTACGCCAGTATTTCCGTCCCAGCCATAATGAGGGGCTGAAAAAAGAGCAGATGGTAAAGCAGATTGTAAGATTTGAGTATATTATCACTGATTCTGAACTGGAAGCTTTAATTCTGGAATGTAATCTGATTAAAGAACACAGACCGAAATATAATACCATGCTGCGGGATGACAAGTCATATCCGTATATCAGAGTGACGCTGGGAGAGGAATTTCCCAGAGTCCTCTTTTCACATCAGATGAAAAAAGACAAATCGCGGTATTTCGGTCCTTATACCAGCGCCGGGGCGGTGAAGGACACGATAGAGCTGGTCAGAAAGCTCTATTGCCTGAAAACCTGCAACAGGGTACTTCCCAGGGATATCGGCAAAGAGCGGCCTTGCCTGAATTACCATATCCATCAATGTACGGCTCCTTGTCAGGGAAATATCAGCCGCGAGGAATACCGCGCGCAGATTGACCAGGTAATTGAATTTCTCAATGGCAATTATAAACCGGTCATTAAAGAGCTGGAAGAAAAAATGCAGCTTGCTTCTGAGGAAATGAATTTCGAGAAAGCTATTGAATACCGCGAACTGCTAAAAGCGGTGAAACAGATTGCCCAGAAACAAAAGATAACCAGTTCAGACAGCGAGGACAAAGACATCATTGCTATGGCGTCGGATGGGGAGGATGCGGTGGTGCAGGTGTTTTTTATCCGGGATGGAAAATTGATTGGACGCGATCATTTCCATGTGACGGTGGGGAGTGAAGATACCAGACCGCAGACGCTGTCCACTTTTTTAAAACAATTCTATGCGGGTACGCCATTTATTCCCAGAGAACTTATGCTTCAGGAGGAGATAGAGGAGGCGGAGGTAATCGCAGAATGGCTGGCGCAGAAGCGCGGGCAGAAAGTATATATCCGTGTGCCCAAGAAGGGTACAAAGGAGAAATTGGTGGAGCTTGCGGCGCAGAATGCCCACATGGTACTGTCCCAGGACAAGGAGAAAATTAAACGCGAAGAGGGAAGGACTATCGGGGCATTAAAAGAGATAGGGGGCTTGTTGGGACTTAAGGAATTGAAGCGTGTGGAAGCATTCGATATCTCTAATATCAGCGGTTTTGAGTCAGTAGGCTCTATGGTAGTATATGAGAAAGGTAAACCGAAACGCAGTGATTACCGTAAATTCAAACTGCGCACCGTTACTGGACCGGATGATTACGGTTCCATGTATGAAGTGCTGACGCGCCGTTTCTCACATGGTATGCGGGAACAACAGGAGTTAAAAGAACAGAAGATGGAAAATGATTACGGCAGTTTTACACGTTTTCCAGATTTGATTATGATGGATGGCGGAAAAGGACAGGTCAACGTGGCATTGCGTGTACTGGATGAACTGGGTCTGTATATTCCGGTATGCGGAATGGTAAAAGATGATAATCACAGAACGCGTGGGTTATACTATCATAACAGGGAAATTCCCATTGACCGTCATGGGGAAGCTTTTAAACTCATCACACGGATTCAGGACGAGGCGCATCGGTTTGCCATAGAGTACCACCGCTCCCTGCGCAGCAAGGAACAGGTGCATTCTGTGTTGGATGATATTCCGGGTATTGGCGCGACCAGGCGCAAATCGTTGATGAAAGCGTTTTCTTCGCTGGATGCGATTCGTCAAGCGGATGTGGAGGCACTGGCGGCCCTTCCTGCCATGAATCAGCAGTCTGCGCAGTCTGTTTATGATTTTTTCCATCGCCAGAATGTTGATGGCGGTGGCGTAGTATGATAAGATGTAATTAATAATTCGGCAACCATACTGAAAGATGTGGATTATTTATCCCCAAGGCGGAGAAAGGAAGATGCAGATGTATAATGGGAATGGAGTAAGCGTAAGTAAGATAGTGGAGAAAATGAATCTCAAGGTCTTAAATCCAGAGGTGGATATCAAGAAACGTAAAGTGACTACGGCAGAGGTTAACCGTCCGGCATTGCAGCTGGCAGGATATTTTGATTATTTTGAAAAGAGCCGGATTGAGATAGTCGGTATGGTGGAACACACATACATGCAGAAACTGGAAGAGAAGGAGAAGCTGGAAATATATAAGACATTTTTTGCACACAATGTCCCCTGTGTGATTTTCAGCCGTAACCTGCAGCCGGATGAGGATTTGCTGCGGATTGCAACGGAATATAGCACACCAGTATTGTCTACGGACCATGGGACATCTGAATTTATGGCAGAACTGATTTACTATCTTGGCGAGGCGCTTGCACCCTGTATTTCCATCCATGGCGTATTGGTTGACGTATACGGCGAAGGTCTTCTGATTATGGGTGAGAGCGGAATTGGAAAGAGTGAGGCGGCGCTTGAATTAATCCGCCGCGGACACCGCTTAGTCAGTGATGACGTGGTAGAAATCAGCAAGATTAATGAACACACGTTGGTGGGCACGGCGCCGGATGTCACCAGATATTTTATTGAACTGCGCGGCATCGGCATTATTGATGTTAAGACATTGTTCGGCGTAGAGTGCGTCAAAGAAAAACAGAACATTGATTTAGTGATTAAACTGCAGGATTGGAAGAAAGAAAATGAATATGACCGCATGGGGCTGGATGAGGAGTACACAGAATTCTTGGGGAACAAGGTAGTATGCCATTCCCTGCCTATACGTCCGGGACGGAATCTTGCCGTAATCTGTGAGTCGGCTGCAGTAAACCACAGACAGAAGAAGATGGGGTATAACGCTGCGCAGGAGCTGTACCGCCGTGTGCAGGCGAATCTCCAAAAGGGTTCAGAAGAAGATGATGAAAGCGAAGAGAATGAATAAAACTTGGAGGAATTGCGTAGAAATGGAAAGAAAAAATGCATGGAAGAAATATCCTCAGGGCAAGCGGGAAGTTGTTTTTGCCTTTGCTGAGGATTATAAGAAATTTATTTCCGATTGTAAGACAGAGAGGGAATGCGTTACAGAATTGATTGCACAGGCCAGGGAAGCCGGCTTTGAAGATTTAGAGAAAATAATTTCTGAAGGGCGCAAGCTGCAGGCGGGTGACAAGTTGTATGCCAGGAACATGGATAAGACGCTGGCGCTGTTCGTAATCGGCAGACAGCCTTTAGAAAAAGGCATGAACATTTTGGGGGCGCATATTGATTCTCCCAGGCTGGATTTGAAACAGGTGCCGTTGTATGAAGATACTGAGATGGCGCTTTTAGACACGCATTATTACGGCGGAGTCAAGAAGTACCAGTGGGTGACGCTTCCGTTGGCGCTTCATGGCGTTGTAGTTAAAAAGGATGGGACAAAAGTGACGGTAAATATCGGTGAGAAAGACGATGACCCGGTATTTGGCATCAGCGACCTTTTAATTCATCTCGCTTCCGAGCAGTTGGACAAGAAAGCTGCCAAGGTGATTGAGGGTGAGAACTTAGACTTGCTGGTTGGCAGTATTCCTTTTGAGAGTGAGGATGAGAAAGAGAAAGCCAAAGATGCAGTGAAAACAAATGTACTGAACATTTTAAAAGAGCAATATGATATAGAAGAAGAGGATTTTCTGTCAGCGGAAATTGAAGTGGTTCCGGCGGGAAAAGCCAGGGATTACGGATTTGACCGCAGTATGGTCATGGGTTATGGTCATGATGACAGAGTATGTGCATATCCTTCTTTTGCGGCAGTCTTGGAAGCAGGAGTATGTGAGAAGACAACCGTGTGCCTTTTGGTTGATAAAGAGGAAATCGGCAGTGTGGGCGCAACCGGTATGCAGTCCAAATTCTTCTTCTATGCAGTGTCGGAGATTATGGAAGCGATGGGCGGTTACAGCCAGGTTTCATTTAACCGTGCAATGACGAATTCTAAAGTACTGTCCTCCGATGTGAGCGCAGCTTATGATCCGCTGTATGCATCTGTGACTGAGAAAAAGAACGGAGCCTATTTTGGAAATGGGCTGGTGTTTAATAAATATACCGGTTCCAGAGGTAAGAGCGGCTCAAATGATGCCAATCCCGAATATATGGCAGAGCTGCGTAGAATCATGGATGACAACCAGGTATCCTTTCAGACGTCTGAACTGGGCAAGGTGGACCAGGGCGGCGGCGGGACCATCGCCTATATCCTGGCAAACTATAACATGTCGGTGATAGACAGCGGCGTAGCCGTATTAAACATGCACGCACCGTGGGAGATTATCAGCAAGGTGGACCTCTATGAGGCAAAACTGGGGTACACTGCATTTTTGAAAGAGGCTTAATGTGAGTGATGTGTTTTGGAAACAGTTACAGCAGATAACAGGAAGCGGCAGATGCTTTCGACAGGAGAACATGAGCGGACATACGACATTTCGCGTGGGCGGACCGGCGGAGTATTATGTCTGCCCTGAGAGGGCACAGATAGGAGAGATTATCTCGTTGTGTCACGCACAGGATGTTCCCTGGATAGTGGTTGGAAACGGAAGCAACCTGCTGGTGGGGGATAAAGGAATTCCCGGCATGGTCATTGAACTGGGCAAAGGATTTTCACAGGTATCAGTAAATGGCAGCGAGATAAAGGCGGAAGCCGGAGCTTTGCTGTCTGTGGTTGCCAGGAAGGCCGCAGACTGTGAACTTACAGGGATGGAGTTTGCTTCTGGAATTCCCGGAAGCATAGGCGGAGCTGTGGTCATGAATGCAGGCGCTTACGGCGGCGAGATGAAACAGATTATCAAACAGGCAACCGTGCTTACAGCCGAGGGCGAGGAGCGTGAGCTTTCTCTGGAGGAACTCGACCTTGGCTACCGTCATAGCTGTATCCCCGGGAATCATATGATTGTGCTTGATACAATACTCGCGCTGGAGAAAGGCAATGCTGCCGCTATTGAGGAAATGATGGCAAAACTGCGCAGACAGCGCAGCGAAAAGCAGCCTTTAGAATACCCCAGCGCCGGGAGTACGTTTAAACGTCCCGAGGGGTATTTTGCAGGCAAACTCATTGAGGATGCAGGGCTCAGGGGCTACCAGGTAGGGGAGGCACAGGTCTCAGAAAAGCATTGCGGTTTTGTTATCAACCGCGGAGGGGCAACGGCGGCACAGATCCGTCAGCTAATCTGCGATGTACAGGACAAGGTGGAAGAGCAGTTTGGTGTAAGGCTTGAAACAGAGGTACGTTTTGTAGGGGAATTTTAAGTGGGAGAAAAAGAAAGGTAAGACTTTCGGTAAAATACGCAGAAAAGGAAGGTGGCAGGTTGAAGTTTGTATTATTGACAGGAATGTCCGGGGCAGGAAAGAGTACGGCGTTAAAAATGATGGAAGATATAGGATATTTTTGCGTGGACAATCTGCCGATTGCACTGATTGAGAAATTTGCCGAGCTTGCGGATTTGCAGGATGCCGAGCTGCAGAAAGTTGCTGTGGGAGTAGATATCCGCAGCGGTCAGACCTTAGGAGAGCTGCAGGATGTGCTTGACAGGCTCAAGCAGAAAGGTCTGCAGTTTGATATTCTTTATTTGGATTCTCAGGATGATGTGCTGGTCAAAAGGTATAAGGAGACCAGGAGAAGCCATCCTCTTGCAGGAAATGAGCGGGTGGACAAAGGGATTCAGGAAGAACGTCAGCGATTGGAGTTTCTGCGGAAGCAGGCGAGTTATATTGTGGACACCAGCAACATGCTTACCAGGGAACTGAAAGCAGAGTTGGAGAAAATTTTTGTCCGCAACCAGGATTACAAGAACCTGTTTATCACAATTGTGTCGTTTGGGTTTAAATATGGAATCCCTACAGACTGTGATTTAGTGTTTGACGTGCGTTTCCTGCCTAATCCTTACTATGTGGAGGGTCTGCGCAGCAAGACAGGCAACGACCGCGAGATTCAGGAGTATGTGATGCAGTTTCCAGAGGCATGGGAATTTACGCACAAGCTGGAAGATATGGTAAAATTCCTAATTCCCAATTATATTGTCGAGGGTAAAACACAGCTTGTAATCGGCATTGGCTGTACCGGCGGCAAACATCGCTCTGTGACGCTGGCAAACGTACTTTTTGAGCGGCTGGCGGACAGGGAAGGATATGGAATCAAGATAGAGCACAGAGACATCCAAAAGGATTCACATAAAATGACCATATGACATGAGGGGGAGAGTCCTGATGTCTCCTGCCGGTATCAAAGAAGTAAAATATGACATGAGGGGGGACCCAACGAAGTTGGGGAGAGTCCTGATGTCTCCTGCCGGTATCAAAGAAGTAAAACAAGTGGGCCGATGTAAGATGACGAAAAGGGTGGTAGTGCGGACATGTCGTTTTCAGGTGAAGTGAAAGAAGAATTATCGCGGCAGTTCCATAAGAGCAGACATTGTCAGATTGCTGAGATTGCAGCGATATTAAGTTTTGTGGGCAAGTTGGAGGAGATGCAGGGACGTAAAGTATTGCGTATCTATACGGAAAACATTTCCCTTGCCCGCAAATTTTTTATTTTGATGAGAAAGACCTTTCATGCAAATGTGAGTATTGCAGCGAGGCAGAATGTTTATCTTCACAAGAGCAGGATTTTTGTGATTTCCCTGACGGCGCCAGAGGAAATCCGCAAGGTGCTGCTGGCAGTGAAATGGCAGAATGAGAAAGGAGAAGATATCCGCAATGGGGGGCTTGCCAACAGGCTTTTGGTTCAGAATACTTGCTGCCGCAGAGCATTTATCCGGGGGGCGTTCCTGAGTGCAGGTTCTATGAGCGACCCGGAGAAATCTTATCATCTGGAGATTGTCTGCAGCGGTCAGCAGAAGGCGGGGCAGCTGCAGGAGATTATTAACAGTTTTGGCATGGATGCCAAGATAGTCCAGCGTAAAAAGAGCCACGTTGTGTACCTGAAAGAAGGTTCCCAGATAGTGGATATGCTCAATATCATGGAAGCCCATGTGGCTCTGATGAATTTAGAGAATGTCCGCATCCTCAAGGAAATGCGCAATTCTGTCAACCGTCAGGTAAATTGTGAGACGGCAAACATTAATAAGACGGTGAGCGCTGCCGTCAAGCAGGTCGAGGACATCAATTATATCAAAGCTGTGCGGGGGCTTGACAGCCTCTCGGACAGTTTGAAGCAGATTGCCTTGCTGCGGCTGGAGTATCCGGAGGCGGCATTGAAAGAGCTTGGTACATATTTAGAGCCGCCGGTGGGAAAATCAGGAGTGAACCACAGGCTGCGCAAATTATGTGAAATTGCGGAGGAATTAAGGCAGTCAGGGAAGGAGTGATTCTTGATGAAGAAAAAACTCTTGTTTGTATTCAATCCTTTTTCAGGAAAGGGGCAGATAAAAAATAAACTGCTGTCTATTGTAGACCAGTTTGTGAAAAATGGTTATGAGGTGACTATCCATCCCACACAGAAACCACAGGATGCTATGGAGCAGGTGGAAGCACATGCGGGTCAATATGGTCTGGTCGTATGCAGCGGTGGAGACGGTACCTTGGATGAAGTGGTGTCGGGGATGATGCGCCGTAAGAAAAAGGCGCCCATCGGTTATATTCCCTCCGGGAGCACCAATGATTTTGCATGTTCCCTGCAGCTTCCCAAAAGTATGGAGAAAGCTGCGAAATTAGCCGTGAGCGGCGTGCCTTTTGCTTGTGATGTCGGTAGTTTCAATGATGGATATTTTGTGTATATTGCAGCTTTCGGTTTATTTACAGATGTATCCTATGCCACCAGCCAGGAGCGGAAGAATCGCATAGGGCATCTTGCCTATATTTTAGAGGGTGTGAAGAGGATTCCGGCGGTACAGCCCTACCAGCTTCGGATTGCTTATGAGGATCAGGTGATTGAAGGGGAATTTATCTATGGAATGGTCACCAATTCTGTTTCTGCCGGGGGATTTCGCAACATCACCGGTAAAAATGTCAAATTGGATGACGGCCTCTTTGAGGTTACTTTAATCCGTATGCCCAGAAATCCAATAGAACTGAATGAGATTATCGGCAGTCTGACAAATTTGATTGACAATACAGACCTCATCTATACCTTTAAGACTCATCGCCTGAATGTAGAATCTGGTGAGGAGGTTGCCTGGACGCTTGATGGAGAATATGGAGGGAAACATAAAAGTGTCACCATATCTGCCGAGAAGCAGGCAGTGGAAATAATTGTTGACAGCGAGATGAAAAACTGATTCAGGAAATGCCTGCAGGGCGCTTAGTTAAAGTCTGATGCTAAGCGCCCTGCAGTATAGTTTTTATTCTTAAATAATTTTTGAAAGTTTCCAAAGCGGACAATTCCATAGACCTTACACTTTTTGTTTGGTGTGGTTGTTATGTTGTGGTTATATATTGATTATTCTTTGATTATATCTAATTCAGTAAGATTGATACCTGAAGCTGTTAATATAACTTTTAATGCCGTATATCTTCTTTTCATCTTTTTGTATACATCAGAATCTTTTTCGCAGGATATCATATAATCTTGTAATCTTTCAAATTCTTCCACATTCTTTTGCATCATTTCTTTTTCAGTCACTTCCATTACCTCCATATCGTCACCGTCCCTTTTAATGATGATATTATTTATAAGTTATAATTATTATAACGGATTTATCGGAGAGTGTAAAGTCTATCAGTTTCCCCGTTTTATTTGGCAGGTACTTTTGGCATACAGAATTCAGTTGCCAGTGAACAGTAACTTCGGCAGCTGATTTCATCATAAAAATTAAGAAATGCAAAAGTACATCCTAAATGTTATAATTAAATCACCACAAAATAGCCAGGCAAAGGAGTGTTTTTGCAAACATATTGGGCTATGAAATTAAATGGTATTCTTGCCGGCAACAAGCTGTATGCCAAATTTCTGACACACTTTCCATAAACAGACACTTACAGCGTTCGATAAAGGGTGGTAAAACCCATACCATAAAAAGCGGCAGAGAAAACACTCAAGCAGGAGAGAAATAATGATATATTTCATGTTATTGGAGACAGAAGAGGACAGGAAGAAATTTCGGGAGATTTATGAGCGTAATTATCTGAAAATGTACCATGTTGCCCGGTCCATGGGTCAAAATCAAACAGACGCAGAAAACGCGGTGCATGATTCCTTTCTTTCTCTGGCGGAAAATTTTACAAAGTATTCACATTTATTGTGTAGTGAAATGACTGGTCTGTGCGTTTCTATAGTGAAGAATAAGGTTCTGGATAGTATTCGCCGCGCCAATCGTTATAGCGAAGCTCAATTGGAGGATATCATTTTATATGACGAAACGCCGGAACATGACGCCCCTCATATGGCGGAATTGCAGGAGAGGGCAGCGTTTGTTCACAAGGCAATGGGAGAGATATCAGAAATTCTTAGGGAAACGCTGACGCTGAAATATTATTATCAGCTGAGCAACAAAGAAATTGCCGGAATACAGGGAGTGTCTGTAAAGGCGGTGGAGATGCGTTTATTTCGAGGCAAGAAAAAGTTTAGGGAGGTATGGGATGAAACGAATGGATGAAAAATGGCAGGAAAACCAGGCGGTTAAGGATATGGTTTCTCTGGTACATGAATATGAACTGTCCCTCATCCCGGATAATAACGAGCTGCGGGAGCGCTATCAGCTTTCAGAATCATTCTATGAGAAGATGGAGCAGATGATTAAAGGGCAGGAGAAAAAGGCGCGCAGGAAAAAGATAAGGCGGTTTGTGGCAGCAGCGGCGGCAGTTGCCCTGATACTTTTTGGCGTGACCAATCCCCAGACAATATCAAAGGCGGGACAATGGCTGATTCGGTGGTACCATGACCATATATCGTTTCAGTTTGTGGAGGATGCCGGGAATATAGAAGTGCCCAGATATGAATTGGGCTATGTGCCGGAAGGGTACAGGCTGGAGTTGGATGAGTACTTTGTAGGAGGAGATGTTTTGTACTATAATGATGAAGGTCAATGTTTAGATTTTAGTTATGGCGCAATAGACGATGGTTTAGAGGTAAACAATGAAAATATGGATTTTCTAAAAATTACAGGCAGCAGGGGAGAAATCATCTATTATCTGCGGGCAAGAAATCCTGAGGATGAGAGTTCGATGACCTGGATTAGCGAGGATGGTTTGTTGAAATTCAATCTTATGGGGAATTTCACACAGGAGGAATTGTTAAAAATCCAAAAGGAGATTCATCTGGTAGAATGAAAATCTTGTGAAAAATTTTCAGAAGAAATGTAAAATTATGTAGTGTTTTTTGCTTTTCATACGTTTATTAAGTAGAAGCTTAGAAAAGCTTTAAGTAAAATGGGGAGGAGGGAAGCCTTATGAAAAGGAATAGTTTGCAGAGAAAAGCCGTCGGTTTGCTGTTGGCAGGGGCAATAATGATTTGTGTACAGCCCAATCTGGCATATGCAGAAGATAATCTGGCATGTGCGGAAGAAATGCAAATGCAGACGAAGAGTGTTTCTCCGATGTATGTGCAGAGCAATAGATGCCAGATGCGTTTAGATTTTAGTGGTAGAACAGCAAAGTGTCAGGCTCTTATAAGAGGAAAACGTGGCACGACCAAGATTTCTGGCTTATTAAAGCTGTATGACAACACGGCGGGCAGACAGGTGGCTAGCTGGGCGGTATCGGAATCAAGTTCTTATTATAGTGGAACAAAGACTGCGACAGTAAAAAAAGGGCACAGCTATAAGCTGTCTTTTTCCGGCAAGGTGTATGGGAAGAATGACAAAACTGGCGAGGCCATATCGTCATCAACCAGTGGTAAGAGTTAAGGGCATAAATAAGTAACGAAAGTTAAGTGAAAAGCAGAGGAGGAATTTAATTATGAGACGAAAAATTCTAACAGCATTAATGGCAGTTGTAATGATGGCAACGAGTGTTATGCCAGCATTTGCACAAACCCATCAGAAGATTAGATTACCTAAAAATCAAGTATGGATGTATGCAGGTGATATAAGCCGCACAGGAAGTTATTCTTATGTAGTGGCCAGTTGTGAAGCAGTATATCCAATTAAAGGAGCAGACACTTTTAAAAAGGTTCAAGTAAGAGTGAAAGACACAAAAGGCCATGTTATAACTGCGCGTGAAAAAACCGTGCTTACAGAAGGGAAAAAAGAAACGAAATTAAAGTTGAGAGAAGGCTATTATGCCGCTAAAATAGTAAAGTTCCAATTTAGAGGGAATACAAAGAAAGAAGCATATGCGATTGTTAACTATAATGCACGCTAGAAATTTAATTGGTGGAGTTGTTGTGCTCCACCAACAATAGTGAAGATAAGAAGGCAATATAAATAACAGATAGCAGGTGGTTGAGAAACATGTTTTTAAAAATCGTAATTGCACAAGTAATAGATTTACTGAAAAAGAAGGAGGCAGCACTCGCATTTATGATATTATTGGGGATGGTAATCTATACATTTATCGGCAACGTCCTGGAGTTTCAGGGAATGGATGCTGCCGAAATGTACCATCCGATGAAGTTGATGCTGTTAAGCTATAATCGTACGGATTATGCTGCTGACATGACGGCGTTATTCATGCAGCTATACCCATTTCTCATTGTTCTTCCAGCTGGTTTTAGCTTGTCAAGGGAATACCAGCTTGGTGAACATGTATATCTGAGCGCAAGACTGGGGAATCGGGTGTATAAATTAAGTAAAGTCTTTGCTGCATTCCTGACAACGGGTATTGTTTTTACCATACCTTTTCTCATGGAGTTTTTGCTGAACTGCGTGTCATTTCCGTTAAATGCTGTGGGAGACTTGTCAAACTGGTCTGTATATGATGAGCAATATCTGGAAAGGGTAGGAAATTACTTTATGGGCGGTCTGTATGAGGCAAATCCGTACATATATGCACTTGCTGGAATTCTTTTGTTTGGGCTGGTGTCAGGGTTGTTGGGAGCAGCCACAGTGGTCATTTCATCTCTAATCAAGGTAAAGTACAATATATTCTTATTCCTACCGTCATTAATTCTATTAAATCTGCCGCTTATGCTTCCAACGGATAATATGCAGTTCAGCCCTCAGTGGTATGATTATCTGCTTCTGTTTAATGAAGAGGTAAAGAGCGGAATGTTCTTTGCTATTGCCGTGGCGGCTTTACTGGCATTTGTTGCGATAGGATTCCTTGCCAGCAGCAGAAAGGACTGCCTGTGAGAAAATATCAAAATGGTTCTATTTATCTTTTGGCCGTTATGGCGGGCATTTTTTTGAGCATCTCTTATGTGAACCCATACGAGGGGAAAATTTTCCTGTCCGAACTGGTTTTGCAGCTAAGCGGTTCGCGAGGAGAGTTTGTGTTAAATTATAAAAATGCATTGGAGCTGGTGGAAGTTGCGATGCGGCTGCTGCCATGCGTGATTATGGAAGTATTTTTAGGAATTGCCCTGTACTGGCATTTCTGCACGGCGAGCGTATATGTATTTTCGCGCTGCACGGACCGCGGGAAATGGTATTGGAAAGAGATACTGTCTGTGGGGAGGGATGTGTTTATTTTCCAGGGCCTCATGGTGACAATGGTAATCATTGCAGCGGCATTCCGGTGTCAGGTACAGGTGGATATGTCAGGCATTTACCTGCTGGTATGTCATTTGGCGCTGTATTCCTTGTGGAGTTATTCGATAGTTGTTTTGATTAATCTCATTGCCCTCAAATTTGGCAGCAGCCTGTCTTTTACGGTTGTGATGGCAATACAGAGTATCGGCATCGTCCTGCTGGGAGCGGGGAAAATGGCAATGAGAATTAATCCCATTGCCCGACTGGTACTGGGCTGGCAGAAAAGTTTTGTGCCAAAGGTGGACAGCATACAGGAGTCTGCTTTTGAGAATTTTTATTTGGAAGAATCTTTGCTGTTTTTAGCAGTTATAAATATTGTGATATTGATAACCGGGGCGATAATCGTCAAAAGGCATGATTTGCTGATTTCTGATTCAGAGATAGGAGTGGGATAATATGGAGCTGATAGCGGAAAAGGCAGGAAAGACGCTGAAAGGAAAAGAAATTTTAAAGGATATTAATTTAACTTTGGCAGGAGGGGCTGTCTATGGCTTCGTGGGCAGGAACGGCGCAGGGAAGACGATGCTGCTGCGCGCGCTCTCAGGGCTGATGAAGGTAGATGAAGGAACGGTTTCCCTTGATGGAAAAATCCTGCATCATGATTTTTCCGTTCTGCCGAGTCTGGGGATTGTTCTGGAGAATGCGGGTCTGTACCCGAATATGACGGGATATGACAATTTAAAGTACCTTGCGGGCATGAAAAAAATAATTGGCAAGGAAGAGATAAAACTTGCGCTTCGGCGTGTGGGGCTGGATGAAAATGACAAGAGGACCTATAGCAAATATTCCCTTGGCATGAAACAGCGTCTGGCGATTGCACAGGCAATTATGGAACGCCCGGATGTGATTATGCTGGACGAGCCGACCAATTCCTTGGACGAATTTGGGGTAGAGGAAATCCGCAGCCTGATTCTGGAGGAAAAAAAGCGAGGAGCAATAATTTTATTGGCAAGCCATAACAAAGAAGATATCCGCGCGCTTGTCGATGAGTTGTACAGAATCGAAGGCGGACGGATTATGGAGCAGGGAGGGGAAGAATTATGAGGATACGCATTATGGCAATTATTATCGCGGCTGTTTTCTGTTTTTCTGGTATATTCGGAATGGCTAAGAGGGCGACATACACAGATATCACTGCACAGGATAATTACATGGATGGTCTGCAGACGGCAGTTCTGCCGGAAGAGATGGTGATATCCTGCTGTGCGGATATGCCGGCTATGTTATCGGAAGCGCAGACTGTAATCAAGGCAAAAGTAGTGGGGGAACTTGAGCAGCTTTTTCATAATACAAGGCAGAAAGTTCAGGTGGAAAAGGTCTTTAAGGGCAGTGGAATCCGGGAGGGTTCGGAAGTATATGTGTTTTCGCAAGAATGGGGTGTGAGTCTGTCCCTGGAGCCGGCATCCATCGAGTGTGGATTTGTGGACATCATGGACGAAGGAGAGGAATACCTGATATTTTTAAGCGGCAGGACGCTAAACAGCAAGGAGGGCGTACCGATGTATGAAATATATGGGGAAACCATAATAACTCCGGTATTCTGTTATAGAAACAAAGAAGAGAAAGCTGTAAAATATGATGAAAAGAATGAACATACCTATGTGCCATATTGCAAAGTGAAAGGGAATGAATTTTTTTGTGATTCAGAGAATGGACATAAAGTTTGGAGAGAACTGAAGGAGAAATTGCTGCGGGAATATAAAGAACTGAATGGGGTATAAGTCTTAAAAAAGTAATACAAAACGCATTGCGATAAGAATGTGGCAGTATTTTTAGATAATATTGGAGGATATATGAAAAAGAGAATCATTATAGGGACGTCATGTGTTGTAATTTTTCTTGTTGTGTTTATAGTCTGGATAGCTGGAAGAAAAGTGAAGATATTACAGGATATAGATGTCAGAACGCTCAGCAAAATAGAAATATATTATCCAGGGGACAATCTTACGGTTGTCAAGGAGGAAGAAGATATGCAGAAAGTTATTGCACTGTTTCATTCGCTGCGTGTAAGGAAAACATTTGCAGATAATGATGATGGATTTGTATTTTCTATACAGATTTACGATAAAAATGAAGAAAGGATTGATATTATCACAATTAGGTCAGAGCGTATTGTTACAAATGATGGGTATTATAAATGTGATAGGGATTATTGTGATGATTTCCGTAAACTGTATGAAGAACTGAATGGAGCGTAAATCTAAGGAGTAATACGAAAGTGGAAATGATTTCAAAAGAAGAGGTTGCGTTATATAAAAAAAGCGATTCCTATCAGAGACTCAGGCGAATTAGGAATGAGGGGATGGAGTCGCTGCAAGGTTATTATGAGAAATATAAGGATAAAGAGGCGTATTTTAAAGAAGAGACAGAGAGGAAGATTGTGCGTGAAAGGTATTCCAAAGGCGGCATGGAACCGCCGAGGGGTATTCTGACGGAATGCCATTTAGAGAAACTCCTCATCGGAAATATATCTCGTGGAAGGTTTGTAAAAAAACGCACGAACCCTGGTTTCGTGTATGGTTATGATGAAGAGGGACGCCTCGTTGCATGTGACCGTTTAGAGGGGACGATAGAAGGGAGGGAGCTTATTTTTTGGGAGACTCCCTCCATACAGGTAGGGTTGAGTTATAATCTATTGGGACTGGGGGAGGTCATGGAAGTGAAATATAACGAGGCAGGAAAGATAGAACGTTATGCGTATGGCAGTGTACTTGATGGGAAGGTTGATAATGTCAGGGTAGAGCAGTATACATATGAGGGTAATCAGGTTAATGCTACGCTGTTGGAAGGGGGAGTATGCCATTGGCTGAAACATGAGAACAAAGACGACCATGATTTTTTGACGGATTTGGTAGGGGATTATACGGATAACGTCACTGGGATTCATGTTACCTTGTATATGGATGAAGAAAGTAGGGTAACAGACTATATATGGTACGACGACCAAAGACCGAATAAGATGTTGAAAGGTGTGCCTAAATTTAAATTGGTGTTATAATTTTGTTTGAACTATTTTTTAGTCTTATGGGAATTCTACCTAAGTATGAAGTCAGATAAGGATAAAATTCAAAAATATGTTCAATTTTACTTACCGAAAGAAATCCTCTCTACCAAA
Source organism: uncultured Lachnospiraceae bacterium (assembly GCA_910585895.1). Taxonomy (GTDB): domain Bacteria; phylum Bacillota; class Clostridia; order Lachnospirales; family Lachnospiraceae; genus Petralouisia. The sequence goes on from CAJUHY010000014.1 coordinate 41,378, forward strand.
TACACTGTGTAAATTGCAGTTATTGAAAAAGCAGTATTCAAAATACAGATTTTTGTTTCGGAATGTAAAAAGCATTAAGGGTATCATTACACAGATTGATTATTTGAGATGTTCACAGAGATAGCGGGCATCGGATTCTTGTCGCCAGAATCCCCTTTACATCTTTTCGTATGAATTAATGATAGAAGTGTGTCGAATAATATGTTATAATTTTTTTGTTGCTCACCGATACCCGCAACGGGGAGGAGGTGCTTGCATGGAATTTTTTATCTCTTTTTTAGTTACCGTTTTGGGAGGTGTAGCCTGCCACTGCATCATCAAATGGTTAGACGGTGACGACAAAAGCAACAACTAGCCTGGTGGGTGCTTTGCCACTATAAAAGAAAAGAAGAATCCTCAGATGGTACTGCCATACCAATCTGGGGATTCGTTTCTTTTGCCCACATGGACTTTTTATCTCTTTTTTGCCTATTGGCATTATAGCATATGCAAAAATCTTTTTCAATATGCTTGTCACAAAAAATTATCCTTATCTGGTATCAATCAAGAGTAATTGATGAAAATCCAGAAGGAGATAAATCTTGTGGAATAAGAGTCTAGTAAAAAAATTATAAAATACTGTAAAATGGTTTAGAGTTTTTGCATTTCGAACGTTTATTAAATAGATAAACATTTGTATGTGTTAATAAGGGTCTGCTCACCTTTTTCTAATATTTGGGACAGTATTGTATGAAAAAGAGAATCATTATAGGGACGTCATGTGTTGTAATTTTTCTCGTGATGTTTGTTGTCTGGATAGTTGGAAGAAGTGCGAAGATATTACAGGATATAGATGTTAGGACACTTAGCAAAATAGAAATATATTATCCCGGTGCCAATCTAACGGTTGTCACGGCAGAAGAAGATATGCAGAAAGTTATTGCATTGTTTCATTCACTGCGTGTAAGGAAAACATTTGCAGATAATAATGATGGATTTGTATTTTCTATACAGATTTACGATAAAAATGGAGAGAGGATTGATATTGTTACAATCAGGTCAGACCGTATTGTTACAAACGATGGGTATTATAAAGCGGAAAGGATTTACGGTTGCAGAGTGGGATGGATGTGCAGTTGAGGAAAAATAAAATTTAATTTCCGAAAGCTCTTTTCTTTTTGGGAAAAATAAGGTAAACTATACAGTATGAAGTGAGGTCCCTATGAGGATTTCACTGGAAATGGCATTTTTCAAGGGGCTGAATTGGAGATGCCATACGAAAAATAAAGATAGTGTCTCCTGCCAAAGTGCAGAAGACAGAAATGGAGGAAAAGAAATGTTAGTATCTGCAAAAGAAATGTTACAGAAAGCAAAACAGGGACATTATGCTGTTGGACAGTTCAACATCAACAACCTGGAGTGGACCAAGGCTATTTTACAGACAGCACAGGAGTTAAATTCTCCGGTAATCCTGGGTGTTTCCGAGGGTGCTGGAAAATATATGTGTGGTTATACAACGGTTGTAGGCATGGTAAATGGTATGATTAATGAGTTAGGAATTACTGTTCCGGTTGCGCTGCATCTTGACCACGGCAGCTATGATGCATGTCTGAAATGTGTAGAAGCAGGATTCTCATCCATCATGTTCGATGGTTCTCACTATCCAATCGATGAGAATGTAACAAAGACTACAGAGCTTGTAAAGATTGCCCATGACAAGGGAATGTCCATTGAGGCAGAGGTTGGTGCAATCGGCGGTGAAGAAGACGGTGTTGTTGGCGCAGGTGAATGTGCAGATCCTGATGAGTGTAAAGCAATTGCTGATTTGGGCGTAGATATGCTGGCAGCAGGTATCGGCAATATCCACGGCAAATATCCTGAGAACTGGGCAGGACTGAGCTTCGAGACATTGGATGCTGTTCAGCAGAAGACAGGAGATATGCCTTTAGTTCTTCACGGCGGTACAGGAATTCCAGAGGATATGATTAAGAAAGCAATCTCTCTTGGCGTAGCTAAGATTAATGTAAATACAGAGTGCCAGCTGTCTTTCTCAGCAGCAGTTAGAAAATACATCGAGGCTGGAAAAGATTTAGAGGGCAAGGGATTTGACCCACGTAAAGTTCTGGCTCCAGGTGTAGAGGCTATTAAGGCAACTGTAAAAGAGAAGATGGAATTATTCGGTTCTGTTGGAAAAGCTTAATTGGTGTGAGTATATAAAACGAACTGTAAAGAACATATAATAGTATATAATAAGGGGCAGGTGTAGCTTATAGGAAGTTCATCTGCCCCTTGTTGTACAAGTCAAAATGTCTGTTTAATATTAGGTAAGAGGATTGACATAACGTAAATTTTATAGGGTAAGGAGTGTGTGAAGATGAAAGAGAGAAAGGATACGCCGCCTGAAAAAAAGAACAAACAAGGAAAAGGAAACAAACTTATCATAGCGCTGCTTTCCGCTTGTCTGATTATGACATCGTTACCTAATATGTACTATCAGATATTTGTGCTGGCAGCGGAATTGCCGAATGAAAACGAACAATATGAGATTCTGTCTGTTTCCGAGTTACCCATGGACGTAAAATCTCAAACTGTTTCGGTTGGGACTCCCATAGAAGCACTGAATCTGCCGGGCACCCTGACGGTGTCATGCTGCCAGCATAGGGCAGAGAATCAGGAAGCGCCGGTGGAGCCTGAGAATCAGAAAGCGCCGGTGGAGCCTGAGAATCAGGAAACTCAGATGGAGCCTGAGAATATAGTATCGGAGGATACGGAAGTGATTCCAGATGTCATTATTGAGGGCATTATATGGGAAAGTAAGCCGGAATATGACATGGAACAAGATGGGACGTATATTTTTACGCCGGTTTTGCCGGACGGATATCTGTTGTCCGAAGGCATGGAGTTGCCGGAGATTGTCGTGGATGTGGAGGGAGATACGCTCGAAGGGCGCTTCCGGGAAATAGATGATTTTGGTGATGGTAGAGCGAATCGTTATTTCGGGAAAGAGACGGATATTTTTGATGGAGGGGAAGAGGCGGACAGTTCTTTTGTAAAAGAAGAAAAGGAAATTTCTAATGCAGAAGAGGAGAGGGATATTCTTTACGCAGAAGAAGAGGAAGCGCTTTTTGCAGATGAGGATACGGAGACTATCAGAATTGCTGCCGGACAGAGCGAAACATGGAAAGAACGTACCTTAAATAATGCAACGGTGATTGTGGAAGAGAATGCGGTTCTGACCATCACAGAATTTGTGACAATTAATGGGAATGTTACGATTACAGGCGGCGGGTTGATTCAAAGGGGGGGAGCAGATGCCTGCCTTAATGTTCAGGCCAGTGGAAATCTGACTTTGGAGAACATTACTGTGGATGGAGGCTCAATACATGCCAATATTTGTATGCTGATGGTCCTATCAGGAAAACTGACCTTAGGTGATGGGTGTGTGATTCAGAACTGTGCAAAGTCCGGTGATGGGGGAGCCATTTACCTGAACCAGGCGAACGCCGTCTTAAACAAAGCAACGATTAAAAACTGCACGGCGAGTTCTTCTGGCAGTGAATTTTCTTTTGGCGGCGCAATGTATATATATGCAAGTATAGTTGATATCAACGGCACGAGATTTGAAAATTGCAGCGTCGGTCAAGGCGCTGGCAATGACCAGGGCGGCGCGTTATATATTTATAATGGCTGTGGGGTGGATATGGATGGCGCTGTATTTCAAGGCTGTTCGGCAAGGGGGAGCGGCGAAAAGTCTGCAGGCGGAGCGTTTTATGCGGATTCTGACAATACAATAAACATCAGGGATACTGTAATGGAAGATTGCAGTGCAGGTACACAGGGTGGCGCGTTTCTTAGTTTTCACAAGAATGTCGTGAATATTTACAGCGGCACTTTCCGTAATAATCGTACCACCTCTATCAGTGGTGTACATGGAAACGTGGGTGGAGGCTGTATCTATAACTGTAGAGGAATCCTTAATATCTATGGAGGTAGTTTCCTGAACAATTATGCTGTCAATAAAGGCGGCTGCCTCAATCATTGTTGGGAAGAGGGAACAGTTACGAATATTACTGGCGGAATCTTTGAGGGGAATTACTGTGATTATAAGGATGCAGTATCAGACTACAGCGGCAGCGGCGGTATTTTTAATTCTTCTGTACTGGCTGGCGGACAGGCGGAGCTGAATGTTTCCGGGAATGTAAAGTTTGGCGGCGAGGGCAAGGAAGAATCAGGCGTGGATGGAATTTATCTGGATCAGCACAGCGGCGTACTCAGGAAAATATTCATCAGCACTACGCTGACATATCCTGTAAACCTCTATTTGAAAGCAGCTGAGGGGTATGTGATTGCGGAGAGCAGCGCTGGCTATACGTTTCTTCATGAGCGGGATATGAAGAAGATTAAATTCATTGATATCGGCAATTCCGGCAAGACATGGTACGCGAAACTGAGCGACGACAGAACACAGGTAATACTTACGGAAACGAATCCCGGTTATAAATATTTTGTCTATTATATCAGCAATGGCGCGGCAGGGAATATTGTGGACGATAATCAATATTCCGAAGGAGACATGGCAGTTGTGAAGTCCAATAAGGATGAGCAGGGGCAGGATATTTTGACATATGAGGGACGTACTTTTCTCGGATGGAGCAAGAACCAGGATGGCTCTGGAAAGCTTTACCAGGCAGGTGAATCGTTAGGAGAGATGACGGACGATGTTAACCTCTATGCTGTTTTTGCGGAAAATTTGGCAGCCGACTTCTATTCTGGAAGCCCCGGAAGCAAAGTAAAGAAAGAGGGTGTGATTGAAGCCGGTGGGAAATGCAAGATAAATGCCCCGGAACTAGAGGATTTGAACGACCCGCAACACCTGGATGAGATGGAAGGCTGGATAAAGGCTGGCTGGGCAAGGGAAGAAGAGGAGTTTGATGTAGCAAATCAGCCAGGGGACGAGATTCTGTTAGAGAATCATCAGCAATATTGCGGCATATATGAAAAGGACGTAACGTTAACCTATGATAAAAATGGATGGGACATTTCGCTGGATCCTGCAACTGACATAGAGCCGTCTTATGCCAGAGTGCATGAGGAAGTTACCTATCAGCCAGCAGAGTTCGTGATTGCTGCAGATCCATCTTATAAGGACCTCCAGTTTATAGGCTGGAATACAGAGCCCGATGGTTCAGGAAAAGTTTATCATGTAGGTGATACGCTTACAAGTGAGACGGACCTTACCTTGTACGCCATATTTACGAAATCGTTCCGGGCAGATTTTTATTCCGGTGCAGCGGGGCAGAAAGAGACCAAAGAGGCGTCTGCCGGTCAGACATGGACACAGTCGATAGAAGCCCCGCAACTCAAAGGTATGGAAGGTTGGGATAAAATAGGCTGGGCCGAGGACGAGAATCAGTTCCGGGCAGACTTTGCGGCGGGAGAGGAACTGATTCTGACGAAGCATTCTTCCTATTACGGTATTTACCGCAAGGATGTTATTTTGTCTTATGACCTCAATGGGGGTGTGGGTGAGCAGGAGCCCATGGCAAATTCCTGTTATGCAAATGTACATAGCGAGGTCGGTTATCAGCCGGCAAAATTCACTGTCGCGCAGAAAGCAGAACGTGATGGGTATGTTTTTGTTGGCTGGAATACTGAGAAGGATGGTACAGGCAAAAACTATCAGGAGGGGGAGGAAATCAGCCTGACAGAGAATCAGACTCTTTATGCCAGATGGGTCATTGCCAGGGCGGACTATCGGGTAGAGCATTATAAACAGGAGTTAAATGGGGGTTACCTGTTGGATGTGGCGGAGGAAGCAGAAGCAGTTGTCGGGGATGAGGTGCGTGCAAAGGCAAAAACATATACAGGGTTTACGGAGAACACAGTACATGAGATGCGTATCGAATCAGGAATTGTGGCAGCAGACGGCAGTCTGATTTTAAGGCTCTATTATGACAGGGATATTTATAAAATTAACTTTGACCTGAATGGAGCGGAGGGAGAGGTTCCGGGAAGCCAGAGCATACCTTATGGGGGATATGCCGATAAGGTGGCTGAGCCTGAAAGGAGAGGGTATCATTTCAAGGGCTGGTTCACGGATGACCAGGGAATGGAAGAAAACCGCTGGGATTTTGATACGCGGGTGGAGGAGAACTGTCCTAAGGATACGGCAGACCAAAATGGAATTTATGAAGTAACGCTTTATGCTAGGTGGGTGGATGAGACAGCCCCGGTATTAGAGGAGATTAGTTTCAGCCGGGGATATGTTAACCTTCGGAATTGGATAATACGGAAAAAGAATCTTGTCATAACCGTTCCCATCTTTGAGGAAGGGAGCGGGGTAAAGCAGTTAGACTATAAAGTATCAGCAGCCGGGGGAGCCAGCCGTCAGGAGTCTTCGGAGGACGGCACGGCATTATTGCAATCCAATGAAAAGGCGGCAGCCGGAATCATTGAGATTCCTGAAAGCAGGAAAGGGCGGAATCTGTTCTATGGCGTCCTCACGCCGAACCAAGGTGAATTTTCAGCTGGGAAAATCCAGCTGTTGATGAAAGGCGGACAGATATTCGCAAAGATTACGGTATCGGAAGATTTTAAGGGAAATATCGGTCTGACGTGTATGGACAATGCGGGAAATGTGTCTTCCGGGAAGACAATTGCCGCGCGTGGGGGCGGGGTTATTGTCGAGGACAATGCCCCGGAGATTGAATTCTCATCCAGGGATGGAAAAATGTCGCAAACGTTTACACATGATGTCGATGTCAGGGTAAAGGTCGAGGATGATGTGGATTCCAGTGGGGAAGAGAGAATTGCAGGCGGCATAGCAGCCGTGACCTACCAGTTGGATAAGGGCAGGGAAATATCTGTGCCTGAGGAGGAGTTTACAGGCGATATTGTGGAATCATATGAGTTTGAGGTAGAGGTGTCCGGTGCGGGTAAACATGTCCTGCGTGTGACAGCTGTGGATCATGCGGGAAATACGAATACACGCCGTGCACAGGTGGACATCGGACATAAAACCGTGGAGACTCCCAGGCAATTGCCGACAGCGAAGACGCCGACAGGGAGCGAGCCGAAGACAGGGGATTCCATGAATGTGCAGGTGTACGCAACGCTTGCGATGGTTGCAGGACTTTCCTATCTGCTGCTCTATTTTGTCGATAATTCCGGCATCACCGAAAGGGAAAAGGAGGAGCTGGTATCGCGGATACTCAGATGGGCAAAGAGAGGAGGAATAGCCAGAAGGCTGTTATCATTTGTAGCGCTCTTTTTCTTCTTATTATATTATCATAGCATAGGAAAGAGCGCGGATGTGGAATGGAATATGGATGACGTCTGGCAATAGTACCAAAAAAAAATTCAAAAATCTATAAATTTGTCTGAAATCGTAAAAAATTCAAATTTTATAAATTTTCTATTGCATTTCTTGATGATTTAGAGTATCGTAATTAGCAGATATAGAAAACAAAGAACAAGGGTGTTCCAAGAGGATTGGAATGCCCTTTTCTATCTATCAGGAAAATCGTTTCCCATAGGTAGAGCATGGATGCGCGTCCGCACAGAGGTATTGCCAGGCAATTGTGTCCGGCGCGGAAAGGAAAGGAATGAGAGAGATGAGTAAGTTTATCAATGTATCCGAGATTTTTGGTGAAAACGTATTTAACGATGCGGTAATGCAGGAGCGTTTGCCCAAGAAAGTTTACAAGAAACTGACAGAAGTAATCCAGGAGGGAAAAGAACTTGACCCGGAGACTGCAGATGTAGTTGCGCATGAGATGAAAGAGTGGGCAATTGAGAAAGGTGCAACCCATTATACCCACTGGTTCCAGCCGCTGACCGGAGTGACGGCAGAGAAGCATGATTCCTTTATCTCTGCCCCCATGCCCAACGGCAAAGTTCTGATGAGTTTTTCGGGCAAAGAACTGATTAAGGGCGAACCGGATGCCTCTTCCTTTCCATCTGGAGGACTGCGGGCGACATTTGAGGCGAGAGGGTATACGGCATGGGATTGTACCTCTCCGGCATTTGTCCGCCAGGATGCAGCAGGGGCAACGCTTTGTATTCCGACGGCATTCTGTTCATATACGGGAGAAGCTCTTGACCAGAAGACGCCGCTGTTGCGTTCTATGGAAGCCATTAACGACCAGTCCCTGCGTCTGCTGCGTTTGTTTGGAAATACCACTTCCAAGAAAGTGACGGCTTCTGTCGGACCAGAACAGGAATATTTTTTGGTGGACAGAGAGAAATATTTAAAGAGAAAAGACCTGATTTTTACAGGGCGTACGTTGTTTGGGGCCATGCCTCCCAAGGGGCAGGAGCTTGAAGACCATTACTTTGGTTCCATCCGCGAGCGCATTGCTGCATACATGAAAGATGTCAATAAGGAGTTATGGAAGTTAGGCGTCAGCGCTAAGACTCAGCACAATGAAGTTGCTCCGGCACAGCATGAACTCGCCCCGATCCATGCGGAGGCAAATATTGCCGTGGACCATAACCAGCTGGTGATGGAGACGTTGAAGAAAGTTGCGGGACGCCACGGAATGTGCTGTCTGCTTCATGAGAAACCGTTTGCTGGTGTAAATGGTTCCGGTAAGCACAATAACTGGTCGATTATAACCGATGATGGAATTAATATGTTAGATCCGGGGAAGACGCCGCATGAGAATATACAGTTCTTGTTGGTATTGACCTGTGTCTTGAAAGCAGTCGATAAACATGCAGACCTTTTGCGCGAATCTGCGGCAGATGCAGGAAATGACCATAGACTGGGGGCAAATGAAGCGCCGCCGGCAATCATATCTGTATTTTTAGGGGAGCAGCTTCAGGACGTGCTGACACAGCTTATCAGCACTGGCGAGGCAACGAGAAGCCTCAAAGGTGAAGTGCTTCAGACGGGCGTTAAGACTTTACCTGATTTCCGTAAAGACGCCACAGACCGTAACCGTACTTCACCGTTTGCATTTACCGGAAATAAATTTGAATTCCGTATGGTGGGTTCCAATGATTCCATTGCCCCGCCCAATGTGGTACTGAATTCTATCGTAGCTGAAGCATTTTCCGATGCATGTGATATTTTAGAGAAAGCAGATAATTTTGAGGAGGCGGTGCATGATTTAATTAAAGAGCAGGCCTCTGCACATCAGAGAATTGTATTTAACGGCAATGGCTATTCTGATGAGTGGATTGAGGAGGCAGAACGCCGGGGACTTCCTAACATTAAGAATATGGTGGATGCAGTTCCGGCTCTGACAACTGAGAAAGCAATTGCATTGTTTGAGAAATTCAATGTATTTACAGAAGCAGAACTGATGTCAAGAGGGGAAATCCTCTACGA
>CAJUHY010000015.1 GCA_910585895.1 uncultured Lachnospiraceae bacterium
ATTATGGACAGGTAGGAAATGACACGACCCAAACTCAGCCCATTCCGGTAAAAGTGATGGAAAACGTCTCTTCTGTTTCCTTGGGAGATGAACGAAGCACAGCAATTACCAAAACCGGAGCTTTATATAGCTGGGGATATAATAAGCATGGAGTGGTAGGGAACGGTTCGGATGCGAATCAGCATACGCCGATAAAAATATTAGGGAGCGATCAATGCCCGCATAGAAATACAGAAATACGCGGTCAGAAAGACGCCTCCTGCAAAGAGGAAGGCTACAGCGGAGATACCTACTGCAAAGACTGCGGCGAAGAAATAGAACCCGGACAGGTAATCACAAAAACAGCCCATACATATGAGGAAATAATCATCAAAGCAACGACTGCAGAGAACGGCAGCATTACAGAAAAATGTATGTTCTGCGGCCATATCGAGAGCAGTAATGTGATTTTTTATGCAGCATCCATAGATTTGGAGACTTCTTCTTATACCTATGATGGAGAAGAAAAGACTCCGGCCGTCACCGTAAAAAATTCAATCGGGGAGATTATTGACAGCAGTAATTATACCGTCGCCTACAAAAACAACCGGGAAGTCGGCAAGGCGACAGCAACCGTTGAGCTGAAAGGCAATTACACCGGAACGCTCGAAAATACTTTCGACATCCTTCCCCAAGAGCCGCCTGCCACAGAATGCACCCACCAGAATACTGAAGTACGCGGTCGGAAAGACGCCTCCTGCAAAGAGGAGGGGTATAGCGGAGATACCTATTGCAAAGACTGCGGTGAAGAAATAGAACGCGGACAGGTAATTGCAGCCACAGGCACACACACATGGGATGAAGGCACAGGAATAAAATCTTCAACCTGTACGGAAAACGGAGAGAAAAAGTATATCTGCAGCGTATGCGGTGAAACAAAAATAGAAGAAATCCCCCAAACGCCCCATATATATGAAGAGATAATTGCAAAAGCGACGGTCTCTAAGAATGGAAGCGTTGTGGAGGCATGTTCGGTCTGCGGCAGGGTTGGAAACACCGAAGTGATTTTCTCAGTAAAAACTCTTATCTTGAGCGCTTCTTCCTATATTTATGATGGAAAAGCAAAAACTCCGTCCGTTACCGTCAAGGACTCAGCAGGGAAGATTATTGATGAACGCCATTATACAGTTACTTACAAAAACAATAAGAAAATCGGCGAAGCAACTGTAACCGTTAAGCTGAAAAATAATTATACAGGAACACTCAATAAGACTTTTGAGATTCTTCCGAAGGGGACTTCCATATCGGGGAGAATAAAAGCAAAATCCAAAGGATTTCAGGTAAAATGGAAAAAACAAAAAAGTACTATTACAGGCTTCCAAATTCAATATTCCACAAACAAAAAATATAAAAAGAAAGCGACCGTAACGAAAACAGTGAAAAAGAAATCTGCTTCCAGTCTGACTGTCAAAAAATTAAAATCTAAGAAAACATATTATGTGAGGGTTAGAACTTATCAGACAGTGAATGGGAAAGATTACTGTTCTGTCTGGTCTAAGAGTAAAAAAGTGACTACCAAAAAGTAAGCCTGTAAGTATTGCTTCCTTGTTATATTTTCGCATCTTATCAGATATGTTATATATCTATAAACCAAATAGATTTCCATAAATCAAGAGGGTGTCCTCCAAAGTTATGTCATAGCTTTGGGGGACACCCTCTTGCTGTCAGTAGTTCTTTCATGGTTTGCGTGTGGTTTTTTCTGAAATAGGCGAATTACACACAAATATGACTATTAATATATTAATTCTGAATTAGAATTAATATATTAAAAAAATAGAAAAATATTAATATTTAATTCTTATATAGAAATAAAATATAAAATTGTCGTGGTATGTTAGTAAATGGAATTCCACTTGTGATTATAAATTATCAAAGAACGGGAGAGAATAAAAATATGAAGTTAAAGAGAGTATTATCAATGATTTTGTGTGGAGCGCTGACCCTGACGCTGCTGGCAGGCTGCGGCAACTCAGGCGGCAGTTCGGCGGATTCAGGCGACGAAAATGGAAAGACAGTAAATAGTTCCCGGGACGACGTGTCGGAAGAAAGCCCTTCTGATTTGTCTGGTGAGGTGACCTTTGTCAGCCAGAATGACCAGACTGGTACCCTGGACGAGATGATAAAAGAATTCAATAAGTTATATCCAGATATAACAGTAGATCACCAGGTATTGCCGGGCAACAGTGATGATGTAAAAAAGAGTTTGATGGTATCGCTTGCCGCCGGGGATACGGATCCGGATGTATTTGAATGTGATATTATCTGGGTTTCACAGTTTGGGGCGGCAGGATGGCTGATGGATGTGACGGATAATCTGGCAGCGGTTGCAGATGAGTATGTGGCTGGCCCATTATCGACCTGCTATTACAATGACAAGGCATATGCATATCCGAATTATACAGATGTAGGCCTTTTGTACTATCGGAAGGATGTGGTAGATACACCGCCGGCAACTTGGGACGAGTTAGTAGAGATGAGCAAAAAATATGCAAATGAAGGGGGCACAAAATACGGTTATGTGTTCCAGATGTATCAGGGAGAGCCAACTTCCTGTAATATGCTTGAGTTTATCAAACAGAACGGCGGCACAGATTTGGAGGACGGTGCATTTGCCATGAACAATGATAACACCAAAGGAGCTCTGGAATTTGTGAGAAATTTGATTGCAGAGGGGATTTCACCGGAAGGAGTGTTATCTCACAAGCCGGATGATACTTTATCAATTTTCCAGGAGGGAGACGCGTTGTTCATGCGTAATTGGACCTATGCATATGAGCTGTCAAATGCAGATACATCCAAGGTGGCTGGCAATGTGGGGGTTGCTCCGCTACCGGTGGGAACAAATGGCGAGGAATCTTCTGGCACCCTGGGCGGATGGAATTTTGCGGTTAACGCCAATACAGATGCGCCGGAGGCTGCTGTGGCATTTGCGGAATTTATGTCAAGCTATGAGGCGCAGAAATTATCTGTCCTGAAAAGAGGAACGTTCCCGACCAATGCAGCAGTGTATGAAGATGAGGAAGTTCTTGCGGACAAGCCTTATCTTGCAGATATCAAAGCAGCGGCAGAAAATGCGAAACCGAGACCTCAGGTGCGTGATTATTCGGCAATTTCTTCTATTTTCCAGGTGTATTTCCACAAAGCTTTGATGGGTGAGATGCCGGATGATGAGGCATTGAAACAGATGGATCAGGAGTTGAATGCGGCTTTGGAAGAGCAGAAATAGGATTTAGGGTATGAAGAAATTTAAAAGCTTAAAAAAGACCACAAGGGACAATGTGATAGGCTATTCCATGATACTGCCGGCATTACTGCTTTTGGTGGTGATTGGAATCGTGCCGATAGTTATTACCGTCTCATACAGTTTTCAGTATAAAGTACTGACAGACCCTCTGGATACGCATTTTGTGGGGTTGGATAATTATGTGACGCTCTTGTCAAGCAAGCTGTTTTGGGAGGTATTGTGCAACACATTCGTGTTTGCTGTTTTGTCCATGGTTTTTGAACTGGTTATCGGATTTATCGGCGCCATGCTGATGAACAGCGCTAAGAAATTTGTAGGGGTAATTCGTACGGCAGTGTTGATACCGTGGGCAATTCCGGGAATTATTATCGCGTACATGTTTTCATTTATGTTTAACGACCAGTTAGGAGTCGTCAATCAGCTGCTGCAGACGGTGCACTTGATTGATGCCCCGGTTTCCTGGCTGACAAATGGAACTACGGCAATGCTGGCAGTTGTGCTGGCGGACACCTGGAAGCAGTTTCCCTATATTTCCCTGATGATTTTTGCGGGACTTCAGACAATTCCCAAGGACGTCTACGAAGCGGCGCAGATAGATGGAGCAGGAAAGGCAGCAACTTTTTTCCGTATTACGCTGCCGAACCTGAAAGGGATTCTTTTGATTGTATTATTATTCCGTACTATGGGGGCAATCCGTATCTTTGATATTATATTTGGAATCACAGGCGGAGGACCGGCAAACTCAACGGCTACCCTGTTGTTTCAGGCGTATAAATATCTGTTTGGCGATATGAATTTTGGACTTGGTTCTGCCTTGTCAACGATTATCACGATATTGATTTTGATTTGCAGCTTTGTCTATATCAAAGTTTTAAAAACGGATGATTAATACAATGAATCTTAAATAACTGTTATTTTCACTTGTAAGGAGTAAATGTTATGCACAAGAAAAACAGAGCTGCAAAAATTCCAGGAATTATAGGGACAGCCATATTTCTTATTGTGATTGTATTCCCTTTTTACTGGCTGATTGTAACTTCCGTGAAAGATCCGGCTGATATCAGTCTAATACCAACAGAGCTGTGGCCCTCCAGGTTTTCAGGCGCGTTTTATGAGAGCGTATTTGTGGACCATCACCTGATGACCTACGTGGTTAACAGTGTGATTGTGGCGGTCGGTACGATGATTGTGACGATTGTCATTGCCTTTCCGGCCGCATATGCTTTCTCAAGAATCAATTTTAAGTTTAAGAAAGCGGTTAAGAATTTTATATTGGTGGCAAACATGTTCCCAATTATTGCCATTGTCACGCCTATGTTTATTATCTTTAAAAATATGCATTTGGTAAATACTTATGCCGGACTGATTATTCCGAGCGTGATTATTACGCTGCCGATGTCTATCTGGACATTGATTGCATTTATTGACACGCTTCCCTATGAACTTGAGGAATCGGCAATGATAGATGGCTGCAGCAAGATACAGGCTATTTTTCGTACTGTGCTGCCGTTATCGGCCCCGGGGATTTTTACCACAGCTATCATTGCCTTCATAACGGCGTGGAATGAATTTATGTTCGCGTTGATTCTGGTGACGAAGGATGCCATGCGCACCGTTCCGATTGCAATTTCCCTGTTTCCGGGCCAGTATACCGTACCCTGGGGGGACATGTCGGCGGCATCGGTGGTGGCAACGATACCGATTGTGATAGTAGTACTGATTTTCCAAAAAAAGATTGTATCAGGATTGACTTCCGGAGCAGTCAAAGGATAGAAAATATAGAGACTAAGAGGAGCAGAAATTATGAAATATTTTTTAGACAGTGCGAAGCTGAATGAGATAAGTTTTGCTTATGAGACATTTGGAATTGACGGAGTGACAACGAATCCCAGACACATTATGCTTAGTGGAAAGCCGTTTCTGAAAGCGGTGGCGGAAATCGCGGACTGGATTGTCAAAGAAGGGCTGGAGGGGTACGAGAAATTTCCGGTATCCGTAGAAATCAACCCGCATTTGGAGCAGACGGAGGAGATGTTAGAAGCGGCTCGTAAAATTTCGGCAATTTCACCAAATTTTGTAATCAAAGTTCCGGCTACAGAAGCAGGAATCGCAGCAGCCCGCAAATTGGAAAGAGAAAATATCCGTACCAATGTGACGCTTATTTTTTCCGCGGCGCAGGCGATTCTGCCTGCGAAAAACGGTTCTTTGTTTGTTTCGCCGTTTATTGGCTGGAAGGAGGCGAACGGCGAAGACTGCAGGAGTTATATAAAAAATATTGTTGATATTTACAGGAATTATGGTTTTTATGGGAGAACACAGATAATCTGTGCGGCAATCCGTACTCCCAAGCAGATTGTGGATTGTGCAGTAGCTGGGGCGGATATTGTGACATGCGGATTGGAAGTGTATCAGGATACCATCAAACATGCCTACACAAGACAGGGTATTGAATTATTCTGTGAAGCATGGGATCAGACAGCAGCAGAATGATTTGGCGGAAAAATTTAGGAAATAAGAAACAGAATGATTTGTCGGAAATTTTTTGGAGGTAATAAACAGAAATGAAAATTGGATTTATTGGTCTTGGCATAATGGGGGAACCCATGTGTGAAAATATTATTAAAAAACATGATGATACGGTCTATGTATATGATGTGGCAAAAGAAAAAGTGCAGCAGTTAGTGAAGAATGGTGCCGTGGGCTGTAAAGATGCTGTGGAACTGGCAGAAAAAAGTGATTTTATTATTTCCATGGTTCCCAAATCGGAGCATGTGAGAGCAGTTTACCAACAGATACTGCCTGCCTTGGATAAGACTAAAATCTGCATGGATATGAGCACCATCGACCCGGCAGTATCTATTGAGGTTGCAGGACAGGTGAAAGAAACTGGCGCGCAATTTGTGGATGCTCCGGTTGTGAAATCCAAACCTGCAGCGGTAGCTGGTAAACTGGGTATTTATGTGGGCGGAGAGTCAGAAGTGTACGAGCAGGTAAAACCAATTCTTTCTTACATGGGAGAAAATATCATTCATATGGGCGGCAACGGCAAAGGATTGGTGATGAAGATTTGCCATAACGCGTTGGTTGCCCAGATTCAGAACGGCGTGAATGAAACGCTGCATCTGGCACAATTGAACGGAATTGATATCCAGGAATTTGCAACGGCTATTTCTTATGGCGGAGGGCAGAATTTTTATCTCGACTCCAAGAAAGATGTGATTGAAAGAAAAGATTATGCGACTGCATTTTCTGTAGAAAATATGGCGAAAGATGTGGGTATCTGCGTGAATTTGGCAAAGGAAACAGGATTTTCGATGCCTGGAGAAGCAAACGTGGCGGCTGTCTATGATAAAGCGCTGCAGCAGGGATTTGGAGACAAAGATTTTTCTGTTACTTATGAGATTGTGGGGGATTAGGAAATGGCAGGATTTGAAGTTGCCTATCTGCCGATAGGCGTTCCGACATTTGATTTGGAAAGCGCCGGCAATGAGTTTGAAAAAACTAAGTGTTTGCTAAAACGTATTACGGATTGTGTGAAAGCGCCCGATGAAATGCTGCTGACCATGGATAAATTAAGTGCATTCCTGGATCAAATAAACCCTGATTTTATTGTACTGCAAAATGTGACTTTTGCAAATGCAGCGTATGCCGGTGAAGTAGCCAAGAGATTTTCCTGTCCGATTGCTTTGTGGACGCTGCCGGAGCCGGTCATAGACGGCGCCAGGCTGCGGTTGAATTCCCTGACGGGCGCTTATTCTGCAGCCAATATGTTTCGGCACATGGGCGTTCAATATTTTACTTATATTTTGGGTTCGCCGCAGGAAGAACAGGTGCAGAGTACGCTTGCTTCGGCAATCAATGCAGCAAAGGTTCTTTGGCAGATGCGAGGAATAAAGATTGCAACTGTGGGGCATACGCCGGATGGCTTTGGTTTCGGCAGGGCGTTGGATGCGGAACTGCTGAAAAATTTCCGGGTTGCGCTGCAGACTGTGGAGGTACGCGAACTTGAGCAGAAAGCCCGGGAGTTTTCTGATAGTGATGTAGAAGAATATATGAAATCAGCGGAACAACGAATCTGTGGTCTCGATTTAATTCCAGAGGAAAACAGGCTGGATTTTGCACGACTGTACAGGGCTTACCAGGAATTCGTGCAGGAGCATAAAATTGCAGCGCTTTCCAGCCGCTGCTGGCCGGATTTTTTTGTGTCTTATGGTACTCCGGTCTGTGCAGTGCTCGGCTTGCTAAATGATTTGGGGGTGGCGGCGGCCTGTGAGGCTGACACTTACGGTGCACTGTCCATGTATATTGGTCAGCAGCTATCCGGGGAACCGGTCTTTTTTGGAGACCCGGTATCCGTTAACCAGCGAGAAAATACCATCACCTACTGGCACTGTGGAACAGCGGCATGTTCTCTGGCAAGGGAGGATACGAAGGCTGTGGCAGGCGTTCACTGCAACCGGAAAATTGGTCCGACGTTGGAATTTGGCTGTCGTGCTTGCCGGCATGTGACGGTTTTTCGTATTGGACGAAAACCAGACGGCAAATTCCGATTCTTCATTTCAGAAGGGGAAGCCCTGGACAAGCCTCAGCAGTTTTACGGTACATCAGTGGTTGTAAGACTTAAGTCACAGGCGGAGCAGGTGATAGCCGACAGTGTACAGGCTGGTTTTGAGCCGCATTTTTGCGTGATTTATGGTGATTGCGCACAGGCGCTGGAAATACTTGGCGGAATGCTGGGAATGGAAGTCTGTAAATTTTAATTATCTTAGAAACTTATGGAAATAAAATTTGTGCCAATCAATGAAAAAAGGATGATGGAATTATGGAATCAGAAAAGAAAGAAATAAATCATGTATTATTTAAACCGTTTATGAATACGGAATATCTTAGGGAAGAAGATTTGTATCTCTATCAGAGTCCAATTCCCAAATACAAATTCAATATTATTGGTATGGGAGTGATTGGGCAGGAGCATATGCGGGTGACGTTTCTTGAAGGACACGGTACGGTGCATGGCATTTACGACCAGTGCCGACACAGCCTGCAATGCGCTCAGAAGGTGTTTCATTCACTTCGTCCAGGGCAGCCGTTAAAGGTGTATGGGAATCTCTCGGAAGCCTGTAATGACCCAGAAGCGGATGCACTGTTTATCTGCACTCCCAACTATTCCCACATGGAAGTGGTAAAGGAGGCCGTTAAGTCAGGTAAGCCGATTTTCCTCGAGAAGCCGATGGTTACAAAACTGGAGGAGGCGGTTGAACTGAGACAACTGGCAAATAATTATCCGGCAGTTTTCCAGGTAGGTCTTCAGTATCGTTATAAAGCAATTTACACTGAAGCCAGAAGAGCAGTTTTAGAGCAGCGGTCGCTTGGTCAGGTCAGAAATATTTCTATCGTGGAAAACCGTCTGCCATTTTTGGATAAAGTGGAACAATGGAATAAATTTTCAAAATATTCCGGCGGTACGCTTGTTGAAAAATGCTGTCATTATTTTGATTTGTTCAATTTATTTGCGCAGTCCAAACCGAAAACAGTGTACGCTGTCGGCGGACAGGATGTTAACTTTACACAGTTTGAGCGGGATGGGCAGAAATCGGATATTTTAGATAACGCGTTTGTGACTGTTGTATATGAAAATGGCATTAAGTGTAGTTTTCATTTGAATATGTTTTCGCCGATGTTCTATGAGGAAATTACAATTTGCGGCGATAAGGGACGTATCCGCGCTTATGAAAATGAGGATTTTCTGCCGGAGGAACGTAAAAATACGCATTTTGAGATGCATTGTGCAGACCACAGGCCAAGCGTCATCTCATCCCCCTGTTATCCGGCTGTGATTCAACAAAGCGGACATATGGGAGGAACCTATTTTGAACACAAGATTTTTATTGACAATCTGGATGGAAAAACAACAGATGCGGCAACGGTGGAAGATGGGTTCTGGTCAGTTGTGGTGGGAATCGCAGCAGAGCAATCCGTCAAGACAGGTCAGGTGGTAGAGATAGATAAGCTGTTGGCAGGTTATATGTAAGGCGGGAATTGGAAATATACTCCTCAAAATACACCCCCGGAAGTATAGACTTCCGGGGGTGTATTTTGTTATATAATCTATATACGTTCCCCCAAGATGACAAAACTGTAAGATTATTGTAAGGTAAAAAAAGGGCAGTCTTAAGAAAATTGCGCTAGACTAAGAAAGCGCCTAAAAAAGCATTTTTGCATATTTTTGGCAGATAAAATGCAAATTTAAAAAAAAATTAATAAAAATCGTGAAGAAAAACCAAGAATATTTTCGTTAAATAAGAATAGAAGAACAAAAAAGTACAGGAGAAGAAGCGTATGAAAGATATTACATTTACCGTGCCATGTTATAATTCTGAGGAGTATATGGAGCATTGTATAGACACGCTGCTTTCGGCGGACGAACGTGCAGAAATCATCATTGTGGATGATGGCTCTACGGACCGTACAGGAGAGATTGCAGATAATTATGCGAGGAATTATCCGGAAATTGTGCGCGTTGTCCATCAGGAAAACGGCGGGCATGGTTCAGGCGTCAATGCCGGGCTGGCATTAGCGACTGGTAAATATTTTAAGGTTGTGGATTCAGATGACTGGCTGGATGAGAGGGAGCTGCAGAAGCTGTTAAGGAAAATCCGTGAGTGGGAGAAGAAAGATATTATGGTAGATTTAATTATCTGCAATTATCTGTATGACCATTCTCAGGAGAATAAGGTCAAGCGGATGGGGTATAAAAACGTGTTAAAGGAAAATCAGGTCTGCGGCTGGGAGGCAGTCAAGCGTTTCCATCCTTCCCAGTATCTTGTGATGCATTCCCTGTTTTACCGCACGGAGGTGCTTCGCAAATCCGGGGTCAAGCTGCCGAGACATACGTTTTACGTGGATAATATTTTTGCAAATCAGCCGCTTCCTTATGTGAAAACGCTTTGTTACCTGAATTTGGACTTGTACCATTATTTTCTGGGCAGGGAGGATCAGTCCGTCAATGAGAAAGTATTGATGAAGCGCATTGACCAGCAAATCCGGGTGACGAAACTGGTCTCAAAATGTACAGATTTGGAGAAACTGGGCGAGGAAAATCCCAAGCTTACCAATTATCTGACAAGAAATATTTCTATTATGATGGCAATTTCATCTATTCATCTGCTGTTGATTGGAACGCCTGAGGCATTGAAGAAACGGGAGATGCTCTGGAATTATGTGAAATACCATGACAGAAGACTGTATACAGCTTTAAAATGGCGGATGCTCAGCGGATTTACATACCTGCCGGGGAGGCTGGGCGATGTATTTACGCTTGCCGGCTACCGCGTGGCAAGGAAACTATATCAGTTTAACTAAGGAAATACTGGTTGAGTCAGCGTTTCCCTGGGATAACGACAATACGACGTAAAGAAATGAAATATCTGTCGTACAATAGAATCACAAGAGACATAGGAGAGGAAAAAGATGGCACAGATATATTTTGCATTAGTAGATACACCAGGATTTTTTGCTTCCATTATCCGAAAGGTGACTGGTATTGATTATATTCATGTGGTACTTTCTATGGATGAAGAATTGCAGGAGGCGTACAGTGTAGGCAGAAGACATCCTGCAATCCCTATATTGGCTGGCTTCGAGAAGGAAGATACAGAGAAAATTGAGCGGGCGTTTCCTACGGCGCGTTATAAGGTTGTAAGTTTGGAATGCAGCGCACAGCAGAAAGCACAGATAGCTGTGAAACTGCAGGAATGCTACGAGAAAAGATATCAATATCATTATTGTGTACTTGGTCTTCCTATGATATTATTTAATAGACCGTTTTACCAGAGGAACCATTATACCTGTTCGTCCTTTACTGCAAATATTTTGCAGGAGCATGGAATTACACTCTTTGATAAGCATTTCTCACTGGTTACGCCCAGAGATTTCTATGAGCTGGAGCAGACGGAGACTGTTTATGAGGGAACGCTGCGCAAGTTTAACAGGCTGAATGGCTGTTATCCGGTTAAACGGAGAAATATGTTTCGCCAGATGTGGCAGAAATTATCTTATGTCGTGAATGGAGTATACTAATGAATCGTAAGAACTTAATCAGCGCTATTATTTTTATATTGTTGGCAGTATTGACATTTTATGCAATTTTTAAGGGAAATGATATGGAAGCGGTCTTGGAATCAGTAAAGACTTTGCATCCGCTGTACCTCTGTGCAGCTGTATTTACCGCATTCTTTTTTGTATCGGCAGAAGGATTTATGATTTGCTATCTGCTGCGGTCTTTGAATTATAAGACCAGTGCAGTTACCTGTGTGAAATATTCTTTTGTGGGATTTTTCTTTTCCGGGATTACACCCTCCGCTACCGGCGGGCAGCCCATGCAGCTTTACTATATGCAGAAAGAGGGACATAAAGTTTCCGACAGTTCAGTAGTGCTGATGACGGTGGCAGTAATTTATAAATTCGTGCTTGTGGTTATGGGAATCGGCATTTTAGTTTTCTTTTATGGACCGCTTGCAGATTATCTGCAGGGCTATCTGTACCTCTATTATCTGGGATTATTTTTGAATACGCTGTTGGTTGTGATTCTTCTCTTTGTCATGGTCAGTCCCAAATGTTTTAAAGGTCTGGTCATAGGAGGAGAGAAGCTGTTAAAAAAATTACATATCCTGAAGAATTCCGGCGAACGGACCCAAAAGCTTATTGAGATGGCTGACCAATACCACGAGGCGGTATTATTTTTCCTCAAAAATAAAAGGAAAATCTATAATGTCATTGCATTTACTGTGGTTCAGCGCTGCAGTGTATTTTTTCTGACATGGCTGATTTACAGAGGGCTGGGCTTAGAGGGAGTCGGCGCTTTTACGGTAATGAGCCTGCAGGCGGCTATCTATATTGCAGTCGATATGCTTCCGCTGCCTGGCGCACAGGGTATTACAGAGATGATGTATAAGACGGCGTTCTCTCAGATTTTCACTGGAGCCAGTCTGACGGCATCCATGTGCGTCACGCGCGGACTGAATTTTTACATGGTGTTGATTGCCAGTGCAATTGTATCGGCATGGTGCCATTTGAGAACACCTGTCAGGAATGTAATTCAGAATAATCAATTGTAAGTTTGTGAGTCTCCTCATTTTGTATAATAACTGATATTTAGTACCAAAAGGTCTTGCACAAAAAGGGCTGTCGCTTTGGCATTGTTTTCACACTTTGATTCGTTCAAAAGGTTTACATTGCAGAGCAATGCAAACAAAATGCATAAAAATCATCTTGGGAAGCCAGCTTCCCAGAATAATTTTTATGCATTTTGTCTTAACCGCTTTCGCGGCAAGACCTTTTGAACGAGTGAATATATTGGTGCGAAAGCTTCCTTTTAGTACAATTAATTACAAAATGGGGAAATTCAACGTCATACGTTTTTTTCATATTGGTGATGTTTTGCGGAAAGTTCCCGCAGGATATTGCGCTTCATTTCAAATAGCTTGTCCGATAAATCAACATATACTTTACTGGGATTGGAAAAACGCCTGACCTCATTCCAGAGCGTATTTTTTTCCTGATTACAATATTTCTGGATTTGCATAACGCTGGGAGATTGGTAAACGCAGCGTCCTTTGTCAAAGACCTGTACTGGCAGACGGCGCATGGTATAAGCGCCGCCGGCAAGCGTAGTGTATTTCCATGTTTCTAATGAATCAAAAATGCGCAGATTTTTCCCGCAGTCGAAGGTTTCTCCTTCTAAGCAGATTAAGTCCGCTTTGATTTTCCCGGATTCTTTCTCATATATCCGGTAAATTGTCTTGTTGCCGGGATTCGTAACTTTTTCTGTATTTTCAGACAGCTTAATTTTGGGCACAAATTCACCCTGTTCATTCTGTATAGCGGCAAGTTTATATACGCCTCCGAAAGCAGGAGTGTTTTTGGAGGTTATCAAGTTGGTGCCCACTCCCCAGGAAGTGATAGCAGCTCCCTGTGCTTTGAGATTTTCAATCAGGTATTCGTCCAAATCATTGGAAGCTGCAATAACGGCGTCGGGAAAACCGGCTTCATCCAGCATTTTCCGCGCCTGTTTGGAAAGGTATGCCAGGTCTCCGCTGTCCATGCGGATACCATAGTTGGTCAGCGGACTACCCTCAGCGCGCATCTCTTCAAATACCCGGATTGCATGGGGAATGCCGGATTTTAGAGTGTCGTAGGTATCTACAAGCAGAATACAGGCTGTGGGGTAATAGCGGGCATATGTTTTGAATGCAGTGTATTCGTCGGGAAAGCTCATTATCCAGCTGTGGGCATGTGTGCCTTTGACCGGAACGTCAAAGAGTTTGCCGCAGAGAACATTGGAGGTGCCGCAGCATCCGCCGATGACAGCAGCCCTGGCGCCGTATATTCCGGCATCCGGTCCCTGCGCCCGCCGCAGTCCGAATTCCATCACGCCGTCGTCTCCGGCTGCATAACAGACGCGTGCTGCTTTGGTGGCTATAAGGCACTGATGGTTTAAGATATTTAAAATGGCAGTCTCTATCAGCTGTGCCTCCATGATGGGAGCAATTACTTTAATCAGTGGTTCTCTGGGAAAGATTACGGTACCTTCCGTGATAGCATAGATATCGCCGGAAAAGCGGAAATTTTGCAGATAGATTAAAAAGTCTTCTTCAAAAATTCCCAGAGACCTTAGATAAGAAATATCAGATTCGTCAAAATGTAGATGTTCAATGTAATCTATAATCTGCGCAAGTCCGGCACAGATTGCATAGCCGCCGTTGTCTGGATTAGAGCGGTAGAAAGCGTCAAACACAACCACACTGTGGTCGCCGGTCTTAAAATATCCCTGCATCATGGTCAGTTCGTATAAATCGGTCAGCAAGGTCAGATGGTCTGCGTTCATGGGAAATGAACTCCTTTCGTATTTTTTATCAAATTATATCAAATAAGTTTTGTAGCTGCAACTGAACATCTGTATATCTTAGATTGTGATTTATTTGTGATTTGTATGCAGGAACTCTTTTAATTTGGGGAAAAATATGATAAGGTTAATTATTGTGAAGCAGAATTATTATAGTAAACGTAAAATTCTTTGCGTCTACTATAAGCCTCTGGCAGGATGCGCACGGATACACAAAGGAACTTTGCCGCTTCGCGGCGTGTATCCGGCGCAGGGAACAAATGAAAACGCAAGCGTTTTATTCGTTCCCTATATATTTTTAGAAGAAAGGTAAATGATTTTATGAAAAAGAGAATGATAGTATTATTGGCGGCGCTGTGTACCGTATCGTTAATTGGCGGCTGCGGGGACAAAAAGGCGGCGAAGAACGAAACCGAGGTTTCTGACGGAGAGACGAGCGCAGAAGCATATAATGTGGATGATTGCGTGAAACTTGGGGAATATAAAGGGCTGGAACTGACGCTGGGAACTTATGAGGTTACGGAGGAAGATGTCAGGAATAACATTGAGAGCACGCTTGCTTCCTACCCATCTTATGAAGATACGGATAAGACCGTGGTAGAAGAAGGAGATGTTGTAAATATTGATTATGAAGGTCTCAAGGACGGCGTGGCGTTTGACGGCGGAACGGCACAGGGCGCCAACTTGGAAATCGGCTCTGACAGCTTTATCGATGGATTTGAGGATGGACTGATTGGCAATAAAATCGGCGACAAGGTAGAGCTGAACCTGACATTCCCGGAGGGGTATCAGAATGCAGAGTTAGCGGGTCAGGCAGTTGTATTCAAGGTGACAATCAATAAGATTGTGGAAGAAAAATTTATGACTTATGACACCGTGACCGATGAATTTGTGGCAAGTAATTTTGTCAGTGAAGGCTATCAGAACGTAGACGATATGAAAAAAGGCGTCAGGGAGAAGCTTGAGAGCAATAATGAGGCAAATAAGAAGACGGACACCCAGAATGCAGTGTTTGAGAAACTGCGGGAGACGTCTACGGTGACGCTGCCAGACGGATTGCTTGACCAGAGGATACAGGAGTATATGGACCAGTTTACAGATAATCTCAAAACTAGCTACAACATGGAGCTTGCCGATTATCTGAACGGCACGGGTTCAACGGAAGACGAGTTCAACCAGCAGGTGCATCAGTATATTGAGGACAGTTTGACGAACCAGCTGCTAATGGAAGCGATAGCCAAGAAAGAAAAGATTGAGGTAGATGAAGAAGGTTTTGCAGAATACAAACAAGGAATTGTAACGGATTTTGGATATGAGAATGAAGCTGCCCTGATAGAGCAGTACGGTGAAGATTATGTGAAGAATGCATATATCAGCGACAAAGCCATGGATTTTGTTATTGACAATGCCAAGGTCACCTATGATGCTGAAAACGCTGATAAGACGCAAACCCCGGAATAAGCGCGAAGAATCAATGATAAACGATAAGGAGAGAGGTTATGGAATTGACAAACATTAAAGACTTGTATCGCATGAGAGAAGAATATCTTGACCAGGAAGTGAGTATCGGCGGCTGGGTACGCAGCATCCGCGGTTCTAAGAATTTTGGTTTTATTGTGGTAAATGACGGAACCTTTTTTGAGCCGCTGCAGGTAGTATACCATGATAAGCTGGCCAATTTTGCAGAAGTGGAAAAGCTGAATGTAGGGGCTGCAATTATTGTCAGCGGCAAATTGGTTGCCACGCCTCAGGCCAAGCAGCCGTTTGAAATCCAGGCAAATGAGATTATGATTGAAGGAAAGTCCACACCGGATTATCCCTTGCAGAAGAAACGCCATAGTTTTGAATATTTGCGGACAATCTCACACCTGAGACCGCGAACCAATACGTTTGAAGCAGTATTTCGGGTGCGTTCCCTGATTGCCTATGCCATTCACAAATTTTTCCAGGAGCGGGATTTTGTCTATGTGCACACACCGATTATTACGGGAAGCGACTGTGAGGGCGCTGGAGAAATGTTCCAGGTAACAACGCTGGATTTGCACAATATTCCCCAGAATCAGGATGGTACGGTGGATTTCACCCAGGATTTCTTTAATAAACCCACGAACCTGACTGTGAGCGGACAGCTAAATGGTGAGACCTATGCGATGGCGTTTAAGAATATCTATACGTTCGGACCGACGTTTCGTGCAGAAAACTCCAATACTACGAGACATGCGGCGGAATTCTGGATGATTGAGCCGGAGATTGCTTTTGCAGATTTGCAGGATGATATGGTTCTGGCAGAGAGTATGTTAAAATACATTATCAATTATGTTCTCGAACATGCCCCGGAGGAGATGCAGTTCTTCAATAACTTTGTGGATAAGGGACTTCTGGAACGTCTGAGACATGTGGCTGATTCTGAGTTTGCTCATGTGACATATACAGAGGCGATTGAGATTTTGCAGAAGAACAACGACAAGTTTGAGTATAAGGTGTCCTGGGGGGCAGATTTGCAGACCGAACATGAGAGGTATCTGACCGAGGAAGTATTTAAACGTCCGGTGTTTGTGACAGATTATCCCAAGGAAATCAAAGCATTTTATATGAAACTTAATCCGGACGGCAAGACGGTTGCCGCCGTGGACTGTCTTGTACCAGGAATTGGGGAAATAATCGGCGGCAGCCAGAGGGAGGATGATTATGATAAGCTGTGCCAGCGTATGGAAGAACTGGGGCTGAATAAAGAGGATTATGATTTCTATCTTGATTTGCGTAAATACGGTACGGCGCGGCACGCTGGCTTTGGGCTTGGATTTGAGCGGTGCGTCATGTACCTGACAGGCATGACTAATATCCGTGACGTAGTGCCTTTCCCGAGAACTGTAAATAATTGTGAGTTATAAACTAAGGAGGAAGCCGATATGAGATTCAAAAAAATTATTAGCGGGCTGCTTGCCTGGGCTTTGGCGGTAACATCCGTATTTGCAGTGAATGTCATTTCGGCAGAGGCAGATGGTTCATATAGTAAGGACAATTCTGTAAATGTCAGCGATATGTTAACAAATTCCGCTGTAGTGGCGGATTATGATTTTTCCAAGGCAGCAGGAGGGAGACTTGAAGACAAGTCTCCCTATAAAAATGATGCGGCTGTTTATGGAAAAGTCGATTGTGACAAAGACGCTGCAATTATGACGTTAAGAGAAAACAGTTATGTGGCCCTTCCCATGGCAATTGTGGATTCCCTGACCGATGTGGAATCTTTTACAGTGGAAGTGAAATTTGCAAAATCTGCTGCCTGCGGCGATGAGTCATGGCTGTTTTGTCTGGGTTCTAAAGCAGATGCTGTTTCTGTGGAAAATACACTGTTCTTTTCTCCGAACAGCGGGCGCGGCATGGGGGTACATATTGTAAAGAAGGATGAAGAGAAAACGCTTGTAAAATTGGGGGCGGCAAGAAAAGACCGCTATTATACGGTCAGCATGGTGTTTGATCATGGTAAAATTAATTTATATGTGAACGGCAGACGGGTAGGAACGGCAGGCGGACTGGATACTGGCTGCAGCATGGAAAATGATATTATTGCCGCCGGAACAGAGAATGATGTTCTGGGATTTATCGGCAGAAGCTGTCAGGCTGGCGGTTCAGGTTTTGTCGGCAATCTTGCCTCTTTTAAAATATATGACAAGGCCATGACGGCAGACGAGATTTTTGCAGATGTTTTTTGTGAGGAAGAAGAAAGCAGATTTTTTACGCAGACAGCGCTTGCCGGCAACAGGGATAAACAGCATATTGTCTATGACCTCAAACTGCCGCACAAAGTAGGAGAATACGAGTCAGTGGTATGGAGTTCTGAGCCGAATGTGATTGCGTCCAATGGCAAGGTGTTTAATGACAGGGACAGGGATACAGAGGTCAGGCTGACAGCTACGGCGAAAAGAGGCGCTGACCTGGTGGCGACCAGGGATTTTACGGTCAAAGTACTTAAACTGGATACCAGAGCCCTTAAGACATTGATAAATAAGGTTGGCAAAGTCAGGGAGACCGATTATACGCCGGTAACCTGGAGACCGTATGCCGCTGCTCTCGCCAAAGCTAAACAGGCGGTTACAGGTAGGAGCAGATTGGGGCAGAGCGATTTGGCAAGGCTGCAGGGTACGCTGCAGAATTGCTATGCTGCCTTGTGCCGTCAGTATAAGGTGACAGTCAGTTACGGTTATACAGGCGCGCCTTCGATTTCTCCGTTGTATGTCAGGAAAGGCGATAAGGTTGACAAGTCGAAACTTCCGCAGACTCCCCGGAGAACAGGTTACAATTTTGCTGGCTGGTATAAGGGTTCAAAACCATATAATTTCAAAACTCCTGTTACGAAAAACATTACGATTACAGCAAAATGGAAGAAGATTGTCAGTCCGCCGAAAGCGAGTAAAATTTCTAAAGCTGTCAACAAGAAGGGCAGGAAGCTGGCGCTGAAGTTCAGGAAATCTTCGGGAGCAGCCGGATATGAGGTATCTTATGCCACCAACCGCAAGTTTAAGTCGGAAAGGAAGGTCAGGACGAGCAAGACCAGCGTTACACTGAAGAAATTGAAAAAGGGCGTTTACTATGTAAGGGTGCGGGCGTACAAGAAAGGCAATCCGATGGTTTACAGCGCTTACAGTAAGGTAAAAAAAATTAAGATTTCAAAGTAAAAATTATTTTGTCCCTAATAAGCATTTAAGTATCCCAACATGTGGAGCTGAGATTTCATAAGTGATATAGTGTTTCCTTGAAGGAGGAAACAGATTTATGAGAACAGGTAAAAAACAGAGAATGAAATTATGTAACTGGATGTTTGTTATCGCAGCCTGTCTTTGGCTGTGTGGCATAGCGGCTTGCGGCAGCAATGGAAATCAGCCACAGGAGACCGGTAAGCAGGAAGATTTTGCAATCACTGATTTGGCAGGGACTCCTACCGATTATGCAAAGGAGGAGAATTGGCTGAAAATTCCTGATATTACCCATGAAGTAGATACGTTCTATCTTTATCCCACCTGCTATTCGGATGAGTCGGAAGCTGCAAAGGCAATATGCGATGTTGGCAATGAAGGAATGCAGGATAGGGCAAGGACGGTTTACGAAAACCAGGCAACGGTTTATGAGGAATCTACCAATGTGTTTGCGCCATTTTACCGTCAAAGCAATATCTTCCATGTTGTAGGATTAAGCAATGAGGAATTGGAGGAGTTTCAGAGAAATGAACAGCGCACGGATGTTTATGCCGCGTTGGATTACTACTTTGAGAATTATAATGAAGGCCGTCCGTTTATCCTTGCCGGCCATTCCCAAGGCTCCATTATGACAAAAATTATTCTTGGAGAGTATATGCAGGCACACCCGGAATACTATGAGAGGATGGTTGCGGCATATCCTATCGGCTATTCTATTACCAGAGATTGGCTGGAAGACCATCCATATCTGAAGTTTGCCGAGGGAGCGGATGATACCGGCGTAATTGTTTCCTGGAACACGGAAGGAAAAGGCAACAAAGGGCAGCATAATCTGGTTGTGGAGGCCAATGCCATCAGCATCAATCCTATTAACTGGAAATTGGACGATACTTATGCCGGATTTGAGGAAAATCTGGGCAGCCGTATTTTTGACGAGGGGACGGGAACGTATGAAATTGTGGAAGAGATTGCAGATGCACAGGTAGATACGGAGCGGGGCGTTGTCATCTGTACGGCAGAAAATGTGGATTATGCGCCAGCCGCCTTGTTTGGACCAGAAAGTCTTCACTCACATGATTATGATTTTTATTATGAGAATTTGCGGGAAAATGTGAAAACACGGGTAGAAGCTTTTTTGAAGACGAGGTAGCATTTTTTCTGAATTCTGAAGATAGCGAAGGAAACGCTGATTAAATCAGTGTTTCCTTCGTTGGATGCACGCCGCAAGCGGCATATTTCCTATGTGCATCCGTGCGCATCCTTGCGGAGCAGATATAGTAAACGCATTCATTTCATGCGTTTACTATAGATTACTCCGAAATTACTGCCAGAAATGCTTCCTGGATTGTGGTATGAATATCCTCTCCCAGTAAGGGCAGGTTCCCGGCAGGAATCATGCCGCCGGCCATAGAGGGGTGTCCGCCGCCATCTCCATAGGGCTTAAGTACCCGGGCGATGAGATTTCCGGCGTGGATGCGTTTCTGTTCGCTGCGGACAGAAAAGCGGATGCCCTCAGTCTGCAGGGCATAGATAATTGCAATGTCTACAACATCTAAGGACAAGATGAAGTCGGAGATAATGGCAATCAATGCCGGTGCACAGTTGAAGGGGATATAGGCAAAGCCTGTCCGGTCAAAAATCTGTATGTTCTGGATGGCAGCGCCATATGCCTGCAGGTCGTTGAATTCCATGGTGTTGTAATACATGCCTGAAACTAAATCCCAATCTGCGTGGACAAAGAGAAAAGAAAGCATTTCAGTATCTAATGCCGTAGTTCCGCGCGTAAAATCGGCGGTATCCATCTTGATGCCATAGGCCAGCGCAGCCGCACATTTGGGGCTAATGGGGGTATCCGTGCTCTGAAAATAGGAAGCAATCAGGCAGGAACAGGAGCCTACCGGGCGGATATCCTGATAAAGGTAATTATATGGAAAGAAGATGGGGTGGTGGTCAATACATGCCACCTCATCACCAATTAAATCAGTAACGTTACTGTTTTTCTTCTGAGAGTCTACCAAAACGATATAATCATCTTCTGTCATATCAGGCACATCGTTTTTGGAAAACATCGCAATTCCAAAAGTTTCCAGCATTTTCTTAACACTGAGCCGGTCAATTTTCCCATCATAGCATAGAGTAGAAGGAACGCCGTGGTACGCCAGAAAATTCTGAAGGCCGAAAGCGCTGGCGATGGCGTCCGGGTCGGGGAAATTATGTGTTTGTATATAAACGGTATGGTCTGTTAAAGTCTTGACTAACTCCAATGGATTCATAAGTTCGATTCCTCCTTAAATCAAAGCGCTTCTTTGACCCCTTCTTAGGCCAGATGGTCACATATTATCATATATTCTTGAAAAAGTCATCATATTTTGCTATTATGCTTTCAGGGATATTTCAGGGAGGATAAGGTTGTGCAGGAAAAGTGGGTAATAGCTGCCAAGAAAGCGGATTTTAAGGGAATTGCCAAGCATTTTGGCATTGACCAGGTGACAGCCAGGATTATCCGTAACCGGGAGGTTGTAGGAGAGGAAGCTATTGAACAATATCTCCATGGTAATCTGGAAAGTTTACATAATCCAAAGCAGATGAAAGATATCGTTTTAGCAGCAGACTTTTTGCAGGAGAAAATAAAACAAGGAAAACGTATTCGCATTTTAGGTGATTATGACATTGACGGTGTGCAGTCTGTCTATATTTTGTATTCTGCGCTGGAGCGTTGTAAAGCGCAGGTTGATTATGTGATTCCAGACAGGATTGCGGATGGTTATGGCGTCAATGAGCGTTTGGTCAACCAGGCCGGAGAAGATGGGATAGATACGCTCCTAACTTGTGACAATGGCATAGCGGCATTTCATGAGATTGCCCTGGCCAAAGAATATGGCATGACGGTCATCATCACGGACCACCATGAAGTACCCTATGAAGAGACGGAAGTTGGGGAACGAAAATTTAAGATTCCTCCAGCAGATGCGGTGGTAAATCCCAAGCAGCCGGATTGTCCCTATCCATTTAAGAATCTGTGCGGCGCAGCAGTCGCCTTTAAACTGATTCAGGTATTATACCACCAGATGGGATTGCCGGATGAGGAAGCTTTTGTCTATCTGGAAAATGCTGCATTTGCCACGGTAGGGGATGTGATGGATTTGCAGGGTGAGAACCGGATATTGGTAAAGGAAGGTTTGAAAGCCCTGAATCGCACGAAAAATTATGGGATGCGCGCATTGGCGGCAAAGAATCAGATTCCGCCTGGTGCAATTAAATCATACCATATTGGATTTGTGCTGGGACCTTGCCTCAATGCCAGCGGGCGGTTAGATACGGCACAGCGTGCACTGTCAATGCTGCTGGCAAAGGACGAGTATCAGGCAGCAGAGTATGCGGGGGAACTGTATGATCTCAATGTGAGCCGTAAGGAACTGACGGAGCAGGGGGTACGGCAGGCGAAAGAACTGGTGGAGCAGATGGGCGCTTCCATGGATAAGGTACTGGTTCTTTACCTCGCGGATTGTCATGAAAGCCTTGCCGGAATCATTGCCGGGCGCATACGTGAACAGTATAACCGTCCGGTATTTGTGCTTACCAAAAGTGAGGATGGCGTGAAAGGTTCTGGTCGTTCCATCGAACAGTATTCCATGTATGAAGAAATGACAAAATGCAGGGAGTTGTTTACAAAGTACGGCGGTCATCCCATGGCCGCAGGATTATCTTTGCCGGAAGAGAATGTGGAGCTGTTTCGCCGAAGACTAAATGAGAGTACGGCGTTGACAGAGGAGGATTTGTACAGGAAAATTGTTATAGACGTGCCTATGCCTTTGGCATACATAACCAAAGAATTGATACAGGAGCTGAATATCTTAGAGCCCTTTGGAAAGTCTAACGAGAAACCGGTGTTTGCCGACAGGAATATTGAGATTTTGTCTATGAGGATTTTGGGCAAAAATCAAAATGTATGCAGGATGCAGGTGAAAAGTGCAGATTCAGAAGTTTTGCCAGCCCTGTATTTTGGAGAGACGGAACAATTTTTGAAATTTCTTGAGCAGAAGTTTGGCAGTGATGCGCTCAGGCAGCTGTTGGCAGGCGTTGGCAGCGGCATAACGATTTCCGCGGTATATTATCCTGAAATAAACAGATATAACGGAAGGGAAGATATACAGATTGTTGTGAAGAATTATAGCTGATACAATGAATTCTCTTGAATATTTGTGGTGTCAGCAGTCATTATAAATTAATATGAGAGAAAGGGAAAAGCCATGTTTGGAACATCAAAATGGAAACAGGAAATAAAAGATAAGGAACAGGAACTTGCTGAGTGCCAGTCTGCATTGGAGCAGTCGGAGCAGAGACTTAGTAAAATGAGCATTATGTGGCTGGAGGCAGCACAGCGCGTCTCAGAACTGGAACGAAACCGGCGTGAGATGGAGCGGCAGCTGAAACAGGTAACCACATCGGTTGACGGCGTCTCCAATGAGTGCAGGCATCAGTCTGAAAACAGCCAGAAACTTCTGCAGCAGGCGCAGGAAATGGTGGGGAAGCAGGAGCAGCTTAGGGAAGAGCATGAACAGATGCAGGAAGAAACGGAAAGTGTAGGGACCAAAGAGCCGATTTCCCTGGCCAAAATCATTGCGCCGATTACTGCAGAACTGAGCAATGGCATGGATGAAATGCGTAAAATGTTAGAAGATGTAGTAGAGATTGGCAGACAGATGGGTGTGCTCTCCCTGAATGCGGCAGTGGAAGCAGGAAGGCTGGGAGAAGGCGGAAGGAAATTTGTAGAAGCAGCGGAAGAGGTCCGCGGAATGACGGAACAGTATCAGCAGGCGACATCCACGTTGGCGCAGCAGATGCAGATTGTAGGCATGAAATGGCAGAGATCAAAGGCTGAGATAGAGGAAGTGGAGGGGCGTCTCAAACAGCAGTATGCCCAGTTGGAGGAGACAAGAAACGCATGTGCGGCTGTCGGAGAGGAAATATTAAATCTGCCGTTGGCAGGGCTGTACAGCGAAATGGAAAAAGTACTTGACAATAGACTGCTGGAGGAACGCTGCCAGAATGTTTTCCAGAAAGCGGAGGAGACCAAGGAAGATTTTGCCCAGCAGCAGGAGACATGGGGCAGCCTTCGCCAGACAGTCGACGAAGCCAAATCTCTGATAAAGGATATTCAGGAATAGCAACACTCACGCGGATGATAATGTGCACGATGTTGCGGGTAGAATGGAGGAAACAATGAAAAAAAGCGTATGCAGATTTCTGTCAGCAGACGGTAAGACACAGATTCATGCGGTAAAATGGGAGCCGGAACAGGGAGAAATTGCGGGCGTTTTACAGATAAGCCACGGTATGATAGAATATATAGAACGGTATGAGGCATTTGCAGGTTATTTGACAGGAAAAGGGTTTGCCGTTGTGGGAAATGACCATCTTGGTCATGGAGCATCCGTTCGTTCAGAGGATTACTGGGGATATTTTGCACCGCAAAAAGGCAGCGATATCGTAGTTGAAGATTTGCATGAGCTGCGTATGAGAACCAGGAAGGAATATCCTGACGTTCCCTATTTTATGTTGGGGCACAGCATGGGTTCTTTCCTCTTGCGGAAATACCTGTCCATACATGGGGATGGACTGTCCGGGGCAATCGTTATGGGAACAGGAACGCAGGCAGACAAAACTGTGAAAATCGGCAAAACAGCCTGTAAAATCATTGCCTTGTTTCGAGGGTGGGAGCACCGCGGGGGCTTTGTGGAAAAACAGGTATTTTCAGCGAACAACAAGAAATTTGCACAGGAGGGAGATGGCGCCTGGCTCACGAAGGACCGTGATATTGTCAGCGCTTATATAAAAGAACCGCGCTGTACATTTCAATTTACCCTCAATGGTTATTATAATCTGTTTGATACGATTTATTATATTAATCGTCCAGAGAATATTGCGGCAATTCCCAAAGACCTTCCGCTGATTTTCCTGTCAGGGGAGGACGACCCGGTGGGCAATTATGGTGAAGGCGTGAAGAAAGCATATGAGACTTATGTGCGGGCGGGCATTGCGGATATCAGCATTAAGATGTATCCAGCTGACCGCCATGAAATTTTAAATGAGCTGGATAAAGAGGTTGTTTATAAAGATATTTACGAATGGCTGCAAAAACATTTGCCAGGATAGTAATAGTCCGTCCATGCCATTCGCAGGTAACCAAAAATACATTGTACCATAGCGTACAGGAATGGAGGAAACTATGAAGAAGAATATCAAAAAGTGGATTGCGCTGCTGCTTGTGTGTGCAGTGGCAGTCTTGCCGTCAGCCAGTGCATTTGCGGCGGAGGCAGACCAGACACAGCAGACAGAAAATGGTGTGGATGCAGCTGGCCAGGAGGGCGAGGTTACAGAGCCAATTACCAAGGAGGATAAGCCTTATCTTGCATTGGGAGCCAACCTGACAGCAGAACAGCAGGCTGTAGTACTGCAGCTTTTGGGAATTAACCCATCAGAACTTACCGAGTATGACGTGATTTATGTTACAAATGAGGAAGAGCACCAATATTTGGGTAATTATGTAGAGTCCAGCAAAATTGGTACGCGCTCCCTTTCCTCTGTGCTCGTAGTAAAAAGGGAACAGGGACATGGAATCAATATCACCACCAAGAATATTTCGTATTGCACGATTGGTATGTATAAGAATGCTTTGATTACGGCGGGGATTACGGATGCAGATATCATTGTGGCAGGACCTACGCCGATTTCCGGTACGGCTGCTCTGGTGGGAGCAATGAAAGCTTATTCTGATA
Source organism: uncultured Lachnospiraceae bacterium (assembly GCA_910585895.1). GTDB lineage: Bacteria > Bacillota > Clostridia > Lachnospirales > Lachnospiraceae > Petralouisia. The sequence continues at coordinate 25,660 of CAJUHY010000015.1, forward strand.
TGACCGGGGAAGCAGTCACTGAACAAAGTATGGATACAGCGTTAAACGAACTGGTGCTTACCGGGGAACTGGCAGATGTAGTCGGCGATACGGAGAAAGCGGAAGAGTTGGTTGCCTATCTGAAACAGGAGGTTCTTTCCAAAGATTTAGATGATGAGAATGATATCCGGCTGGCAATTGATGAAGCCTGTGAAGAGTTTGATGTATATCTTTCAGAGGAAGAAGTTACGCAGCTCGTTGGCCTGATGCAGAAAATTGGCAGTCTGGACCTTGACATCGATTCTATAAAGGACCAGGCACAGGAGCTGTACGACAAACTTTCCAATATCGATGCCGGAGGATTTTTGGATAAGATATTTGGATTTTTCAAATCTATCGGGGAGTTCTTTAGGGGATTGTTTTCCTAACCGTTCTGACCGGTCCCGGGGAGAAAATTATTACTATGGATTACGCTTTGATGTGTACAGCCAACTTCAGCGCTGGCAAAGGTGGTTGCCATTTAGAAGGCGGACATGAATAAACGAAAGGAGAATGCAGATGAATCAAATACTATTTGATACGATTTGGACAGGAATAAATATTAGGTTGTTTATCACTGTTTTAGCCTTTAGTTTTTGGATTTTAAAGTACATTTATAGAAAAAAGCATAAACAAGTAATTTGAAATCTCATCAGCTTGTTGCAGTGTTTTTCATTCTTATCGTAGAAAATTTGGAGGAGGATGAACATGACATTTACTACAAAACAATGGATTTTTTTAGCCTTATGCGATGGAGGGGTTATTTTGATGGGCGCAATGGTGGGACTTTATTTATCAGAAGAGGTTTCATTTACACTTTGCGCTGTTATGTGTCTGGTAGGGTGTGTCATGCTGGTTGCCTCTTTAATTTTTATGCATTTGAAAATGCGTTGCTCATCCTGCCATCATATTTATCCACTTGTTGGCTGGTGGGGGATGGAATGCTGCCCCTACTGTGGCGAATACTTTTATTAGTTTAAGTATTTGGAGTTCTGCATCAGGCATTGGCAGAATTCCAAATACTTTATAAATAAATACTTCTTTACAGCTATTCTTTCTTCTGCATTTTCTGTTTCACTTTCAGACGATTTTCTTCATTAAATCCCACCAGAATCTCATGGTTTGCCTCCGACAGGTAATCTATGATGCCGTCAATGTCGGATTTCATATTTTTCGGGCACTGGATATATACGTGCTTGTTGGCAGTAATGTGCAGCGTGTAGGAGATGCTGAAATGATGCCAGAGAATCTTGTGCAGCGTCGAATATTTGTAAATCCAGATAATCTCCTGAATAGGCACTACGGCAACGCCGTAATTGGCAAGCACAATGAAATAATGCTCTGTGATAAACATATCCTCCGTTGCCAGCTGCGGAAGCGTGGCAAGTTCCTCCTCCGCCTGTGCGAGCAGCACAGCCGGTTTGCCAAAGAGTCTCAGCCGGCGGCAGGCAGGAGAGAACACTGGCAGACAGATATATAGGATATAGAGAAACAGCCGAATCAGTGCATAAGCGCCGGAGGCGAAATAAATGCCCATCAAAAGAGCACTGGGAATCAACTGAAAAGCTGGTTCGCTGATAAAGTAGCTGCTGACTTTGCGGGAAATCCCAGCTTTCGTCCATTGCAAATCCTGGGATAAATTTTCTAACAAAGCATCATACATGGCATTGCCCTTAAGCACACGACCGCGGATTTGTACGGAACGTATCTGGGGAAGCCCCTCCTCGCAGGTGTGTGGCTCAAGCAGGACAATTACGCATTCATTGTCCCACAGGGTATAGTAATAATAGCCGTTTGTCTGACCAAAAGAGGTGTTTGTGTAGCCGGTAAAATATAGGTTTTTCAGCCTGGCATCGACATAGGAAGAATGCTCTTTGCTGTACTCGGCCAGATTGTCAAGATTGTCTAAGGGCTGTGGAAATAAGATATCATACAGTGGAAAAATCAGCCACAGTGCAAGCAAAATTATCAAATATAAAATGGGTGAAAACAGCCTTCGCAGATAGACGCGCCGGGTGTGTCTGGATATGTAATGGTCGTAATTTTCAATCATGGGAACTCCTTATCAGAAACAGTTCTTCGAGAATTGATAAAACTGTGTATTTTTTCATGCAATAAGACAAGTATACGTTTTTTGGGCACAAGAATCAAGAACTTCTGCAATTGACTTTTAGGGGGAAAATTGATAGTATATGACCTAAGAAGGCGCCCCGTGATATGGCAAGAGGAGGAACCGAAATGGAAGCCTATACAGGATTTGCAGAGGTGTATGATTTGTTTATGGATAATGTGCCCTACGAGCAATGGAGCCATTATCTGATTTCTCTTTTATGGGAATACGGCGTATCGGAAGGACTTGTATTGGAACTGGGCTGCGGAACGGGGAAGATGACGCGGCTTTTGGCACAGGCGGGTTATGATATGATTGGCGTGGATTTCTCAGAGGAAATGCTGCAGATTGCCAGGGAAAAAGAATGGACTGCAAACGAATCTGAGTCTGCAGATACAGGGAAAAAAGCCTCAGATATATTATATCTCCATCAGGATATGCGGGAATTTGAATTATATGGAACGGTGAAAGCGGTGGTATGTGTCTGCGATTCTCTTAATTATATTTTGGAGGAAACAGAGCTGATTACCGTTTTTTCTCTGGTAAATAATTATCTGGACCCAGGAGGAGTATTTATTTTTGATATGAATACTCTTTATAAATACAGGGAAATCTTAGGAGAGAATACAATCTGTGAGAATCGGGAAGAGGGAAGTTTTATCTGGGAGAATTTTTATGACGATAAAGAGCAGATAAACCAATATGATTTGACGCTGTTCATTCGGGAACAGGGAGAGCGGGATTTGTACCGCAAATATGAGGAGACGCATTTTCAGAGGGGGTATGAGCTGCAGAAGGTACGGAACTTGCTGGAACAGGCAGGCATGGAATTTGTGGCTATGTACGATTCATTTACCAGGGAGCCTGTAAAAGAGCGGAGTGAGCGGGTTTATGTGATTGCAAGGGAACACGGAAAACGGTAAGAGGAAAAGCAGCAGGTTTATGTGATTGCAAAGGAACAGGAAAACATTTGGATAAAATAGGAGCATAAGCGATGAGTGAATACAGGGATTATTTGGTGAGAGCGACAGCGGCGGACAATCAAATCCGCGCGTTTGCAGTGACGTCTAAGGATTTGGTGGAACAGGCGAGGAGTTACCACAATGCCAGTCCGGTGATTACGGCGGCACTGGGCAGGTTGCTGACCGGCGGTGTGATGATGGGCTGCATGATGAAGGGGGAAAAAGACCTTCTGACTTTACAGATAAAATGTGCGGGAGCGGCGAAAGGGCTGACTGTCACAGCGGACAGTCTGGGCAATGTCAAGGGATATCCTCATGTGCCGGATGTGATGCTGCCTCCCAATGACAAGGGAAAACTGGATGTGGGAGGAGCTCTGGGTCTGGGGATCTTAAGCGTAATCAAAGATATGGGATTAAAAGAACCTTATGTAGGGCAGGTTGCTTTGCAGACGTCTGAGATTGCCGAAGATTTGACGTATTACTTTGCGACTTCTGAACAGGTACCATCAGCCGTGGGACTGGGCGTTTTAATGAATCGTGATAATACGGTGAAACAGGCGGGCGGCTTTGTCATTCAGCTTATGCCTTATACGGATGAGAAGGTGATTTCTGCTTTAGAAAAGAAGGTGGCAGAGGTAACATCCGTGACAGACCTGCTGGAACAGGGTGTTACGCCGGAGGCTTTGCTTGAGCAGATTTTAGGGGAATTCGGCTTGGAGGTCACTGAGAAAATGCCGGTGCAGTACTCCTGCAATTGCTGCAAAGAGCGTGTGACGCGCGCCATTGCCAGTATTGGTAGAAAAGATATCCAGGAGATGGTGGAAGCGGGCGAATCTATCGAGGTGAACTGTCAGTTTTGCGACAAACATTATGTGTTTACCCCGGATGAATTAAAAGAGCTGTTGAAAGGAGCGAAACATTGAAAGACGGGTTTATTAAGGTGGCAGCGGTAACGCCGGAAATCCGCGTAGCTGACCCCATATATAACAGGATAAAAATAATGCAGAAAATTGAGGAGGCGGAGCAGCAGCGTGCTGTAGTCGTGGTATTTCCAGAACTTTGTATCACAGGATACAGCTGCGGGGATCTATTTTTTATGGACCCTCTGTTGGAGGAGGCGAAGCAGTCGCTGATTCAAATTGCCGAGGATACCGCCGGGAAAAATATGCTGGTATTAGTAGGACTTCCAGTTGCATATCAGGGAGCAATTTACAATGTGGCAGCCGCGCTTTCTAATGGGAAAATATTAGGTCTGGTTCCCAAACAAATCATACCTGGATATAATGAATTTTATGAGACAAGGTATTTTGCACAGGGTATGGAAACGCCGGTGGAAATTACCTTGGACGAGAATGTCTCTGTGCCTATGGGCGGACATTTGCTTTTTAGTCCGGACAGCCTTCCGGAACTAAAGATTGGCGTGGAAATCTGTGAGGATATTTGGTCGCCGCAGCCGCCTAGTATTTCCCATGCGCTTGCTGGGGCAAATATCATTGTCAACTTATCGGCAAGCAATGAAGTTACCGGCAAGGATAGCTACCGCAAAAGCCTGGTGCAGGGGCAGTCTGCGCGATTGGTCTGTGGTTATGTATTTGCGAGCGCCGGAGATGGGGAATCCACACAGGATGTCGTGTATTCCGCACACAATATGATTGCGGAAAATGGTGTTATGCTGGCAGAAGCAAAACGGTTTAAGAATCAGTCTGTTTACGCGGAGATTGATATTCAAAGAATAAATGGGCAGCGTAGGCGGATGACGACTTTTCAGGGTAGAAAAGGCGCTTATCAGGAAATACCGTTCCATCTGAAAAAAGAAGAGACCATGCTTACGCGGTTTGTCGCTCCCACACCTTTTGTGCCGGGACAAATGCAAGAGCGAAGAAAACGCTGTGAGGAGATTTTGTCCATCCAGTCCATGGGTCTGAAAAAGCGCTTGGAACACACCAACTGCCGCTGTGCAGTTGTGGGGATTTCCGGTGGGCTTGATTCTACGCTGGCTTTGCTGGTGACCGTGCGGGCTTTTGACTTGCTGGGATTTGACAGACAAGGTATCCTGGCAGTTACCATGCCGGGATTTGGCACGACTGACCGCACCTATGACAATGCCCTGGCCTTAATCCGCTGTCTGGGTGCAGAACTTAAGGAGGTGGATATCCGGCAGGCTGTGAGGGTGCATTTTCATGATATTGGACAGGAAGAAGATAACCATGACGTGACTTATGAAAATGGGCAGGCGCGGGAGCGCACACAGATTCTGATGGATATTGCCAACCAGCATGGCGGTATGGTTATAGGTACCGGCGACATGTCGGAACTGGCTCTTGGCTGGGCGACGTATAATGGAGATCACATGTCCATGTACGGCGTTAACGCTTCCGTGCCCAAAACGCTTGTGCGCCATCTGGTTCAATATTATGCAGACACCTGTGGAAATCAAACGCTTACGGAGACGCTTGTGGATATCCTGGATACGCCGGTAAGCCCGGAACTGCTGCCGCCGCAAGATGGAAAAATTTCTCAAAAGACCGAGGACCTTGTAGGTCCCTACGAGCTTCATGATTTCTTCTTGTATAATATGCTTCGCCTGGGGTTCGGACCGGAAAAGATTTTCCGGCTTGCAGTCTATGCATTTTGCGATGTGGGCAATGTAGATGAAGCCAAATATACGCCGGAAATAATATTAAAATGGGAAAAAATATTCATCCGCAGATTTTTCAGCCAGCAGTTCAAACGCTCCTGCCTGCCGGATGGACCGAAAGTAGGGACGGTTGCCGTTTCCCCGCGGGGGGATTTGAGGATGCCCAGCGATGCCAGTGCAGATTTATGGATTGCGCGTCTTGAGACGTGTCTGGAATAAACAGTTCAGATTTGCGATGGTGCATTATAAGAGTTATATGGAATAAATCTGCAGGCGTTCAGGTTGTGAAGAGGCAGTTTATATATTTTTTATAGAATATTCTCGTTTTGTTAATTGCAATTCTCAGAAGAAATATTACAATAATAAATATGTTTGGATATATTATTGTCAATAAACCGGAGATGAAATTTAAAGAATTTGACTTGTACCAATCTTTTTACTGCGGTCTATGTAAGGCATTGAAGGATTCCCACGGCAGGGCGGGGCAATTGACGCTAAGCTACGATATGACGTTTGTCGTCCTGCTGCTCACCAGCCTCTACGAGCCTGACACGGTGATGAGTTATAGAAAATGCATAGCACATCCTTTGGTGAAGCATTCTGCGAGAGTTAACGAATTTTCCCGGTATGGTGCGGACATGAATCTTCTTTTGTCCTATTATAAATGTCTGGACGACTGGGAGGACGAGCGCAAATTTTCCAGGAAAGTTATGGCGGCAGCTTTGCAGAAGCAGTTTCGTAAGGTGGCGGCAGCATATCCTGAGAAAGAACATCTGATTCAGGAGAAGATGGAACAGATTCATAACTGTGAGGAAATGCAGTGTGCGAATCTGGATGAAGTGTCCGGCTATTTCGGGGAGGTTATGGCTGAGATTTTCGCCTATCGTCAGGATGAATGGGAGATGGATCTGCGTAGGATGGGATTTTTCCTCGGCAAATTTATTTATCTGATGGATGCCTATGAAGATGTGGAAAAAGATGAACGGTCGGGTAATTATAATGTGTTTTTGCATGAATACAGGGAGACAGACTTTGGGCGGCGTACGGAGAAGATTCTCGGTATGATGATGGCGGAATGTTCGCGCGCCTTTGAACGGCTGCCGATTGTGGAGAACGCAGAGATTTTGCGCAATATCCTCTACTCTGGGGTGTGGAGCCGGTATGAGATTGTAAAACGCAGCCGGGAAAGGAAAGAACATGTATAATCCATATGCAGTCCTTGGATTATCCAGGACTGCCACAGACGAAGAAATTAAAAAAGCATACCGGTCTCTGAGCCGCAAATACCATCCGGATGCGAATGTCAATAATCCGAACAAAGAGCAGGCAGAAGAGAAATTTAAGGAGATTCAGCAGGCTTACCAGCAGATTATGTACGAAAAGGAACATGGTACATCCGGCAATTATGGTGATTCCGGCTATGGACAGGCAGGAGGCGGCAATACATATTGGGATTTTGGCGACTTTTTCGGCGGGTCTGGCTCTGGACAGCAGGCTCACAGCCGTAAGGAGGATTCGGAAACTGCCTATAAGCGGGCAGCGGAGAATTATATCCGCAGCAGACATTACAGGGAAGCATTGAATGTGTTGGGCAGTATCCGTGACCGCGATGCGTATTGGCATTACTTGAATGCTATTGCCAATTCCGGTGTGGGTAATAATGTCGAGGCGATGGAATCTGCACGGCGCGCGTTGGAAATGGAGCCGGGGAACCGGCAGTACCAGCAGCTCTATGCAAATCTCCAGAATGGCGGCAGTTGGTATTATGACCAGCGTCAAAGTTATGGAAGCCCTATCGGAGACGGTGGGAGTTTCTGCGTGAAGCTCTGTATTGCCAACATGATATGTAATCTCTGCTGCGGAGGCGGCGGGCTTTGCTGCGGCGGCAGGGGACCATATATTTAGATAGAATAGGTGAGCAAAATGGACTATATGGTGCTGTATTCCAGTAAGACTGGAAATACCAAGAAGATAGCCACGGAAATTTTCAGTGCGCTTCCAGGCATGTCCAAGGACATGCAGAGTTTGGACGAATATAGAGGAAAAGAGGCAGACATTTTCTTTATCGGGTTCTGGGTCAGCCGGGGTACTTGTGAAATGTCTGTGATTGATGCCATGTCGGAACTGCATGGCAAGAAGATTGCCCTGTTCGGCACTTGCGGATTAGGCAGTGATGCTGAATATTACCGGAGCATTGAGCAGAAGGTCAATGTCTGGATACCGGATGACTGTGAGTATCTTGGCATGTTTCTCTGTCAGGGGAAAATGCCTATGCAGCTGCGGGAGCATTATGAGATTCCCTGGGAAGATTCCAGACAGGAGGAATGCCGCAGGAAACTGCTCCATAATTTTGACGAAGCTCTGTTCCATCCAAATGAGTCTGATTTGGCAGAGGCGAGGGTTTTTGTGGAGCAGGTTCTGGATAAGTGCAGAAGCCATTCATAGCAGTTTACAATTATACATACAAAGAATGAAGGAGGAAAAAGGCTCCGGAAGTCTGTCCGGTATGTAACTATCCCCAGAGTTATTTTGAAATCAGTGAGAAAAATTATTGATATAACTTCATATAATATTTAAAGCAAGAAAATCAGCGCCAGGAACGTTTTCCGGCGCTGATTTTTTGCATTATGGAAAGACATTTTCATGCTGGAGCCTGAACAATTACTGTTTTTGCTATATAGTATAAAATAATTGTTGACAAATAATATTATATGCTATATAGTATTAAACATAAAATAGTAATATAAAAAATATAATATTATTAAAGCAACAGCAAGTAAAGGAGTGATGGAATGGTATTTAATACAGGTGCAGCTCTTTTGGACGCCATTGTTCTCGCGGTAGTGAGCAAAGAGAGAGAGGGCACATATGGTTACAAGATTACCCAGGATGTGCGGCAGGCAATTGAAGTATCTGAGTCCACACTGTATCCGGTGCTGCGCAGGCTGCAGAAAGATGGCTGTCTGGAAGTCTATGATATGGAGTGCGGAGGAAGAAACCGCAGGTATTATAAGATTACGGACAGCGGCAGCGCACAGTTGGATTTATACCGGACAGAATGGGAAACTTATTCTTCTAAAATTACAATGTTATTTTCGGGAGGAGAGCTGGCATGAAAAAAGAGGATTTTATGAGGCGGCTGGAAACGCTGCTGGCAGACATATCAGAGGAAGAGAGACAGGAAGCGTTAGCTTACTATTGGAGTTATTTTGAAGATGCAGGGGAGGAGAATGAGGAGCGTATTTTGAGGGAACTGGAATCGCCGGAGAAGGTGGCGGCTACGATTAAAGCAGACCTTAAGGTAGATGCAAGAAAGGAAACCGGGGCTTTTACAGAGCATGGTTACGAAGATGAGCGTTTTGCAGGAAGCAGCCAAAGCATGGAAATTAAGAAGAAGCCTTCCCAGAGTAAGGGATGGAGCAGTTCTGGCGCAGATGAAAACCGCACATTGAAGATTGCATTGATTGTGGTCATTGCTGCAGTGACGAGCCCTATTTGGATAAGCCTTTTGGCGGGAATCGTTTCATTTATTGCGGCAGCAGTAGGGCTGGCATTTGGATTCATTGCTGCAGCCGTTGCGCTTTATATAACTGGAGGAGTATTGTTTGGAGTCGGAATCGGACAGATTGCTGTGGGAAGCATCGCCGTAGGCTTTGGTCTGGTGGGAGCGGCAATGTTTGTGTGGGCTGTGGCAATCCTGATTACAGTTTTTTGTGTGTGGCTTTGTGGAAAAGGCATTCCATGGCTTTGCAGAGGCATTGAAAGTTTGTGGAAGAAAGTATTTCCAGGGAAGGAGAAAGCAATATGAAGAATTTTGTGAAAATTGCCCTGATTGTGGCGTTAATATTGGTAGTCTTAGGAAGTGCTTGCTGTGCAGTCAGCCTGGGGATTGGCTTCAGTTTTGACGAGTTCTGGACAGAGGTGGAAGATGGAAAATACAGCTTTGGTCCAATTGAGAGTCTGAGTGATGTCGCCTGGGGCAACCGATTTAACTGGCGGGATGACGGTGAAAGCTGGCAGAGTGAGGAAACTGAGGATTTTATATTCCGGTGGCAGGGAGAAGAAGGAGCTTCCCCTGTGAAAAAACTGGATTTGGAGGTTTATTATGGCTCGGTGGACATTGTGGAGAACACAGAGAATCAAGAGGTAATTCAGGTAACGGTAGAGTACCGCAAAAAGAACCATCGGCGTAAGGTAGAGGTGCTTCAGGATGGTGATACTTTGAAAATTGTGGAAACAGGAAGTAAGCGCAGCAGAAATAATGACAGCACCAGGATTACAATTTGCATTCCTGGCGCTATGATGGAGGAAAGTTATCGCATGAATGAACTTTCCCTGAAGCAGGGGGCCGGGGATATCTCGGTGTATATGCCCTTGCTGGCAGAGAAAATTGACATCAGGGTTAATGCCGGCGAGTGTCAGGTAGAGTCAAAACTCCGTGCTCTGCAGGAGTTTAGGGCGGATATGGGCACAGGGGAGATGGACCTGTCATCAGTTGATGCTTCTAAGGTAATCTTGGATGCAGGTGTCGGAGAAATCGAAACTGCCAGTCTTACAGCAGACGAGATTTATGTTGACTGTGGGGTTGGCTCTATTGATGCCATGGTTGACGGGCGCGAGCAGGATTATAATTATGATATTTCCTGCAATGTGGGCGAGGTTACGATAGGTGACAATGATTACGCAGGCCTTGGAACCACCAAGAGGATAGACAATTCTGCTGATAGGAGGATGGAGATTAAGTGCAATATAGGTGAGGTGGATATCTCGTTTAGGGACGAGTAACTCTACTCCAATCCACATTTGCGGTATGTGGCAGTGAACAGCGCTGCGAAGAGCAGGATGTTTGCTGCCATAATGGCAATGCTGCTATACCTGGGCGGTAGGCTGTTAATATGGTTTAACATTTGGCTGATTTGTTCCGTGTAGGTTATTTTTGCTATTTTGCCAATTGTGTCGTTGAATAATGACATCATGGGCAGGAAGGAAAAAACCATCATCACAGGTATGGTAACCGAGGTTGCCATCATCTGCGTCTTGCTGAAAGTTCCGATAGCTGCTCCCGCCAGCAAAGATGACAGTATGCCGGTTGCCATAATGCTCAAGAAAACCAGGCGTTCCCTGGGACTATAGCTGCCGGGAATGCAGATAATGGCAGCGCCAATCATACATGCGAACCAGGTATAGCTGCCGATGCCCAAAAGGTATTCATATGGTTTTACATTGGACATCATCAGTACACGGAGCGTGTTTTTCTCTTTCTCTTCGGAGATAATCGCGGCCATGCTGGTCAGCGGGGCCATGCCTATGTACATTGTGGCAAACAGGTTTACAAAGAAATTCCGGGGCATCTCATTAATTTTGACGGTATTGCACATGATTAATGTGAGTATGGGAAACATGATAAACTGAATGAAAATGGTCTTATTTTTCAGTGTATCCCGGATTTGTTTTTTAAAAATGGCAACGATATTATTCATGTTCATTTAACCCCTTTCCGGTAAGTTCAATAAAAACAGTTTCCAGTGTCGGTTCCGTTGAGTGGATGGTGGCGATCATGTCTTTTTCCAGATATTCTTTCATGGGTATAGCGGCGGCGCTGCCATTTTCCAGAACAATTTCTTCTCCATTTCTCAAAGTTATTTTAAGCCTGTTAAGGTGATTGTATTTCTGGCAGATATCTGAGGGGATTCCGCCATCTATGATTTGGCCTTTCTGCAGAAGCGCCACATGGTCACATAGACTTTGCGCCTCAAACATGTTATGTGTTGTGAGAAAGATAGTGCAGCCTTTCTTTTTTTGTTCCAGCAGCATATGGTGGATTTCTTTTGTTGTGACCGGATCAAGTCCGGCGGTTGGTTCGTCCAGAAAAAGTATGCTGGCATTGTTCATTAGCGCCCGAGCCAGCGACAGGCGGTTCTTCATACCTTTGGAAAGCTTGCAGACGGCTGTGTTTCCGGCTTCATACAGACCGATATTTTTTAATATTTCTGGTATCACACTGTGGGAAATATGGTAAATATCCGCATAAAAAGACAGGTTGTTGCGGACAGAGAGCCGCTCATACAAACCAAGATTGTCCATCATTGTGCCGGTTTGCCGATGTTCCAGAGCGCTCAGTTTCCTGGTGTCTTTGCCGAGGAGTTCAGCGTGCCCATCGTTTTGTGCAAGCTGCCCGGTCAATATTTTTATCAGCGTAGTTTTTCCGGCTCCCGAAGGTCCCAGTAATCCGAAGATTTCCCCGGATTCCACATGGAGCGTTACCTTGTCTAAAATCTGTTGTCCGGCAAAGCTGTGGGAGATATTTTCTGCTAAAAGAGCATAGTTCATGATTTTTGTCCCTCCTTTTTTTTCAGGCGTTTCAGTGCAGATTCCATTTGTTGGTTTTCAATTTTTTCCTTTATCGCCATGACAAGATAGCTTCCTCCAAATGAGATTCCAAAGCAGACAAAAAACATTGCCCAGGGCTGCCACATATCTGCAGGAAACCAATGGAATGTTACCGCAAAGGCTGCAATAATCATAATTACTGCAGCTAACATGCACAGAGTTCGCAGCCAGATGGCCATAGTTTTGAAAAGCACATCGGTGAAAAACAGTATTCGTATGCCTGCAATCAGGAAAGAGATCAGGAGGAACTGAAAACAAATTCCAGTTGGCAAACCTTGATTTCCTAATGCAAACATGGCGGATAAATTTTTTGCGGATTCCCCGAACAATAGGCAGAATATGTTGAGTATCACAGTTGTAAGGCCAAAGAGAGTCAACGCTTGCGCAAGATAATCAAATATAGTTTTTCTTTCTTCCATTGTTAAATCACCCCTAATCTCTTTTTTAATTTATCTGCATATTGTCTGGAAGCTATAATTTGTTCGCCGTTGGACATGGTAATGCGGATTTTTCTGTTGATGTCGGCTTTTAAAGACTGGATATCTGCCAGACGGATGAGGAACGATTTGCTTACGCGCACAAAACCGTATTCATCAAGCTGCTGTTCCAGTTCATAGAGCTTAAAGTCAGACTCATATATTTCCCTGGAGGTATAAATAAAGCATTTTCTTTCCACGCTCTCAATATAGATGATTTCAGCCATGTCCAGAAAACGTATTTCGCCATTTCGTTTAACGGTCAGCTGATGGTCCATCATGCGCAGCGCTGCCAGAAGCTTTTCTATCTCTGGCGTCAATTGCCGGCAGGTAACAGCAATGCTTAAATCTGTGGTTTTCTCATCAACGATAATTTCAATTTTCAATATTCCACCGCCTTGTACTATAAGTCTGCAGCCTGGTAAAACAGGTCACAGGCTTATTATACGCAATTTGCCGGGAGAATCAATCGGTTGGTACATATGCTGCCGCATTTGCATCATAAGTTGCAATATCTACGGGATGTGTTATACTGAATGAAAAAATTTGGAGGAATTGCATGAGTACAGAGCCTCTTGAAAAATATGAATTAACATGGCCAGGTAAAAAAGCAGCGGCGGCAGAAGCCGATAAGCTTTCGCAAAAAATACTGATTCCCTGCCGGGAGGAAAGCAGGGAATGGGATACAACAGAGAATCTCTATATTGAGGGGGAAAATCTGCAGGTTTTGAAGCTTTTGCAAGATAAATATTATGGTGCAGTGAGAGTGATTTACATCGATCCGCCTTACAATACCGGAAATGATTTTATCTATCATGATGATTTTGCGCATTCCGGCTGGTGCAGTATGATGTATGTGCGGCTGCTGTTGGCAAGAAATCTGCTTGCTGAAGACGGTGTGATTTTCATAAGTATTGATGAGAATGAGCAGGCAAATCTTAAGCAAATTTGTAATGAGGTGTTTGGGGAGGAGAATTATCTCAACCATTTTGTATGGGTTTCCAATATGACCGGTCGGCAGATTTCTGGGCATGGTGCGGCAAAGACCTGGGAAAGTATTTTTGCATATGCAAAAAATATCGAGCATTCGCCCAGCCTTACAGTAGATGTGGAGTTTGCAAAGGAGAAAATGCCTGATGTTTATAAGGGATTCCACAAAGATATCCGCACGGATGCTTATGGAAGTTTTGCTGTGGGCGATACGCTTTACAATCATAACCGCAAGTTTAATGAGGAGACCAGACCTACGTTAGTGTTCAGCATTTTTTACAATCCAGAGACCGGAGAAATTGTGACAGGCGATATAGGGCAGGCAATGCCGGGATTTGTTGAACTGCCGCCACATGTTAACGGCGATGGAGTTCACAAATACCATGCCTGGAGATGGTCAAGGAAAAAGATTGCCAGAGAAAGCAGGGAACTGATTGTGCTGCCTACGTCAAACGGACGTTATGGAATTTATACAAAAATCAGAAATTACAGGACTACATTGCTAAAAGATATTATTACGAATATTCCCAATGGTGATTCCGAATTAAGTAAACTATTTGGCGGCAGTAAATATTTTGACTATCCCAAATCAACAGACCTGATGAAAGTATTGGTCGGCGCGGTGGACGATAAGGAAGCGCTTGTGCTGGATTTTTTTTCTGGTTCCGCTACCACGGCGGAAGCAGTCATGCAAATGAATGCGGAAGACAAAGGCAGACGCAGGTTTATCATGGTGCAGGTTCCGGAAGTTTGTGATGAAAAAAGCGAAGCATATAAAGCCGGATATCAGAATATCTGTGAAATTGGAAAAGAACGGATTCGCCGCGCCGGTGATAAGATTAAGGCGAAGTATTCCGGGGAAAATGCAGCTTTGGATATTGGATTTAAAGTGCTGAAATTGGCAGGTTCTGATGAATGAGAACTATCAGCAAAGAATTTAAAAGCGAGGAGCGTGATTTAAGTTGGAGACGGAAAGGAAACTGCGGGGGCTGATACTTTCCATGCGCGAACTGAATATCGCACAGGCAGATGACCCGGAGCGTTTTGTTATGGATGATGGCCTCACGGAGCTTTTAGACGGTTTGTATCGCTATGGCGTGCAGATAATTAACCTTGACATGTTCGCAGCAGACAGCCCAAAGAAGCTGCAGGTAATTTTGGAACTCCATCGGCTGCAGCCAGAGCATTGCCTGCTGCTTGCCTCAACCGACCGTGTTCTTTCTATAATAGACAGGATGGAGATGGCAAGCCTTGGTTACCTCAATCCACAGATTCCCGGGCAGAAGCTCTCACAGGCGAAAATGCTGGTGGAGAATTTTGAGGAAGTCGATTTTCATTTCTTAGAGCGTGTGTACCAGAGAAAGCATGGCATTCCCTGGACTGTGATAGAGACACGGCGGTGCTTCCTGCGGGAGATGACGCTGGAGGATTTGGATGATTTATATGCGATGTACCAGGGAAAGAGCATCACGCAGTATATGGAAGGTTTGTACGAAGACCGGAAGAAGGAGGAAGAATATACCAGGGCATATATTGAGAATATGTATCATTTCTATGGCTATGGCATGTGGCTGGCGGTTGATAAAGTTACCGGGAAATTAATTGGACGTGCGGGTTTAAACAGTCTGCAGCTGCATGGGAAGCCGGCATTGGAAATGGGTTATGTGATTGGTGAAGAGTTTCAGAATCAGGGTTATGCCACGGAACTTTGCCGGGAAATTTTGCGTTTTGCAGAGAATGAAACGGGATTTGAGGAGGTGCATTGCCTGATTCACAAAGATAATCAGGTGTCCATCCATCTGGTCCAAAATTTAGGTTTTATCTGGCAGGAAGAGCTTAAAGTGCAGGGAAAACTGCTGCAGAGATACACAAAAGCATAGAAACTTGAGTTTTGCCATTTTTTATAATAACTGATATCTTAATACCAAAAGGTCTTGCTGCCTTTGGCAGCATAGACATCTTGCACAAAAAGCGCTATGAATTACAAAATGAGGGAACTCAAATAAAGAAATGATTGCAATTTCTTAAAATATTATCTATAATGGAGATTACCTACAATTTTACGAGGATAGCAGAATAGGCAGGATGGTGAGATGCTTATGGAAGATAACAAGAATATTCAATTGGAAAAACAGCAGGAAGTGGAAGTGCAGGCAGACCATATTAAACCAACCAAGGAGTTTGTGAGCCCGGAAAGCCTCTATGATGAATTGATTGCGAGTGTGAGACGCTATCATCCTTCTACGGATATTTCGTTAATTCAAAAAGCATACAAGATTGCGGATGAGGCGCACGAGGGGCAAGTGCGCAAATCAGGCGAGGCATATATCATCCATCCGCTGTGCGTGGCAATCATCCTTGCTGAGTTAGAACTGGACAAAGAAACTATCGTGGCGGGAATCCTTCATGATGTGGTGGAGGATACAGTCATGACGGAAGAGGAGATTGCCAAAGAGTTCAGTGAGGAAGTGGCGCTTTTGGTGGACGGCGTCACCAAGCTGGGACAGCTGCCCTATGCTGCAGATAAAGTTGAAGTTCAGGCGGAGAATATGCGCAAAATGTTCTTGGCGATGGCGAAAGATATCCGTGTAATTTTGATTAAGCTTGCCGACCGTCTCCATAACATGCGTACCCTCAAGTATATGAGACCGGAAAAGCAGAAAGAGAAGGCGCGTGAAACGATGGACATTTATGCGCCCATTGCACAGCGTCTGGGAATTTCCAAGATTAAGATAGAATTAGACGACCTTTCCCTGAAATATCTTGAGCCGGAAGCTTATTATGATTTGGTGGAAAAGATAGCCCTCCGCAAAAGTACGCGGGAAGAATATGTGCAGCAGTTGGTGGGAGAGGTAAAGCAGCACATTTCAGAGGGGGGGATTAAGGCAGCGATTGATGGCCGCGCCAAGCATTTCTTCAGTATCTACAAGAAAATGGTCAACCAGGATAAGACTCTGGACCAGATTTTTGATTTATTTGCAATCCGTATTATTGTGAAGTCTGTGAAGGATTGTTATGCAGCTCTTGGCGTAATTCATGAACTTTATAAACCGATTCCGGGAAGGTTCAAAGATTATATCGCCATGCCTAAGCCTAATATGTACCAGTCTTTGCATACTACGGTCATAGGTCCGAGCGGGCAGCCTTTTGAGATACAGATTCGTACTTTTGAGATGCACCGTACGGCGGAGTACGGTATCGCTGCGCATTGGAAATATAAGGAAGCTGCCAATGGCAACAAAACCGAAGAAAAGATGCAGGAAGAGGAGAAACTGAGCTGGCTCAGGCAGATACTGGAATGGCAGAAAGACATGTCTGACAACCGGGAATTTATGAGCCTGCTGAAAAGCGATTTAGATTTATTTTCCGATACGGTATTTTGTTTTACACCCTCAGGCGATGTCAAGAATCTGCCTAAGGGTTCTACTTCTATAGATTTTGCGTACAGTATTCACTCTGCTGTGGGCAATAAGATGATTGGCGCCAAGGTGAACGGCAAGCTGGTTAATATTGACTATGTCATTCAAAATGGCGACCGCATCGAAGTCTTAACCTCCCAGAATTCCAGGGGACCCAGCCGTGACTGGCTTAATATCGTCAAAAGTACCCAGGCTAAGAATAAAATTAATCAATGGTTTCGCAGTGAATTTAAGGAAGAAAATATTTCCAAAGGGAAAGAATTGCTGGCACAGTATTGTAAATCAAAAGGAATTAACTGGCCGGATGTGAACCAGCTTTCTTATCAGAGCCGTATCATGCATAAATATGGGTTCCGCGATTGGGAATCTGTGTTGGCCGCCATAGGGCACGGCGGTCTCAAAGAGGGGCAGATAATCAATAAGATGCTGGAATACTACAAGGAAGACCATTCTCTTGCGCTTACGGATGATGATGTGCTCAAAATCATAGAGAGCAGTGCGGGCAGTTCAGCTTCCGGCAGCAATAAGGAGCGGCACGGTAAGGCACATTCTAAGAGCGGAATTGTTGTGAAAGGGATTGATGATATGGCAGTGCGTTTTTCGCGTTGCTGCGCGCCGGTGCCGGGTGACGAGATTGTTGGGTTCGTTACCAGAGGACGGGGCATTTCCATTCACCGCACCGATTGCATCAATGTCGCTAACCTTTCGGAATTAGACAGGGAGCGTCTTCTGGATGCAGAATGGCAGACCGGAGAATGCAGTGACAGATGTTATATGGCGGAGATTAAACTCTATGGCAACAACCGGACTGGTCTTTTGGTGGATATCACGAAAGTCCTTTCCGAGCGTCAGATAGATATTGATTCGGTTCATTCTTCCACCAGCAAGCAGGGAGTGGCAACCATCACGCTGGCATTCAGAACGAAAGGAAGGGATGAGCTGAACAGCCTGGTAGATAAACTCAGGCAGGTGGAGAGTATTATGGATATTGAGAGGACCAGAGGATAATAAGTTTTCAGAACAAAGTAAAACCCCCTCCATTCCTCAAGGTTCATAGTTTTTTATTTGTCATTTTTAAAATGGGTAAATCTCTCAGTATTATGAAAGATTTACCCATTCTTTTTACAGAAGTACTTTTTCTACATAAGGTGTGCCTGTTTATTAGGACGGCAAAAGGTATTATCAAGAAATATTGTTGACGATATTAGTATTACACTGCTAATAGCAGAAGATTTACTTAATTATTTAAATGTGGAGATGGCCATGTATAATATTGGAATATGATATTCTGTTTTTGGATATTGAATTATTCCGAATGACAGGCATTGAGGCAGGAGATTTTATACGCAACCGTCTGGAAGACAGGAGTATGCAGATTATCTATATTTCTGGAAAATCCTCTTATGCAAGGGAATTGTTTAAAACACAGCCAATGGATTTTCTTGTTAAACCGATTGCACAGCAAGACATAGACGAAGCATTAGAGCTTGCAATTAAAATCATCAAGAAAAACATGGAAAAATTTGAATTTCAAATTGGACATGATTTTTACTACATGTCTTATGGAAGTATCCTTTATTTTTCCAGTGAAGGGAGAAAGATTAAGATATTTACAACCTATGGGGAACAGGAGTTTTATGGAAAGCTGCGGGACGTGTCTAAAAAGCTGTCTGACAGTTTTCTGAACATCCACCACTCTTATATCGTAAATCCAGAATATGTGCTGCACTATGCTTATGACGCTCTGGAGTTAATGGATGGAACCATTTTGCCAATAAGCAAAGCAAACCGCAAACAGATCCGGGAAAGAATATTGAGGGAGAGATAAAAAAGGGGGGGTTATGGTAAATTTTGTTATCTGTATATTAACCAATATGTTCCGTGTGTTCCTTATTTACAAATACATAAAAATATTTGCAGAGGGCTCATTGCCAAAGAATAATTGGCAAACATCAGCAAGAGCATTGGCTTTCCTGATTTATTTTCTGGTAAACACAGGCTGTTATCTCGCTTTTCATTCTGCATGGGTCAACCTGGCTGTGAATATATCCGGCATTTTTCTTCTTACATTTATGTATCACAAATCTTTTAAGAAAAGTCTTTTTATAGGATGTTCCGTATATTTAATTGATATAATATGTGATACCGTGGCAACCCTGCCTTTTGTAGAATACAGGTATGGGCGGGATATCAATGAATTTTATGCTGTCATAACAGTGTTTTTCTTTTGTATGTGCGAGCTGTTGACAGAAAAAATTGTTATTTATCGAAAAGATGAAAATGCAGAACAAAATCTGCCTCTGGCAATGATGCTGGTTCCGGTATCCAGTATTGTTATATTTGGCCTGTTAATGTATGTAAAAAGCAGTTCACAAACGGTTCTGTTAATTGTAAGCATTGGTTTTCTATTTATTAATTTTCTGCTTTTATATCTATACAATATGCTCTTGAAATCGTTTGCCCAGCATTATGAAAATGAAACTCTCAAAAGAGAAATACAAATATATATGAACCAGATAGAAATCATCCTTCAAAACGAGGAGAATATCAATCTCTTAAAACACGATATGAAACATCATTTAAATGAATTGAAGCTGTTGGCGGTAAAACGTGAAACCGCTGAGATACTGGAATATATTGAGGACATGGAAGTTTTTATGCAGCCTCCGGGTGAAATTGTGTCGTCAGGAAATGTAGAGATAGACAGCCTGTTAAATTATATGCTCCAGAAAGCCCAAAAGTCTTTATGTTCTGTCAACGCCAAAATACAGATTCCAGAGGAAATCAGTCACTCCTTTGACATCAACATTATTTTGGGAAATTTGTTAGAGAATGCCATAGAAGCAGCGGAAAAAACAGAAGAGAAAATACTGGATGTTGAAATTGGGTTAAAACAGGGAGTTTTAAAAATTAAAATAGAAAACAGTTTTTCTGGAACATGGATTCCCCAAAAAGTTATAGAGAAGGGAGAGTTTTACTCTACAAAGAAAGATCAGCAAAGACATGGATTCGGATTAAAGAGTGTGAGGAAAATTGTTGAAAAGTATCACGGTGTTATGGAAATCAATCCTGATGGGAAATACTTTTGTGTAAAGATTATCGTATATCTTCCGGAAAAGGATTAAATGGAAGGGCCTAAAAGTAGGAAGTTTCTGTATTTTTGGAGCAAAGGGTTATTTTTGACAGTTGCATATGCCAATTTTTACAACGAACGGCATAAGAAGAATCTACATGGTAAAATGCTACCGAGAAAGGAGGTAGCAATGAAAAAAATATGTCACATTTTTTGAACAGGAAGGAGATTGCATATGGGCATTACTGGAATCGGGTCTGTTCAGACCTATATTTATAATTCACAGACAGGAAAGCTGTCATCCAAAAATGGTTCAGCAGATGAATTTGTGGATTATTTCAACGGAACATTATCAGGAGGCTCGTCACAAAGTCTCAATGGATACGATGATTTGAAAAAACATAATATAGAAAGATTAATTGACTTAAACGGTTCATGGGGAAGGAACTGGTTTCAACCGGATAAAGTTGAGTATGAAATTACCTGTGAGATTGTCAATGGCGAGGAGTCTTCTTATAGTGTAAATGGAAAAAAAGTCCTGACTGCTTATGTGGCGGCGACACATTTGCTGCCTCCCAGATGGGAAGATATAAAAAGCCCATATAAGACGCACCAGTCAAAAGCATATGACCCTGAAACTAACAGCATGAATATCGCTGTGGGCGATGTGTTTGACTTGGGAAACGGTTATAAACTAAAAGTGCAGGAAGATTACATAGAGACAGTTGGATATGGAACTGGAAGTGCAGCGGATGATGAGAAGATCCGTCATTTGGAATATGGACTGAACGCTTTAATCCATTTTGCAGACCAACAGTGTTCTTCCTGTCTCATTTGGCCGGAACATACGCCCATGTTGCTGAGCTTTCTTCAGGAATTGGGTATAGACACGAGCAGGGAATTTACCCTCAATGAGACAAAGTGTATTGTACAGAACGGAATGATTCGGGAATCAGGGAATAAATGGGTAGTTCCAAGTTCCATTTATAATAAGGCTTTGCAGCAATATGAAGAATTTCTCTCCCAGCCTTTGTCTTCCAGAAAAGGCAGTTCTTTAAAGGCGTAATAAGGGTTACTTATTTGACTCTACATGGAAAAATGGAATACTGTACAATGACTTTGAAGTCCATAATACCCGGAATCAGCTGCTACACCTGGATAACGGAAACCCAGCTTCTCTTTCAGTGTCTTTAAAAAGGAACCAATGTCCAGACATCATTCCGGTCCTGAAAAATATCTGCTGCCACGATATATTCACTGTCTACTGCAATCTGTACATGTATATTTGTTCGCACAGGTTTCTAGCTTTGTTCCGTCAATAAATACGGTTTCCTTTGACAGTTCCCCTGCATCTTCCAATCTTCTTACCATCTGGTAAAAAAGATCTTCACAGGCATCTGCAAGGAAGCCGGTACGAAAACGAGCGATCGTGCTGTGTTCAGGAGCTTTCTGCCCGGAAAGCAGCCACATAAAGTTGATGTCCCGTTTACAGGCAGTTTCGATTTTTCTCGAAGAATAAATGTTTTGAGAATAAGCATAGGTCAGAATCTTGAACATGGTCTTTGGGTCAACTGCTGGATTTCTGCCTTTGGCAGAGTAAGCCTGATACAGTAAACTGTAATCCAGATCCTCCAATTTGTAGCTCAGCAGTCGAACAGAATCATCATCAGGAATCAAACCTTCTAAACAAACACCCTCATTTCCTAAACTGCAACTTGAAATATTCAAGTGTATCGTTTATAATCAGATTAGAAACAATCAAAGGATATTTGCTGTGTCCGATGATTGTCACCGGAAACTAATAAACAAAGTTTACGAGTTACACAGGCTACTTCCTATTGCCGTAGGAGGTAGCCAATTTACTTTTTACGGTGATTGTCGAGATATGTTAAGGCTGCAAAAACAACTAACAGCAACGTCAAAATTTCTAACGTATTCATATGTACTCCTTTCCGTTCCCAGAAAGTACAATCACCAGACTATCCCTACGTTGTTCTAATCTGACTATTGATATTCTATCATATTCGACAGGATAAGACAATATTCCGAAAAATATGAATTAGAATTACAGGTATATATAAAGCCAGTCCTGATTAGTGGGCGGGCTTGTGGATAAATTGTTTTATTGGAAGATTTATTTTAAATATGTATTATAAAATACTATTCCAAAATTATTATAATCTCCTACTCCTCCAGATTCACTTGTAAGTTCAAATCTTAATATATTAACATTTGTAACATCAATATTCCCCGTATTTTGTGCCGGAAATCCACCTGTTATATTGTTATATTCATATAATATATTGCCATCTCCATATATTTTTAATGTTGCTACAGAAGGAGTTGATTTGCTTTCCTCATCAAGAATGTAATTTCCATTAAATATAGTATATTTTTTTGTAAATAATAATCCACGACAAAAGACTTAGCATCATTTAGGGTAGTTCTCATTTTTACCGCATTCTTATAGGTGTCTCCAGATGCAGTTTTGTCAACGTTGAATTTCCACTCAGGTATATTTTCAGAACGCCATTCTCCATCATTAACACTTTGAAAATTATAAACGCTTAATTCATTTAAATAAATCTCATTTGATTTTTCATTTTTTATAGAATTAGCTATGTCATTTTCAGATTTAGGAACAGTTTCTTTTTTATTAGATAATTGATTAACTACTTGCTCTAATTCAGTTATACGAGTTTCTTGATTTTGGATATATTTTGAATCGACAGGAATTTCTTCACCGTTGATATATACAGTTATATTTTGATTTTGTTCTTGATTAGAGTTAATATATTCATTTGTTCCGATTATACTAATGACAGAATAAATCAGTGCTATAGTGCCGGTGATTATAGTATTTTTAGTTGATGTTTTCATAGATAGTTCCTTTCATGTTATAAAATAATATTATCAAATATTCTTGTGAATGGAAATAGTATTGGCTGATTTATAGATAATTTTATTATTATCGTGACAAGCCATATAATCATAATAAACCATAACTCCACTCTAAGCATTTTTCATCCCATCAGTACACATTCCCACACTGCATGAAAAATCCATACAGGGCATTTTCATAATCTAAATATCATGCTACAGCCATACCATTTCACAGCTAAAATAAAACATGCATTTCATGGTAAATATAGATAAGATGCAGATATGCCAAAATGGCACAGCGAAATCATTTCTTAATGAAATAGTAAAAAACCGCACAAATATATTTACATAATCGTACAAATAATATATAATGATAGTGCGAAAAGGAGATGATGATATGTCCATAACAGCTACAGAATTAAAACAGAATTTAGGCAAATACTTGCTGCTTTCTGCACAGGAAGACATTTATATTACTAAAAATGGGAAAATAATTGCCAAATTGACAAATCCATATCAAAACAGGGTGGAAACGGCAAAGTCGTTATTTGGTATACTGCCAAAGGATGCTGACATTGAAGCTGCACGGAATGAAAGGCTGGATAATAAATAATGAAAGCGTTAGTTGATACAAATATAATCATAGATGCATTGACGGGAAGGGAGCCATTCAGAGAATCAGCAGAAAAAATATTTATGTTTGCTGCCAATCAGATAGAGGATTTATATATTACCGCAAGTTCCGCTACAGACATTTACTATTTAATGAGAAAGCATATGCATAGTTCAGAGCAAGCAAAAAAAGCCATATCCAAATTATTTGAGCTGTTTTATATTTTGGATGTTACTTCTGAAGATTGCCGACAAGCATTATTGCCAGACATAAAAGATTATGAAGATGCAGTTGTTTCCTATTGTGCAGTCCGTAACCGAATGGATTACATTGTAACAAGAAACATAAAGGATTATCAGGGATCAAAAATCAAAGCGGTATTACCGGATGAATTTATTAGATTAGTTTCTGATGGGGAGAATCCGGGTGTTTGAAAAGTTAATAATGTTTAGAATGGGAACTACCAATGCGCAGTAAAAATGTGCAGAGGTAGTTGTACAAGGAAAGTAAAAACACCGGAGCAAAGAACAATAACTAATAATGAATTTAAAATGTTGTATGCACAATTTTATTTAGACTATCAGAAACATCCAGATTATATACCTACATATGCGGTAGAGTTTGCAGGTCTGACAGGGTTCCGAGCTGGAGAGATAGCTGCCCTGATATGGGAAGGCATTAAAAATGGAATGATAGTTGTGAACAAGTCAGAAAAGTATAATAGAGAGACAAAGGAGTATTGGATTGGCTCTACTAAAAACGGAAAAGAACGTTATATGCCATTGACAGATAGGCATTCCTTATAAAAGCATACATGCATACAGAAGGACGTTTTTTCTAAATTGAAATGTAATGCGGTATCTACTACAGTTGTAGCTTCAATATTAGGTCATACGAGGAAGTGAATGAACAGTACTGTACATATGATATTACAGAAATGCAAGATAAACGTTTGATGGTTGGTATGGTAACTAAAGATATTATAAATACTCAGGTTATCAAAGAGGAGACAGTATCTCCGATTGGCAAAAAGGTAATCAAAATGCAAACGTTCTGCAATAGCAGAAAACCCTGTATAATAAAGAAAAAATCGGGGTAACAGGATTCGAACCTGCGACCTCACGGCCCCCAGCCGTGCG
>CAJUHY010000016.1:0-42172 GCA_910585895.1 uncultured Lachnospiraceae bacterium
GCCGGTACTCTCTTTAAAGAGTACGATTGTCTTTCTCAAAGACTTGGAGGCAGGGCGGACCATCAGTTATGGGGCGACTTATCAGACGGAAAGAAAACAGCGGATTGCAACCATACCAGTCGGCTATGGGGATGGTTATCCGAGAAGTCTTTCCGGCAAAGGCTATGTATTGATTCATGGAAAACGCGCCCCCATCTGCGGAAGAATCTGCATGGACCAATTTATGGTGGATGTTTCTCACATTCCTGAGGCAAAGGAAGGGGATATGGTTGTCCTGGTGGGGAGGGACGGTGAAGAGGCGATTACCATGGAGGAGATAGGGGAGCTTTCCGGCAGGTTTAATTATGAATTTGCCTGTGATTTGGGCAAACGAATACCGCGCGTCTATGTGAAAAACCAAAAAATCACAGAGACGAAAGATTATTTTGGGGAGTAAATCTGAATACACTTTGAGTTTCTCCATTTTTTATAATAACTGATATTTTAGTGCCAAAAGGTCTTGCTGCCTTTGGCACTATAAATTACAAAATGGGGAAATTCAAAGAATACACACGAAAAAATTGGGAATAATAGGAAACAGCCTATAAAGTTTTGGAGTGTGAGAAAAGTGATTATCCATAGAGGAGATATTTATTATGCAGACCTACGCCCGGTGGTGGGCTCAGAGCAGGGCGGTATCCGTCCGGTTCTGATTATACAAAATGATGTCGGCAACCGGCACAGCCCCACAGTAATCTGTGCAGCCATCACATCAAAGATGAATAAAGCTAAGCTTCCCACCCATGTGGAACTGGAAGCCGGAAAATATGATTTGGTGAAAGATTCTGTTGTGCTGCTGGAACAGCTGCGGACGATTGATAAACAGAGATTAAAGGACAAAGTATGCCGCCTTGACAGCGAAGTTTTAAAAAAAGTCGACAGAGCGCTTGAAATCAGTCTGGAATTGTATACATAAATCTTGACTAATATACGGCAAAATGGTATATTTCAAGTGTTTGCTGGAATCGGCAGAAGAGTACAGAGAGAAAAAGGAGTTCAAAAGTATGGATGATGGCGCGAGTCCTGCCATAGGGATAGTGGTATTTTTGGTGTTGACGATTGTAAATGGACTGTTGTATGGTTTTCTCACGGCTTTGGAAGAAACCGGTGAGAGCCAGATACAGAAGAGAGCTGAGGAAGGGAACAAACATGCTTCCTGGCTGCTAACGGTGAAGGATGACCCTTATAGGGTCAGACATGCGATACAGATTATGACGGCATTTGTCAGCAGTATATTTGGAATTTACCTGATACGTCTGCTGGGGAACGCTTTGGTTATAAGTTTTCTGGAAAAAGGGTCGGCAGTTTCCCTGAGGATTCTGTGTTATGCCATTGCTGCCGTGCTGGGTATATTTCTTTTTGCCGTGTTGGGTCTTATTGCTCCGCAGAAAATTGCGGCAAGGAAATCAGAAAAATGGTTGTTTGCCGTGGTTGGCATTATCCGCACAATGGTCTTTGCCATAAAACCGTATACTGTTCTTGCAGAGGCAGTGTCAAATCTTGCCGTGCGTGTTGCAGGGGTAGACCCCAATGCCAGCTTTGATGATGTGACTGAGGAGGAGATTATCTCCATGGTCAATGAGGGACATGAGAAAGGGGTGCTGCAGGAAAGTGAAGCGGAGATGATTCACAATATTTTTGAGTTTGACGATAAGGAAGCCAAGGATATTATGACACATCGCAAAAATGTTGCGGCAATCGATGGGAACATGCAGCTTAGCGAGGTGCTGGAGTTTGTCTTAAATGGAAATAATTCGCGGTTTCCGGTATATCGTGAAGATATCGACAACATCATAGGCATTATACATATGAAAGATGTGATGATTGAGAGCCGCAAGGGGGAATACCTCAATTGGAGGGTGCAGGATATCCCTAATCTTGTGCGGGAGGCTATGTTCATCCCAGAGACAAGGAACATCAATGATTTATTTAAGATGATGCAGTCCCAGAAAAATCATATGGTTATTGTAGTGGACGAATACGGTCAGACAGCCGGAATCGTAGCAATGGAAGATATTTTGGAAGAAATTGTGGGCAATATCTTTGATGAGTATGATGAGGAGGAGACAGTGATTGTCCATCAAGAGGACGGAAGCTATCTTATGAGCGGCATGGCGTCTTTTGACGAAGTGTGCGGGCTTCTGCAGATATCTATTGAAGAACAGGACTTTGAAACCTTAAATGGATTTCTTATATTCCTCATCGGTAAGATTCCTGCGGACCATGAGCGGTTCCAGCTGGAATATCAGGGCTGGAATTTCCAGGTGTCAGCGGTAAGGGATAAGATGATTCATACCGTAAAGGTAGCGAAAATTTCAGAGCAAGGAAATGAGATTGAAAACGATAACTGCCAGTAAGCAAACGGCAGGGAAGGATGAAACAGGAAGAGAAAAGAGGAGAACAAATGTCAGGACATTCTAAATTTGCAAATATTAAACATAAAAAAGAGAAAAACGATGCGGCGAAGGGTAAGATTTTTACAATCATTGGAAGGGAAATTGCCGTTGCCGTGAAAGAGGGCGGTCCGGACCCAGCTAATAACAGCAGGCTGCGTGATGTGATTGCCAAGGCAAAGGCCAATAATATGCCCAATGATACAATCGACCGCGGTATCAAGAAAGCCGCCGGGGATGCCAGTTCTGTAAATTATGAGTTTGTATCTTATGAGGGGTATGGTCCCAATGGAACGGCAATCATTGTTGATGCGCTGACAGATAATAAGAACCGGACGGCTGCCAATGTGCGCAGTGCGTTTACCAAGGGATACGGAAATGTGGGGACTCCGGGCTGTGTGTCTTATATGTTTGACAAGAAAGGTCAGATAATCATTGACAAAGAAGAGTGCGGGATGGATGCGGATGATTTAATGATGACTGCGCTTGATGCGGGAGCAGAAGACTTCAGCGAGGAAGAAGACAGCTACGAGGTGATTACCGCTCCGGATGATTTCAGCGCTGTCCGTGAGAAGTTGGAGGAGGCAGGCATTACCATGGTATCTGCAGAGGTAACGATGATTCCCCAGACCTGGGTAGAACTGACGGATGAGACTGCTATCAAGAACCTGCAGAAAACACTGGATCTTTTAGACGAAGATGACGATGTGCAGGCGGTATACCATAATTGGGATGAATAAAGGCAATCTTTATGCCATTGTCGGGGCTGTCGCATTAATTTACAGGTATATATTAGTGCGACAGTCCCGCTTTTGGCAAGGAATGATTTATCTATGAACAGTAACGTTATACAAAATACTATTCTTAAATTCTCAAATTTCTGTTGATTTCTTACTAGTTTTCAGTTTATAATTATATCAATATGTGGAAAATCCACAAAAGGTATGCAAAGGTTGGATACCAGAAAACCATTTAAACCTGAGAGGGATGCTTTTATGAGAATCAAAGGAAAGAGAATTCTAAGCCTTGCCCTGGCGGCGGTCATGACAGTCTCGTTCCCTGTGATGGACTCGGTTCATGCACAGGAACTCAATGAGGCGGCAAAGACGGCAGTGGGAGCAAGAGCAGACAAACCGACGTTGCCAAACGGTTTTGGCAATCCGCTGGAGGATAATGGCGGCGTTACTGTGGCAGAGTTGGCAACGGCCGTGCAGATGGCAGGATTTGGCACAGCGATTGATGTGACCACGCAATGGAATGATAAGAACAAAGGACATGCTTCAATCAACAATGCGCCGGACCTGTTTGCCAGGACAGCTTTTACGGTCCTGCTGGATGTACGGCAGGATAGTCCCACTGCCGATAATGAAGGCACAGAAGATAAGCGTGCTGCTTTGTCTATCGGTAAAGCTGAGAATAATATCCATCTGCTGACGTATTCCGGCAAACTAGGCTATGGGACTTCCGTGGCAGGAGGAGGTGCGAGCGCCAATATGACAGAACTGACAGGCGTACAGAAAGATGCCTGGAATGCTATTGCCATGACGTATGAGGAAAAAGATGGCGCAAATGGGCACGTGATTGTCTATGTCAATGGGCAGAAAGCCGGTGAGGTCGCAGATATCGGCTTTAAACTCAGTGCGATGAGCGATTTGACGGCAACGCTGGCCCGCAGCTTTAGTACAAATTACCTGCAGCAGGGGAGGTATGACAATCTTGTGATAGGCAATTCCGTGCTGGATGAAGCTACAGCAAAGGCGGAGACAGCATATCGTAAGCAGCAGAAGGATGACGTTCCTGATTATCAGGTATCCATCAAGGGAAGCGATGTCGAAGCTGCAGCAAAGAATATCAATGGATTGACTTACAAAGGGTTTGGTATGCTGAACGGTAACAGTACCAGCAACCTGCTCTTAGATTACAAATATGAGAATCCAGACAAATATAATGAGATGATGGAGTATTTGTTTGGCGGGGACTATCCCTTGTTTACCCATATCAAGATGGAAATGGGCAATGACGGCAATAACTCCACCGGGGCAGAGGCATGTACAATGCGTTATGAAACTGAAGATGCAGATGCCTCACGCTCTCCTGGTTTTGTGATGGCGGCAGATGCGAAGAAAATCAATCCTAACGTTAAAGTCAGTATCCTGCGTTGGGAGATGCCCAAGTGGGTGGCGGACAAGACCTGGTCAAGCACCGGCGGCGGTTATGAAGCTGCATATAAATGGTATAAGGAGACTGTCTTTGATGCCTATGAGAAATATGGTTATATGGTTGATTTTATCAATCCAGACAAGAATGAGACCGGTAACCCGGATACCGCTTTTATCAAGTGGTTCTCTGACCGCGTCAAGGGAGAGACGGAATTTCCAGCTTACATAGATGGCGAAGCGCAGACGGCGTATAAAAATATCCGTATTATTGCTTCGGATGAAAATAAAGGGCTTAAGATTGTGCCAGCCATGCGTGAAGACAATGATTTGTATAATGCCGTTGATATCATCGGTTTCCATTACCGCACCAATGCCACGGATGATTATGTGACGATGGCAGATGTGGATGATAAAGAAGTGTGGTATAGTGAGGGCTGCGCAACCTTTGGCTACACAGAACTGCAGGAGAATAAGAAGATTGAATACGGTGCAGATTCTATCGGCGGCTATCAGAGTCCATTGGCATTGATGGACAGTTTCATCACTGCTTTTGCCTCCTCCCGCCGTACCCATTATATGTTCCAGCCGGCGATTGGTTCTTTCTATGAGGGAATCCAGTATGGACATAAGGAACTTCTGAGTGCGAGGGATCCCTGGAGCGGTTATATTCACTATGATCCGGCGCTTTATATGTTGGAGCACTTTGCCAAATTTGCCAAGATGGGCTGGGAGGACAGCGAACCTGCTGCCAACGATATCTGGCGGGCAATCCCAGGCGCCACCTCACCGGCTTTCGCAGGTTCCGATAATGAACATGCAACGGCAGGAATCAATGGAAATGCGGGCTATATGACACTTGCTTCACCAGATAAGAAGAATTTCTCAGTGGTGATTGTAAATAATACCCAGAATGAGAAGTCTTTCCATATTTCTGCCCAGGATATGAATGTAACGGCGGAAAAATTGAATCTCTGGGTTACCGAGACCGACAAGTACCTGCAGGATAAAGGAGAGATTGTTAAGGAAGCGGATAGTTGGAACCTGACGGTTCCGGCATACAGCGTATCTACGGCTACTACTTTGGACACAGAGCCGGAACGTGCGCCCAAGGATGATATCCATAATGAGGACCGCGCCGTATTGGATACTGATAAGTCAGGGAAGATAAATGGCGTGACCACGGACAATGTATTGTATGCCGATGATTTTGAATATAAGGAAGAACCTGCTAATTATCTGGCAGAACGTGGAAATGAACCGCGTTATATGCTGGATGCCCATGGCGCCTGGGTGGTGGAAAACGGCAGATTGAAGCAGGAATTGGCGGATGGCGTTGCACAGTGGAACGGCGGAGACCCCTCTACGATTGTCGGAGATTTCCGCTGGATGGATTATGCAACTTCTGTTGATGTTGAGATTCCCGAATCATCAGCGGAGGCATGGGCGCGTCTGACAGTCAGGTCCCAGTCTGGCATGAACTGGGATAACAGTGGATATACGCTGAGCATTAGCAGGGAAGGTGAATGGCGGCTGCACCGTATCAATAAGAGAATTACTGGGGGTTCCGTTCCTAAGAATGCAGATGGCAAATATAATCTCAAAGTTGGCGCATTGGGAGATACTGTCAGCATAATTATTAATGGGCAGGTTGTATTTAGCTATCAGGATGATGTGCCGATGCTTTCTGGGCGTGTGAAACTTAGCTCTACATGGAGTCAGGTATATTTTGACAATCTGCTTGTAGAGACAGTAAGCAGTGGGATTCCCTATGCCTTAAGCATGATAGACGGACAGGATGATGCGGTTGCCTATGAAGGGAATTGGAAGATAGAAAATCCTGGCAGCGGAAGCGCTGATAACTGGTACCGCACGATGTCTGTCACCAGTGCGGCAAACGCTTCTTTCAGCTTTCCGGTTAAGGGCAGCGGATTTGCAATTCTTGGCACGAACGATGGCACGGCGAAACTGGATATCTATGTAGATGGTGTGCTAAAAGCAGAAAATACGGGAACTCATGCGGCGCCTGTCCGTGGTGAAGTTTATAGTCTGGCAGATTTGCCGGATGGTGAGCATGAGGTTAAAGTGGTTGTGAAGGCAGGAAAATTGCAGATTGATGCTTTGTATGCTTTGTCGGCACGTTTAGGGGTAAACGGCGACGCGTTGCAGTCTGTCAAGACAGAGATTCCGTCAATACCATACGTATGTGCAGATAAAGTGGAAAATGCAGTACAGACTTTGCCAAAACAGGTAGAGGTAGTGACTTTTGCAGGTAAGACTGTTAATAAAGATGTAGTATGGAACAGACTGGAGGCACAGTTTGATGGGACAGAGTTTGAGAAAACATACATTGTCGGAACTGTGTTGGGAGGCACAAGTGCATTGGGGCTTCCGCTGGTAGTTACTGTTCCGGTTGAAATTATGATTCCGGCAAACACGGTGTACTTTATTGACAGTGTGGAGGGGACACCGCAAAGCAATGCTACGACGGAGCCTTATGAGACTGTCAAAGCACAGGTTGGCGGGAAACTCTTAAATAAAGTCTCTGACCAGCTTAAGACGGACAGCAATTCCTGGGGTTTGGTAGATGAGGATGCCCAGACCAGGGGATATGACGATACGACTGATATGATGGCTACCGGAATTTATGGCAAGAACAATGAAAAGGGCGAGACTTTGTCCTATGCCTTTACCTTGCCGGCAGGAAGCTACAAGCTGCTTTCAGGGCATCAGGAATGGTGGGGGCAGAACCGCCCGATGGCAGCAAGTCTTTCTTTCGATTCCAAGATACAGACTGCTGGAACGATTAATCTTAATGGCAGCACAAATACGTTAGTAAATTCTACAAAATTTACGTTAGACAGTGAACAGCTTGTTACTTATACGCTGACGGCACAGGATAAACAGGCCCCAGTTATCAGCTGGCTTGGTGTTGTCAAAGTGGAATTCAGGGCAGCGCATGTCCATGAATATGTTAAGGCAGTGGATAACGGCGACGGCACACATTTAAAGGTATGTAAAGATGGCGATGACGTTCAAAATGAAGCGCATTCTCTTGTTTACAAGGATAGCGGGAATGGCAAACATGCTGTTACCTGTAAGGTATGCAGTTATAACAAGACGGAAGACCACATTTACAGCAATAATGTCTGTACGCAGTGCAATGCGGTGAAAGAGACGGCAGAAGATAATAAGCCCAAAGCGCCTTCTGCCCCGGTATTATCTACTCTAACCAATGAGAGTAAGGGTGTAAAGGTAAGCTGGAAGAAGGTTTCCGATGCTTCTGGCTATAATATTTACCGCAAGGCAGGAAATGGTAAATTTCAGAAGGTTAAGACCATAGACAAAGCTGCCACGATTTCCTGGACTGACAGCGGCGTAAAGGGCAAGAACGGCACGACATATCAGTATCAAGTTAGCGCCTATAAAGGAAATTTGGAGAGCAAAGCTTCCAAGACAAAGACAATTATCCGTCTGACAGCCAATAAACTGACCGGTGTTAAGAATGTAAAAGGCAAGAAGCTGCAGGTGAAATGGTCTAAGAATAAAAAATCTGGCGGATACGAAATACAGTACTCCGTCAACAAGAAATTTAAAGGGGCAAAGGCAAAGAAAATTGCCGGAGCCAAGAAAGTTACCAAGACATTTTCCGGCTTGAAGAAAGGCAAAACGTATTATGTTCGTGTCAGATGTTATAAGACGTCTGGTAAGGCAAAATATGTTTCCTGCTGGAGTGCAGGCAAGAAAATTAAAATTAAAAAGTAATGGCCGGGAGGCTGCCCAATGGCAGCCTCCTTTGAGCGCAAAAAGGAGGTAAATTATGAATGACAACAGGCGGTATGACAATGGAAGCGTTTACAGAAACTCTGGTCGCAGCAGTACGTTGCGCTGGAAGTTGCTGGTGGGGCTTATGGCGCTTTTGTTTGTGCTGGTTTGGGATACTGCGCCGGTACAGGCCGCAAAGCTGCCGGCGCTGAAAGTGAAAGGCGCCCAGCTGGTGAATGCCAGAGGTAAAAAAGTACAGCTGAAAGGCGTCAGCACTCATGGGATGTCCTGGTATCCAGAGTATGTGAATCAGAAAGCGTTCACGCAGATGAAAAAGAAGTGGGGAATCAATGCTGTCAGACTTGCCGTTTATACGTCAGAGTATAACGGATACTGTACAGGAGATGCGAGCAACCGCAAGGCATTGGAGAAACGAATTGA
The DNA here is from genome assembly GCA_910585895.1 of uncultured Lachnospiraceae bacterium. Lineage (GTDB taxonomy): Bacteria > Bacillota > Clostridia > Lachnospirales > Lachnospiraceae > Petralouisia. The sequence continues at coordinate 8,795 of CAJUHY010000016.1, forward strand.
CCAGGGAGTGCAGTATGCCACCAAGGCGGGACTGTATGTTATTATAGACTGGCATATTTTGAGCGATGGAAATCCCAGGACCTATGAGAAGCAGGCAGCGGCATTTTTCCGCAAGATGGCATCTAAGTATAAAAACCATACCAATGTGCTTTATGAAATCTGCAATGAGCCTAATGGAGGAACTTCCTGGGAAACAATCAGGACTTATGCCAAGAAGATTGTCAAAACAATCCGCGCGAAAGATAAGAAGGCAATTATCATTATCGGAACCCCCACCTGGTCTCAGGACGTGGATATTGCAGCAGACAGCCCTTTAAAAGGGTATAAAAATCTGATGTACACCCTTCATTTCTACGCCGGTACGCATGGGGAATATTTGCGCGAAAAGGCACAGAAGGCGCTGGACAAAGGGCTGCCTTTGTTTGTGTCTGAATTTGGCATTTCAGATGCTTCCGGCAATGGCGGCCTCAATAAGGAGGAGGGCAGCAAATGGATAAAATTCCTTAAGAGAAATAAAATAAGTTATGTGGGCTGGAGCCTGTGCAATAAGGAGGAGAGTTCCGCTCTGATAAAATCTTCCTGTAAAAAGACTTCCGGCTTTAGAAGCAGAGACCTCACCCCCTGGGGAAAATGGCTGTTAAAACAATTTAAGTAAGGAGCTGAACTGCAACAGAATCTTTGCCATCTGGGATTTTTTTCTAGCGTTATAAGCGCACTTGTGCTAGAATTAGGGAAAGGGTGCAGGAATGTCCACGACATGCCTGTAATATAATACATCAGGAGGAGACAAGATGAGCGAATATCAAATAGAGACAAAATGTATCCAGTCCGGCTGGCAGCCGAAGAAAGGAGAGCCTCGTGTACTGCCGATTTATCAGAGTACAACCTTTAAGTATGATACGAGCGACCAGATGGGCAGGCTCTTTGATTTGGAGGACAGCGGATATTTTTATACCAGGCTGCAGAATCCGACCAATGATTTTGTGGCACAGAAAATTTGTGAACTGGAAGGCGGAGCAGCGGCAATGCTGACATCTTCCGGGCAGGCAGCCAATTATTATGCTGTTTTCAACATTTGTGAAGCCGGAGACCATATGGTCTGTTCCTCAGCGGTATATGGAGGGACGTTCAATCTTTTCAGCGCAACGGTGAAAAAGCAAGGCATTGAATGTACTTTTATCGACCCGGATGCTTCTGCGGAGGAGATTGCCGCGGCATTCCGTCCCAATACCAAAGCGCTTTTTGCAGAGACAATTGCAAATCCGGCGCTGGTGGTTCTTGACATTGAGAAGTTTGCCAAGGTGGCGCATGAGCACGGTGTGCCCCTGATTGTGGACAATACATTTCCAACACCTATCAACTGCCGCCCGATTGAGTGGGGCGCAGATATCGTGACGCATTCCACCACAAAATATATGGATGGCCATGCCATGTGTGTAGGCGGCTGTATCGTAGACAGCGGCAATTTTGACTGGGAAAAATATGCAGACAAGTATCCAGGACTGACGCAGCCAGACCCTACCTACCACGGAATTGTCTATACACAGAAATTTGGCAAGGGAGCATATATCACGAAAGCAACGGCGCAGATAATGCGTGACCTCGGTTCCATTCAATCTCCACAGAATGCATTTTTGCTTAATGTAGGGCTGGAGACGCTGCATCTTCGGGTTGCGCGTCACTGTGAGAATGCAGGAAAGGTGGCAGGGTTTTTAAATAGCCATGAGAAAGTTGCGTGGGTAAATTATGCGGGTCTGGAAGATAATAAGTACCATGCATTGGCTGAGAAATATATGCCGAACGGCACCTGCGGGGTTATCTCCTTTGGACTGAAAGGAGGCAGGGAGGTATCGGTGGGCTTTATGGATAAGTTAAAACTGATTGCAATTGTTACTCATGTGGCAGATGCAAGGACCTGTGTACTTCATCCGGCAAGCCATACGCACCGACAGATGACGGATGAGCAGCTTATGGAAGCAGGGGTGGCGCCGGATTTGATTCGGTTATCAGTAGGAATAGAAAATGCTGAGGACATCATTGATGACCTGGCTCAGGCATTGGATACGATATAGAAAAAATTATATGGAGGATGGATTATGAGAAAAATTCTGTTTGCAGCATCTGAATGTGTACCTTTTATTAAGACTGGCGGTCTGGCTGATGTATGCGGGGCGCTTCCCAAGGAATTTGATAAAAATGACTGGGATATCCGCGTGGTGATTCCGAATTATAGTTGTATTCCGGAGCATTGGCGTAATCAGTTTGAGTACGTGACTCATTTTTACATGAGCTGTGGAAATTACATTCAGAACAAATACGTGGGAATTTTACGGTACAAGATGGATGGCATCACCTATTATTTTATTGATAATCAGGAATATTTTGACTGTTTCCTGCCTTATGGTGATATCCGCTTTGATATGGAGAAATTCATATTCTTTGACAAGGCAGTGCTGTCTATGCTGCCCCTGATTAAATTCCAGCCGCAGATTATCCACTGCCACGACTGGGAAACTGGTTTTATTCCGGTTTACCTTAACACAGAGTTTCAGGGAGATATGTTCTTCTGGGGCATGAAATCTATTATGACAATCCACAACCTCAAGTTCCAGGGTATCTGGGATGTGAAGACGGTCAAAGGTCTGACTGGTTTCCCGACGAACATGTTTGTACCGGATAAGCTGGAATTTAGGAAAGATGCCAACATGTTAAAAGGCGGTTTAGTTTATGCAGACTATATTACCACGGTGAGTGATACTTATGCCCAGGAAATCCAGACGGATTACTATGGAGAAGGGTTAAACGGCTTGCTGGCGGCCAGGCATATGGATATGCAGGGAATTGTCAACGGCATTGATTACGGCGCATATGACCCGGCGACAGATGAGAAGCTGTATGTAAATTATGATGCCGGCAACCATCGCAAGAAGAAGTTCATGAACAAAGAGCGGCTGCAGGATGAACTTGGTCTGGCTGTGGATAAGAAACGCTACATGATTGGACTGATTTCCCGCCTGACAGACCAGAAAGGGCTGGATCTTATCAATTATGTGATTGAGCGCATTGTTGATGATTATACGCAGCTTGTGGTAATCGGTACCGGAGACCCGCAATATGAAAATATGTTCCGCCATTTCGCGTGGAAATACCCGGATAAGATTTCTGCAAATATTTGCTATTCTGATGATTTGGCGCATAAGCTTTACGGCGCTGCAGATGCGTTCCTCATGCCGTCAAGGTTTGAGCCCTGCGGGCTGACGCAGATGATTTCTTTCCGTTACGGAACAATTCCTATTGTCCGTGAGACAGGAGGGCTGAAGGACACAGTGCAGCCGTACAATGAGTATGATAATGTAGGAGATGGCTTCTCTTTCACTAACTACAATGGGGAAGAGATGCTCAATATCATCAATTATTCCAAGCATATTTTCTTTGACAAGAAGCGCCAGTGGAATCAGATGATAGACCGTGCGATGGCCAACGATTATTCCTGGAATGCTTCCAAGTTCCGCTATGAGGGATTGTATAAGTACTTGATGGGAGAGGTTTAAACACAGAATAACAGAACGTGAGTTGAGAGTTTGACGGAGCGGCTTTGCTGGATTTAGCGGGCGGCTCCGTTCAGTATATTTCTGGAGGAAATATTGCAAAGAGAAAGGTCCTGATAAGGAGTGATTTGCCTGATTTCCTCGTGAGGAGTATTTTGCGAGGCTGCATGATAGTTTCCCGGAAATTGATATGGATATCGTTACGCCCAAAGGGCAAATGCTAGCTTGAAAAGAGCATTGAATCTGGTATAATGTGATTATAGAAATCCAATTAGGAAATAAGAAAGAACTGGAGCTTGTTATGTTTTAGAATCTGCAAACTGATTTTGACGAATTGTTTAGCTTAGGATAGGAGGTGAACGGTATGCCGATAAATGAGAAAGAATATAATGGTTATCTGTTTGATCAGTTAACGATATTGGAGGATTTGCAAGAAGTAGCGGAAAAAGAAAATGCTGTGGAGACATTAAAATTAATTAGCAAAAAACGTAAACAGGTGGAGCGGAAGCTATATCAACAGCTACCATTAAAGAATGATTAGGCCGTGAAAGGGGGATGCCAATAAGAGCATTCCCCTTTGTGATATAACGGCAGCGTTCGCATAAAAACCTTAATTGATATTAAACAACTCGTCAAAATCTATCTTGATATGCGGAAAATGTACAATTTCTAATTCATCTTTATTATGCCTGGTAATTGTTTTAAATAAGTGGTATTGGGGATTTTGATTTTCATCGTAGTCAAGGTTATATATTTCTATTTCCCTTTTTTCCCAGTCGACAATCCAATATTCATCAATTTCCATTTGTTGGTAAAGATTCATTTTTTCACCGCGGTCATATTTTCTGGTGGAATCAGATAAAACTTCCATCACAAAACGCGGAATATCGAAGAAAGAATTGCCCTTTTTGGCATGGACTCTGCAGTTGATGGTGGCATCAGGGACAACGGTTTTCTCCTCGCCGTCCACAATCCATTTATATTGGACATTATCGGGATATACTCTGCATATGCTGTCCTTTAATTGATGGTATACGATGGATGTAAAAGCTGTTATCACATCGGAATGTTCGATATAGGCGCCTGCCATATCCGTTAAAATTGTATTCATAACGCACTCCTTTCCTGTTGTCATGCATGTTTTTAATGCTCCCGGGATTTCCCCTGTTCCTCCAGCAGCCGTTGGATATATCCATAGAGATATTTTTTATTATCGTCTGTCAAAGCAGCATAAAGCTTTTCTATTTCAAAGTCCAATGGGTCTGTGTCTTGTTCAAGCACAGGCTCTTTTCCTTCCAGAACCCAGTTTTGGTTCACATGAAATGTCCGGCAGATATCTGAAAGGACGCGTTCTGTCAGAGAAATGCGTCCAGTTTCAATATTGCCGAGATTAGAGCGGGACATATTGATTTTCTTTGAAAATTCCTCAAGTGTCATATGGAGGATATTTTTCCGCAATTGCCGGATGCGTTCATAAGGCTCCATGTTGCCTCCCCCCTTTCTGTGCGTTATGAAGTGTTCGGAACAAGTACAAAATTTATTTTATCGAGTATCAGCTAAGTATAGCATATGGAAAAATGCTTGTAAAGAGAAATGGCAGCCGCAATTTATCAGCAATTTACCAGAGAATGGTCTGTTATATTGAACTCAATTTTTACACAAAAAAGAAAGAACTGAAATTAATAATTCTTGACAAAAGCAAAAATAACAAATAGAATGATTTTAACAAGAAAAATATGGAAAAGGGGGTAGCTTTTATGGAAGAAGATAGGAAAGATATCAAATCATTGTGCGCATTACTGACCAGGGAGAACAAGCAATATGTGATTGCGGTAGCGAACGCCTTGCTTTTTTCACAGAAAAAAGCGGAGGAGACTTGCAAGATGACTGCTGGGAATAGCAAATAAATCAAAAGCAGATTAGGGGGAGCGATAGAGTCCGGGAGTTTTATGTAGATGGGAATGACCGGGTTTTATATAAATAAAATACGAAAGGATAAGAATTATGAAAAACAGAGTATTAGCAATGTTTCTTGCCGTTTGTCTGGTTTCAGGCAGCGCGGCAGTCCCGGGGGATGTGTCGGCAGCTTCCACGGAGAGCGGAGTACAGGAGGCGAGAGTGGTCGCAGAGGGTGACGCGGTGGAAATGGACTGGGAAGTCTTGGAAGACGAGACGGTTGCTGTCACAGAATATAAGGGAACCGGGACAGATGTGGTGATTCCGGACGCAATAGAGGGGAAGGCTGTGACTTCTGTCGGAGCAGAAGCATTTTCTTGTTGTGCAGAATTGAAACAGGTAACCATACCGGACAGTGTGACAGAGATAGGGCGGGCAGCATTTTATGCCTGTACAGGACTGGAACAGATAACCATTCCAGAGGGCGTACCCAGAATCTTACTATCGTACTTGTTACCAAACAGGTGGTGAGGATTCTGGCTGGTCAAAGGTGAAGAAAGTTACTACTAAGAAGTAAGCAAAGAAATACGCAACGGCAGAAAGGGGCAGCAAAATGAAAAAGAAATTGTGGACAGGATGTATCGTAGTATTGTTGTGCGCTATGGCGCTTGGGATGACATCATTTGCAGCAAGCGGAAAATCTATGAAAAACAAAAAATGGATATCTGCAGCAGGCGGGATTTATATAGATGAAGATAAAGATGGCATCAAGGAAGAATTTAAACTCTATGATACGCAGTATTACAAAATCAAAATTCCCAGGCAAGGTTACATGGTGGTTGATGTGAAGGCTTCCTCTATCGCTGGGGTAAAGGAGTACGATAATTACTGGGCAGCTCAGTTTAAGGGAGATGGAGAGTTTGCGGAGGGCACAGAAGAAGGCCTTGACGTGGGGATCCTCAATAGCAAGAAGAAAGAACTGAAATATTTCACAAATTTATTGCCAAAGAAAAAGGATATGAAATTTTCCTGGGCAGTGAAAAAAGGGACTTATAGCATTTCTACAATTAACCTTGCTGCAACAATGGAGCCAATTGTTAATAATATTCTGGGAAGTGTAACGGCTTCATGGAGAAAGGTTCCCAGTGCCGAAGGTTATCTTGTATATCGTACAGAAGGAAAGGCTGGTGAGAACAGAAAACTTCTTACAATAGCAGAGGTGGGAGAAACGACCTATACGGATAACACTGTCATTCCGGGGACATTTTATACATATGAAATTATTCCATATTTGGGAACGGAGTTTGGAACTTGCGATAATGCAATTACGGTATGTGCAAAAGCAGAAAATCCGGGTGAAGGAACAGAACAGCCAGGAATAGATTCCCCGGTAACTTTCAGCATAGAGCCATTTGCCAATCTGGATTACACATTCCAAACGATAGATGGAGATACGGTTTCTTCCAAAGTACTCCCTACAAAGGACGTGACTTTGCTGGTGTTCGGCAGGACAACATGTGCAAGTTCCTGGCTCACATTAAGGAGCATTGCAGAGAGCAGCTGGGTCCATGACCCGAAGGTGTCTGTCATCTATGTAGATATAGAGGGGGCGGATGCGGAGGTAATCAGAAGTTCTATCGACTATTATGCTCAGCTAAGCGAGGATGCCAGCCAATATTACCTCGGCTGCGAGAAGATTGTATTTTGCCAGGATGCCGATGGCAAAAATGATGAGGCACGGAAGATGTACCATTCAATGTCCGGCAAGTGGGGAACCATCAGCCTTCCAATGACAATACTGGTTGATAAGAAAAATATCGTCCGGGAAATGCTTACCGGTTATCAATTAGCAGATAAAATCCTGCCCGTGATGAATAAGGTAATCGTCAAAGGAAATGCTGCAGAGGAAGAAGATAACAAAGACGATACGGACAAGGATGATACAGGCACAGGTGACACAGGAAACGACAATACAGGCACAGGAGATTCTCAGAAAAAGCCAATTGCCGTCAAAGCGGAACAGGTGCGCCTGTCTAAGACGAATCTGACCTTCAATGGGAAAGCGCAGAAACCTTCCGTTATTGCCAGAGACAGCCAGGGCAGGCAGATAAACAGCGCGGACTATACCGTGACATACAGCAATAACATAAATGTTGGACAGGCAACAGCAACCATTATATTCAAGAATAATTATACAGGGACGGTAAAGAAAACTTTCCTGATTATGCCCAAGGGAACCAACATTTCCAGGCTTACCCCAAAGAAGAAAGGGCTTATCGTAAAGTGGAAGAAACAGAGCAGCCAGATTAGCGGTTACGAAATCCAGTATTCCACGAACAGGAATTTTAAAGGGGCTAAGACAATAAGAAATACCAAAGCCAAAACGGTTTCAAAGAAGATTTCAGGGTTAAAGGCAAAGAAGAGATATTATGTGCGGATACGCACGTACAAAACTACGGTGGCAGATGGCAGGAACCTGAAACTGTATTCCGGGTGGTCGAAAGTGAAGTCAGTGAAGACGAAGAAATAAAAAAGTCAAATAAGTTATGCCAAGAGCGTGGGGCTGAACTTGAATATATTCAGTTTCCACGCTTATTTGATGCCACGCTGCCTAACATTCTGTACCCTCACTGTTATCATTTCGGAATATCAGGAGTTTGCTCGCCACATAGTTCAGAATGATTACGATAATGTTAGCAATTACTTTAATAACCATGCCGTTTATGCCAAGAAAGTCAACGAAAATAACCATGATTGCCAAATCAAGAATTCCCGTGGCAAGGCGGCAGGAGAAGAAAGATATCATTTCGCGTAAAATTCCGGAAGGATTGTGCGCCCGCTCCTCAAACACGAAATACCGGTTGGTAAGATATGCAAAAAGGACGGAGAGCGCCCAGGCTGTGATGGTAGAGACAGATGTGCCGACTCCAAGCTTTGAGCAGACGAAATATACGGCAATATTTACAAGCGTAGTGCAGACGCCGAAAAAAAGATATGAGATGATTTCCCAGTACTGCTTGAGCAATGCTTTTATATTTTTCATAATTCTTGAAGCTCCCTTCTAGCCTGAAAATTCAAACATTAGCCATAGCAATGGCTTATTGTAGATTTACCATAACACAACATTGTATAAATTTCCATGAAAATTTCCATACTAATTATCAAGTCTGCCTGTAAAATTTAAATATTGCAGATAAATGCAGGAATATGGAAAAATGGAGGACTTTCTTAATGGGAGATAAATTAAAACAACAGGAGAAAGAAAAGAACGATAACGAACAGATTAAAGACATGGGACAGTTGACCTTAGATCAGGAAGGGGGACATAAAATACACCTTATGTCCATCATAGGGGAGATTGAGGGCCATGAAACCTTGTCCCCCAATGCCAAGACGACAAAATATGAACATGTCCTGCCTAAGCTGGCGGAAATTGAAGATGATGATAAGGTAGACGGCGTGATGCTTTTGCTGAACACGGTGGGAGGGGATGTAGAGTCTGGTTTGGCAATTGCAGAAATGATATCCTCTTTGAGCAAACCGACAGTATCGCTGGTACTGGGAGGAAGCCATTCTATCGGCGTTCCCCTGGCAGTGTCCACAGATTACTCATATATCGTGCCTACTGGAACCATGGTCATTCATCCGGTTCGCCTGAATGGGCTGGTGATTGGAGCGCCCCAGACATACGATTATTTCCAGCAGATGCAGGACCGGATTACCGGCTTTGTTGCCAAACATTGTTTTGCTACACAGGCGCGTTTGGAAGAAATGATGATGAATACCAGTATGCTGACCAAGGATTTGGGCACAATTCTTGTTGGAAGTCAGGCGGTGGAAGAAGGAATTATCAATGAAGTGGGCGGTATTGACGAAGCCATGAAGAAACTTCATCAAATGATTGATGAAGATAAGCAAAATAACGAAATCTGAAAACATGGGAAAAGTTGTAATGACATTTTCTTCTAACTGTGCTAAACTGTAAACAGTATGCTTGGCACAGTTAGGCGTCAGGCTGTAGGAAAGGCCAGGAGTTTAGGAGGAAATGTTATGGCAGCAAAGCCTAAGAATACCAAAAACAAAAAAGGGGCGGCAGTATCTTTCCAGAGCGAAGTTGCGCTTCTGCTGATTCTTGCCGTATGCATTATTTGGTTTATCAGCCATTTTGGAATTGGCGGTTTTGTGGGGGAGAAGATAAGCGGCCTGAGTTTTGGGCTTTTTGGGATGATGTCTTACCTCGTTCCCGTCTGCTTTTTTGTGGGAGCAGCTTTTTTTATCTCGAACCGCGACAACGGCATTGCCATGATAAAGCTGGTTGCAGGAATCTTGTTTGTGTCATTTCTGTGCCTGTTCGTAGAACTGGTGGTCGGAAGTCAGGGAAGTTATTCCATCAAAGATTCCTTTGCCTATGCGGTGGAACATAAGAATGGAGGAGGAGCGCTGGGAGGGCTGTTAGCTTTTCTGCTGTGCCCGGCAATTGGTAAGGTCGGCGCTTACGTCTTAGACGTCATTGTGCTGATTATTTCTCTGGTGCTCTTGACGGAACGTTCTTTTTTGGGCGGACTCAGAAAGGGCAGCCGCAAGGTATATGATACAGCGCGGGAAGATGCTGTACGGCGCAAAGGGGAGCGTGAGCTGCGCCGCGAGGATAGAGAGGAACGTCAGGAGCAGCGTGAGCTGCGCCGGGCAGAGAAAGAAGAGCGCAGGAGAGAGCGGGAAAACCGCAGAAGAGAACAGAAAAGAGAACAGGAACAACATGACATCGAACAGCGTCGCATGGACCGCAAAGTAGAAGGTGTGGTATTGGATACTAAAATCTATCCTGTGTCCAGAAAACGTTCAGACAACATCAGTGAGCTGAAACTTCCAGAGGAGGGAGCGGATGCACTTCACCGTGGAACAGCTGTGGGAAGCCAAACTTCTAAAACAAATGGGCAGGGCATCTTTGCGGAACCGATAGTAGTGGAAAAAGTACATAGGAAACCACTTTCCATGCCTGGGGTGTCCATGGAAAGTGAAAAGGGAATCCACATGCCGGAAGTATCAATGGCAAATGGAACGGAATTTGCCATGCCAGAAGTGGCTATGGGAGAAGAGACGTTAATGGGCATGCCGGAAGCGGCTATGGGAGAGGAATCGTTAATGGGCATGCCGGAAATATCTCTGGTAAATGGAATGGAATCTGCCGTATCGCAACTGTCTGTGGCAGAAGAAGCCAATGTTTCCGTGTCAGAGGCATCCATGGCAAGTGGAAGAGATACGGGTATGCCAGAGATGGAAACAGGCGTAAATGTCCCGGAGGTTGAGGAGGAACTTCTGCAGACAGAGAGTACGCTGGCGGATGCAGCAAAAGAGATGTTGGCAGCGCCAGGTTGCGGACAGGACAGCGCAGTCGTGGGTGCAGATTACGTATTTCCGCCAATTAAACTGCTTAAGCCGGGGGATTCTGTACAGGGTGACAATCGCCAGCAATTACAGGAGACAGCCATACAGCTACAGCAGATATTGAAAAACTTTGGCGTAAATGTGACCGTTTCCAATGTAAGCTGCGGTCCCACGGTTACGCGTTATGAGCTGCAGCCGGAACTGGGCGTGAAGGTCAGCAAGATTGTCAACCTTGCTGACGACATCAAGCTGAATCTGGCAGCGGCAGATATCCGTATAGAAGCGCCGATTCCAGGGAAAGCGGCAGTGGGAATTGAGGTGCCTAATAAAAAGAATGTGATGGTGCGTTTCCGGGAATTGGTGGAAGCAGAAGAATTCCAGAACCACAAGTCAAGCATCTGTTTTACAGCAGGCAAAGATATTGGTGGTCAGGTGATTGTGGCGGATATTGCCAAGATGCCTCATCTTTTGATTGCCGGGGCTACCGGCTCTGGTAAGTCAGTCTGTATCAACACGATTATTATGAGTATTTTGTATAAAGCCAATCCAGAGGATGTCAAGCTGATACTGATTGACCCTAAAGTGGTGGAACTGAGCGTGTATAATGGCATTCCCCATCTGTTTATTCCGGTGGTTACAGATCCCAAAAAGGCGGCAGGAGCGCTGCACTGGGCAGTGGCGGAGATGACAGACAGGTATCAGAAATTTGCCGATTATCAGGTGCGTGATTTGAAAGGCTATAACCAGAAAGTGGAAGCCATCAAAGATGTGGATGATGAGACGAAGCCCAAGAAACTGCCGCAGATTGTGATTATTGTGGACGAGCTGGCAGACTTGATGATGGTGGCGCCGGGGGATGTGGAGGATGCTATCTGCCGTCTTGCACAGCTGGCAAGGGCCGCCGGGATTCATCTGATTATCGCTACCCAGCGTCCCTCTGTGGATGTTATTACCGGGTTGATTAAGGCAAATATGCCTTCCAGAATTGCTTTTTCTGTTTCTTCCGGTGTAGACTCGAGGACGATTCTTGATATGGTAGGGGCGGAGAAACTCTTAGGTAACGGCGATATGCTCTTTTATCCCCAGGGATACCAGAAGCCTTTGCGGGTACAGGGACCTTTTGTATCCGATGGGGAAGTGGAAGAAGTTGTGGATTTCCTCAAGAAGCAGAGCAGCGTGGTATATAACGCAGAAATTGAAGAGAAGATGAACACTGTTTCCATCTCCGGCGGAGGTTCCGGAGGGGGCGGCAGTGAGAAAGATGCCTATTTTATTGAGGCAGGAAAATTTGTCATAGAGAAAGAGAAAGGCTCTATCGGGATGCTGCAGCGGATGTTCAAAATCGGCTTTAACCGAGCAGCGAGGATTATGGACCAGCTGCAGGAGGCTGGGGTCGTTGGTCCCGAGGAGGGGACGAAACCGAGGAAGATTCTCATGACCATGGCGGAGTTTGAAGAATATAACCAAAATAATTAAAAAATAGGAGGAAAACCGATGAAAACAGACATTCAGATTGCACAGGAGGCAGAGATGCTGCCCATCCGTGAAGTGGCAGCACAGCTTGAAATTGCGGAAGATGATTTGGAACTGTATGGAAAATACAAGGCGAAGCTGTCCGATGAACTGATGGAAAAAGTAAAAGATAACAAAGATGGCAAGCTGATTCTGGTAACAGCCATCAACCCCACCCCGGCAGGTGAAGGGAAAACTACCACCAGTGTCGGTCTGGGAGAAGCTTTTGGCAAGATGGGCAAAAAAGCGGTGCTTGCGCTGCGTGAGCCTTCTTTAGGTCCCTGTTTTGGTATCAAGGGCGGCGCTGCAGGCGGCGGCTATGCGCAGGTAGTCCCGATGGAGGATTTGAATCTGCATTTTACCGGAGACTTTCATGCTATCACCTCCGCCAATAACCTACTCGCTGCCTTGCTGGACAACCATATCCAACAGGGGAATGAATTGCAGATTGACCCCAGACAGGTTGTCTGGAAACGTTGTCTGGACATGAACGACCGGGTACTTCGCAATATTGTGGTAGGACTTGGCAGCAAAATGGACGGTATGGTGCGGGAAGACCATTTTGTGATTACGGTGGCATCTGAGATTATGGCGGTTCTCTGCCTGGCCGATGATATGGCAGATTTGAAAAAACGTCTGGGAAGAATGATTGTGGCATATAATTTTGCAGGAAAGCCGGTGACGGCAGGTGATTTACAGGCAACAGGCGCAATGGCTGCGCTTTTAAAGGATGCTTTAAAGCCCAATTTAATTCAGACTTTAGAGCATACGCCGGCAATTATTCATGGAGGGCCGTTTGCTAATATTGCCCATGGTTGCAACAGTGTCCGTGCTACGAAGACAGCATTGAAGCTGGCAGATTATGTCATCACAGAGGCTGGATTTGGCGCAGATTTGGGAGCGGAAAAGTTTCTTAATATCAAATGCCGAATGGCGGGACTTAAGCCGGATGCTGTTGTGCTGGTAGCAACGGTTCGGGCTTTGAAATATAATGGAGGCGTGCCTAAGGCAGAGCTCTCTCAGGAGAATCTGCAAGCGCTGCAAAAGGGAATCGTCAATTTAGAGAAACATATTGAGAATTTGCAGAAATTTGGCGTACCGGTGGTTGTTACCTTGAATTCCTTTATTACCGATACGCAGGCAGAGACAGATTATATTGAACAGTTCTGCCGGGAGCGCGGATGCGAATTTGCGCTCTCAGAGGTATGGGAAAAAGGCGGGGAAGGCGGAATTGCCCTGGCGGAAAAAGTGCTTGAGACATTGGAGAATAAAGAGAGTAATTTTAAGCCTATTTATGAGAATTGTTTATCTCTGACAGAGAAGATTGAGACTGTGGCAAAGGAAATCTATGGAGCGGATGGAGTGAGCTATTCTCCGTCTGCCGAAAAGGAACTGAAACGGATTGAGGAGCTCGGAATGGGAGATTTCCCGGTATGTATGGCAAAGACGCAGTATTCGCTGTCAGATGATCAGACGAAACTTGGACGCCCGCAGGGATTTACCGTTAATGTCCGCGAAATTTATGTGTCAGCAGGCGCAGGATTTGTAGTGGCTGTTACCGGTGCGATTATGACGATGCCGGGGCTCGGTAAGACGCCGGCGGCATATGGGATTGATGTGGATGACAGCGGAGTGATTACCGGGTTGTTTTAAGAATGCACATTGGATAACAGCAGGCAAGAGATTGTGATAGAAAGGAAGAAGAGCCATGGCGAAGATAATAGATGGGAAAAAGATTTCACAGCAGATAAAAGATGAGCTGAAAGAAAAGGCGGCAAAATTAAAAGAACAGGGCAAAACGGGAGCGCTGGCGGTGATTCAGGTGGGACAGGACCCGGCATCCAGCGTGTATGTAAGGAACAAGAAGAATGCCTGTGCCTATATTGGAATTGAATCCCTGGCATATGAACTGCCTGAGGAGACGACCGAAGAAGAGCTGTTGAAATTGATTGCAGAATTGAATGAGAAAGAGCAGGTAAAGGGCATCTTGGTGCAGCTTCCGTTACCGGGACATATCTGTGAGGATAAAGTTATCCAGGCAATCAGCCCATGTAAGGACGTGGATGGTTTCCATCCGCAGAGCGTGGGGGCGATGACGATTGGCGAGCCAGGGTTTCTGTCCTGTACGCCAGCGGGGATTATCCAGCTTCTCAAACGCTCAGGCGTGGAGATTGCCGGAAAGCACTGCGTAATTATCGGCAGAAGCAATATCGTAGGCAAGCCGATGGCTCTTTTGATGCTCCGGGAAAATGCTACGGTGACAATTACCCATTCTAGGACAAGGAATCTCAAAGAGGTTTGCCAGCAGGCAGATATCCTTATTGTGGCGATGGGCAAGCCGCAATTTATCGGTGCAGAATATGTGAAAGAAGGTGCGGTGGTCATTGATGTGGGAATCCACCGCGACGAGAATAATAAACTGTGCGGGGACGTAAAATTTGCGGAGGTAGAATCCCTTGCTTCTGCCATTACCCCGGTTCCAGGAGGGGTTGGCCCTATGACAATTGCAATGCTGATGAATAATTGCGTACAGAGTATAGAAGAGGAATAAAAATGAAGTGTGCAAATTGTGGTGCAGAGATTAAAGTAGGATGTATCTACTGCTCTGTTTGTGGAAAAGAGGCACAGATTGTATCCGATTACAATTTGCTGGAAGATGATTTCCTCCGAAATATGTTAAAAGAGCGGGAGGAAAAAATTCGCGGAGAAGCAGCCGGGAAAACTTCTGCCAAAGAGACGAAGGAGGAGGGGCACAGTGTAAAGGCACGTACGCAGGAAGCCCCAAACAACAGGCGGGGGCAGGAGGAATCCCAAAATGGCAGACAGAAACACAGGATTAAAAAACGGATAATTTTTGCTGTCTCGTCAATTATCCTGCTGGTTGTGTTAATTGTTGCGATAGTTCTGATGGTTGGTCATAGCAGAGAGAACTCTTATGATTATCAGTTAGAGCAGGCAAAGCTTTGTCTGGAGGATAAGAATTACAGGGCAGCGGAGGAATTTGCAGTGCGTGCGTTGCAGCTGGAAAAAGACAGTCTGGAAACGAAGCTTCTTTTGGCAGATATCTATGTTCTGCGGGGAGAAGCTGGCAAGGCGATTACGCTCCTTAATGAGGTATGTGACAAATATAAGGACCATCAGGAGGCATATCAGAAGCTGATTGACCTCTATGCAGAAAAGAAGGATTATGAAAATATCCGTAAATTAAGTGAAAAAACCGATGATGAAGATGTTCTGGAATTGTTTGTAGAGTATTTTCCCCGGCAACCGGAATTTGACAGAGAATCAGGGGTCTATACGGAAGAGTTTTCAGTAGGAATCTCAGGCGGGGAGGGAGACCGTATTTATTATACATTAGATGGGAGCGAGCCCAGGCAGGGAAAGGAATATCAAGGTCCAATTCTTATTGAGCCAGGAGCGAATATACAGATTCGCGCTATTGCCAGAAATGAATATGAACTTTACAGTGATGAGGTTAAAGGAGAATTTCAGGTAGAACTTCAGAAACCGGAAAAACCCGGTGTGTCACCATGTGGCGGAAGTTTTTATGAGACGCAGGATATCACGGTGACAATGCCAGAGGGGTGTAAGGTATATTATACATGGGATGGTACAACGCCTAATACAAGTTCTTCCCAGTATACGAAACCTTTGACCATGCCGGAGGGAAATAATATTCTGTCGCTGATTGTGGTGAATGAGCATGGTATGAGTTCCGATGTAAAAAAATGCAATTATATCTATATGCCAATGACGCAGAGCCCTATGGGTCCTGAATAGATGATGAAAGGGATATGCCCAATGAAAGATTTAAAGCTAATCCGCGAGGAGATAGATGAGATAGACAGCCAGATAGTCAGTCTGTATGAGGAACGGATGCAGCGGACTACGGAAGTTGCAGAATATAAGATTTCCGTGGGTAAACCGGTGCTGGACAGGCAGAGAGAGAAAGAAAAGCTGCAAAAAGTAAAAGGACAGGCAAAGGAGGACAACCGTTTTGGTGTAGGCGAGCTGTTTGAACAGATTATGGCGATGAGCAGAAAGCGCCAATATCAGTTGCTGCAACAGTCTGGGCAGGCGCAGGAGCTTGGGTTTGAGGAAGTGGAAGAGCTTCCCTTTTACACCAGAAAGATTGTCTACCAGGGAACGGAAGGGGCATACAGTCAGCTGGCGATGAAAGCCTATTTCGGGGATGCTGCCGAGGGGTATCATGTAGAGACCTGGCGCGACGCCATGGAAGCGATACAGAGAGGGGAAGCGGATTATGCAGTGCTTCCTATCGAGAATTCTTCTGCCGGTATTGTAGGCGAGAATTTTGACCTGATGCTGGAATATGACAATTATATCGTGGCGGAAAAGACGATTAAGATTGAACATGCCCTGCTGGGGCTTCCCGAAGCAGAACTATCAGATATCCGAACGGTTTATTCCCATCCTCAGGCGCTTATGCAGAGCGTGGATTTTCTGGATGACCATAAGGAATGGGAGCGGGTTTCGGTCAGGAATACTGCTGTTGCCGCCAAACAAGTGGTAGGGGAACAGCGGAAGGAACAGGCGGCGATTGCCAGCGGGGTGACAGCTGACATTTATGGGCTTAAGATACTTAAGAACCATATCAACTACAGTGAAGAGAACAGTACACGCTTCATCATTGTCGGCGGCAGGAGGCTCAGGCTGAAAGGGGCGGATAAGGTGAGCATCTGTTTTGAGGTCTCACATGAGAGTGGCTCGCTGTATCGGATGCTTTCGCACTTCATGTTTAACAACCTGAACATGGTAAAGATTGAATCAAGACCTATTAAGGATAAGAGCTTTGAATACCGTTTTTTTGTGGATTTGGAGGGTGACTTGGGCGAGGGTGCCATGCAGAATGCCTTAAAGGGGTTGTTGGAAGAAGCGCTTTATGTGAAAGTGCTGGGAAATTATTGAAGTGAGGAACAGTCAGATGGATAATATGATATTGTACCGTTATTTGGAGCAGGAACGTATTTTAAATGGTATAACCTGGATTATGGAAGAATGTCCCCTTGGTCATGATATAGACGAGAAATGCTGGAATGGGGACAGCAGGCTCAAGGATTTTAAATCCGTGTGCTATGCGAGCTTTCATGAACTTGTTGAATTGTCAGCAAGCCATGGATTTGAGGGCAATCTCTGGCACAATTATCTGACATATTTGATGGTCAATGATGAGAATGCCTACAGTACGGCATGTGAAATCAGGGGGGCAGTCTCCGGCACCATCAATGAGTTGGCGAAACATGATTTTGCAATATTTAAGGAACTGTTTGCCTATGACTTTGGCAGGCTTAGCCGGGAGATTGATATCCCAGAACTTAGCCTGCTGGAAGATTACAAGCGTTCTGAACACAGCGGCAGAGTATTTAACCGCAGAATACGCGACCGTATCTGTGCATTGAGCATCCGCTTGGAGCAGGCAGAAACGGTTGAGGAATTTCAATCAGAGGTCACAGAATTTTACCGGGAGTTTGGCGTGGGTAAACTGGGACTCCATAAAGCATTTCGTATTGAACATGAAGGGGAGGGGGCAAAGATTGTCCCTATCACCAATATCGCTCATGTACATCTCTCAGACTTGGTAGGATATGAGCTTGCCAAGCAGAAACTGGTTGATAATACCCTGGCTTTCGTGCAGGGGAAACAGGCAAACAACTGTCTATTGTTTGGAGATGCCGGAACCGGCAAGTCCAGCAGTATCAAAGCGATTATCAACCAGTATTACGACCGGGGACTGCGGATGATTGAGGTTTATAAACATCAGTTTCAGGATTTAAACTCTGTAATTTCCCAAATTAAGAATCGCAATTATAAATTTATCATATATATGGATGATTTGTCTTTTGAAGAATTTGAGATTGAGTACAAATACCTCAAGGCGGTAATTGAAGGCGGATTGGAAAAGAAGCCTGACAATGTGCTGATTTATGCAACATCAAACCGTAGGCATCTTGTGCGGGAAAAATTCAGCGATAAGCAGGAGCGGGATGATGAGCTCCACATAAATGATACCGTGCAGGAGAAATTGTCTCTGGTGGCAAGGTTTGGGGTTACCATTTATTTTGGAGCTCCTGATAAGAAGGAGTACCATAATATTGTGAAAAAACTTGCCGAAGCAAACCATATCCAGTTAAGTGAGCAGGAGTTTCTTTTGGAAGCAGACCGCTGGGAATTGAATCATGGAGGGCGTTCGGGAAGGACGGCGCAGCAGTTTATCAATTATCTGTTGGGAAAAGAATAAAGTGGGAAGGTGAAGCTATGAAGATTACGACATTTGCAGCAATTTATATCGGCTCCTATGAGGTGAGCATGAAAGTGTTTGAGATTCGTCCGGGCAGGAAAATCCGGCAGGTCGATTATGTGCGCAGCCGCCTGGAACTGGGGCTGGATGCCTACAGCAAGGGTGTGATTGGCTATGAACTGGTGGAAGACCTCTGCCAGGTGCTCAAGGAGTTCCGCTCCATCATGGATGGATATAAAGTGGATACATATAAAGCTTATGCCGGCAATATGCTGCGGACGGTGAGCAATGGGCTGTTTATCCTGGAACAGATTCGTATACGCACGAAGTTGGAAGTCACTGTGGCGAGTAATTCGGAACTCCGTTTCCTGAGTTACGAATCAATGGCGGCTTCTCCTGCATTTGAGAAAATGATTGGACAGGGGGCTGTAGTCGTGGAAGTGGGCGGCGGAAGTATGCAGATTACGCTGTTCCGAAAGGGGACAGCCGTGACAACCCAGCATATTGAACTGGGTATCATGCGTATCTGGGAAAAACTGTCCAAAATCCGCAATATGGTCTCTCACTATGAGACGCAGATACAGGAGCTGATTGATAAGGAATTGGAAATATTTAAACGGCTCTATCTCGAGGGGCAGGATATCAAGTACGTGATTTTGATGGGGGATTATATTGGCGAGATGGTGAAAGGTTTCTCCAAGAAGCAGGGGGACGGCGCTATAGAGTCAGAACGTTTCCTGAAATTACTGAATAAATGGCATAAGAAATCACCGAAAGATATTGCCGTTGAACTTAATCTTGTCAATGAAAATGACCCCTTAATACTGCCTTCCGTTGTGCTTTACAAGCGTCTGACGGAGGAGATGAATGCCGATTTTGTCTGGGTGCCAGGAGTAAGTATTGACGATGGGATTGTCTGTGATTATGCCCAGAAGAACCATATGATACGTTTCCTGCATGATTTTGACCAGGATATTCTGGCGGCTTCTAAGAATCTTGCGGAACGTTACCAAAGCTATTCCGGGCACACGGATTCTGTGCTGTCCACCAGTACGGCAATATTTGACGCCATGAAGAAGGTGCACGGCATGGATAAGAGGGAGCGTCTGCTTTTGCAGGTGGCGGCAATTCTCCATGATTGTGGGCGTTATGTCAGCCTGACGAATCAGTTTGTCTGTTCCTACCAGATTATCATGGCATCGGAGATTATCGGTATGACGGACCTTGAGCGGGAAATCGTGGCAAGCACGGTGAAATATAATTCCCTGCCGCGGCCTCCCTATGAGAGCCTGCGGGATAAGATGGATAAGGACAGTTATGTGGTTGTATCTAAACTTACAGCAATCTTAAAGATAGCCAATGCCATGGATCGCAGCCACAAGCAGAAGTTTGAAAATATCAAAGCGTCATTAAGAGGCAAAGAGCTGATTATCACGATTGAGACGAAAGAGAATACAGTGTTGGAGAAAGGGCTTTTTTCCGCATATGTGGAAGCTTTCGAGGAGGTATTCAGCATTATGCCTAAGATTAAAGAGAAGAGGGTATTTTAAGGTATATTTTACCTATCAGTCGTTGTGGTTTAAGATGACAAAGCAAAGAGCATTTCAGGAGGTAGCATATGGAAAAAGAAAAAGATTTTCTGAAACCGGAATATTATGAAAACCGGGAACTGAGTTGGTTAAAATTTAACCAGCGTGTGTTGAATGAAGCCAGAGACAAATCAATTCCTCTGTTGGAGAGGTTAAAATTTGTGAGCATTACGTCTTCGAACCTGGATGAATTTTTCATGGTGCGCGTGGCATCTCTGAAAGATATGGTACATGCAGGTTATAAGAAGACTGATATTGCCGGAATGACGGCACAGGAGCAGTTAGAGGCAATTAATAAGGATACGCGTGCCCTGGTGGAACTGCAGTATTCAACCTATAACCGTTCCCTTCTTCCCCTGCTTCACAACCATGGGATTGAGATTATTGATGTCCATGAAGACCTTACGCCTCAGCAGGCAGAGTATGTGGACCATTATTTTCAGGAAAATGTATATCCGGTACTTACTCCTATGGCGGTGGACGCTTCCCGTCCGTTTCCTTTGATTCGCAACAAATCCTTGAATATTGCAGCGTTGCTGATGAAGAAGGAGGACAAAAAAGAGGAGATAGAGTTTGCCACTGTGCAGGTTCCTTCAGTGCTTCCAAGGATTGTACAGATTCCTTCCGGTACAGAAGGAGGCAGGACATTCCTGCTGTTAGAGCAGATTATTGAGCGCAATATCCAGCAACTGTTTTTAAATTACAACGTGCTCTGTGCCTATCCCTACCGGATTATGCGCAATGCTGATTTGAGCATTGACGAGGATGAGGCGGAAGATTTACTGCAGGAAATCCAAAAACAGCTGAAAAAGCGTCAGTGGGGCGAGGTTATCCGTCTGGAAGTGGAGGAAAAAGTTGACAGTCGGCTGCTCTCCATTTTGAAACAGGACCTGCACATTGCCCAGGAGGATATTTACAAAATCGGAGGTCCTATTGATTTGACATTTCTGATGAAGATGTATGGTATGGAAGGGGGAGACGAACTGCGTTATGCACCATACAAGCCCCAGCAGGTTCCGCAGATTACGCCGGGAGAAGATATTTTTGCTGCAATCCGCAAAGGAGATATTCTGCTCCACCACCCCTATCAGACATTCGACCCGGTTGTCGATTTTATACGTCAGGCAGCCAAAGACCCCGATGTGCTGGCAATCAAGCAGACCTTGTACCGTGTCAGCGGCAATTCTCCAATTATCGCGTCTCTGGCGCAGGCGGCAGAGAATGGGAAGCAGGTCTCCGTGCTGGTGGAGTTGAAAGCGCGTTTTGATGAGGAGAACAATATTGTCTGGGCACAGAAATTAGAAAAAGCAGGATGCCATGTTATTTATGGTCTGGTCGGACTTAAGACCCACAGCAAGATTGCCCTGGTTGTACGCAGGGAAGAAGATGGAATTCGCCGGTATGTCCATCTTGGCACCGGCAATTATAACGATTCCACCGCCAAGTTATATACAGACCTGGGGATGTTTACCTGCTCGGAAGCAATCGGCGAAGATGCCACAGCAGTATTTAATATGCTGTCCGGTTATTCAGAGCCACTTACCTGGAACAAACTGGTGGTAGCGCCTATCTGGCTGCGCAAACGTTTCCTAAAGCTGATTAAACGGGAGATAAAACATGCCCAGGAGGGCAAGGAAGCATTTATCAAAGCTAAAATGAATTCCCTCTGTGACCGTGACATCATTGCGGCCCTGTATGAGGCCTCCAAAGCGGGAGTGAAGATTGATTTGGTAGTGCGCGGTATCTGCTGCCTGAAGACAGGAATAGCAGGTGTCAGTGAGAATATCACAGTATGTTCCATTGTGGGCAATTTCTTAGAGCACAGCCGTATTTTCTGGTTCCACAACGATGGGCAGGAAGAGATTTATATGGGAAGCGCCGACTGGATGCCAAGAAATCTGGATAGGCGTGTGGAAATTATGTTCCCAGTGGAGGATGAGGTATTGATGGACCAGGTGCGTCATGTTATGGAAACGCAGCTTGCGGATAATACCAAGGCAAATATTCTGCAGCCGGGCGGCAGATATGAAAAAATTGATAAACGAGGGAAGAGACTGGTCAATTCACAAGAACAGTTTTGCGAGGAAGCAAAAGCAGCTGTGCCGAAAAAAGCGAATGTTTACCAGGAACGAGTATTCATTCCCGCAGAACCAGTGAATTGAATAAGGAGGACAATATGACAAGCAAAATCCTGTTTACGGATTTAGATGATACACTATTGGATGAAAATAAAGAGATTTGCCGTGAGAATAGGGAAAAGATTGCCCAGATGTTGGAGCAGGGACATTATTTCGTGATTGCGACGGGTCGTCCTACGGCAACTGGAAAGATTGTGGTAAAGGAACTGGGATTGACGATGCCAGGATGTTATATGGCAGCGTTTAATGGGGCTGTTATCTATGATTGTGCTGCCCAGCGGATCCTTGCCCAGCGCACAATTCCTTTGTATGTGGCAAAGGAGATTCTTGACGAGGCGCATAAGGCAGGGATTTATATACATAGCTATCAGCAGGATATTATATTGACGCAGGAACATGGCGCGGAACTGGAATTTTACCTCAACAAGGTGAAGATGGAGTATCAGCTGGTATCCGATATTTACAGCAGACTTTACAGTGAACCCAATAAACTTATTATGATTGATTTAGAGGGGCAGAAGAGGCTGGTGGATTTTGTAGAGAAACATGAGAAGTTTCGGGAGAACACGAATCTGTTTTTTTCACGGAATGAATATTTGGAAATATGTCCTAAGAATACAGATAAGGGCAGCGCTGCTGCCTATATCAGCCAATTTTTAGGTGTTCCGAAGGAGCATGTTGTGGCTGTGGGAGATGAGCGCAATGATATTCCTATGATACAGGCTGCACATGTGGGGGTGGCTGTGAAAAATGGGCATCCGGATATCAGGGAAGCAGCAGATTATGTCACCCAAAATGACAGCGCGCATGGCGCGATTGCGGAAGTGATTGATAAATTTATTCTTGAACAGTGAGGGAGAGGCGTTGTTTTATCTTAGTAAGGATATCGTAGGGAATATAGAGGTTTCCCCTGCCGGTTCCTAACTGGATATAGGGTTTGTTGGAGCCGTGAAAATCAGAGCCGCCGCTGATTAACAAGTCGTATTCACGTGCCAGTTTACGCATGTTTGTTTCATCTCCGGGCGTATTCATAGAATAGACAGCTTCCATTCCGGCAAGCCCGGCAGATTTTAATTCTCCAATGAACGTACGCAGCCTCTGTTGATTCATATGGCACAGTACTGGATGGGCGAAAAAGGCAAGACCGCCGCCCAACTGAATCAGTTTGATGGCTTCAAAGGGTGTGATTTTTTCGCGGGGAACATAACAGCGGCAGTCGTCCCCCAGATATTTAGCAAACACTGTTTCCCTGTCTTTGACGAAACCATGCTCCACCAGATAGCGGGCAAAATGCGCCCGGGTGACAACGCTGTCGGGGTATTCGTCATATAGCCCTTGCATCGTAATGTCAAACCCTTCCTGCCTGAGGAGGGCGACCATTTTTTCGTTGCGTTTATTTCTGCCGTCTACGAACTCACACAGCCGGTCAAGGAATTCTCTGTTCTTCTCATCAATATAGTATCCGAGAATGTGGACTTCCTTCCCCTGATAGTCAGTGGAGAGTTCTACGCCGGGAATTAACTCAAGCCCCAGGGAATCAGCAATGGGGCGCGCCTTGGCGAGACCCTGGATGGTATCGTGGTCTGTCAGGGCAATGGCTGATAAACCAGCTTCCTTTGCGTGCGCCATCAGTTCCTGTGGGGTCATTGTGCCATCAGATTCCGTGGAGTGGGTGTGTAAATCAATACGTCTGCTTGTAAGTTCTGTCATAGGAAATCCTTTCTGTTGCCAATGAAAATAATAACTATATTCAGTCTATCAAAAATAATAACATAAGAAAAGAGCCGATTATTATGAAAAATAAATTTTACAAGAAAATGTGTTTCTTATTGTTGGCGTTTACCCTGTTTTTTTCTGAGGCAGTTACGGCGCAGGCAATGTCTCCAGTGGGAATCTGCAGTGACCAGGAATGGGAAGTGTTAAAGCTGGTAAACAGGGAGCGTCTGAATAAGAATTTGGCGCCATTAAGCGTAATGGGAAGTCTGCAGGAGGCAAGTGACGTACGTTCCGTGGAACTGAGTAAGGAATTTTCCCATACAAGACCCAATGGAAGCAGCTTTTTCACATCTTTGCAGGGGATAAGTTATAACTCGGCGGGAGAGAACATTGCAGCGGGCTATTCATCTTCTGCAGAAGTGATGGAAGGCTGGATGAACAGCCCGGGACATAAGGCCAATATATTGGGCAAAGGATTTACCCATTTGGGCGTAGGATATTATGGTGTGGCTGCAGCCAGCCATCATTACTGGTCGCAGATATTTATTGGAAATTGTATGCCTGTTGCAATATCCGTGAATAAGGCTGGCAAGCCTGAGGTTTATCCGCGTGGGACTACGGTGGAAGCGATGAAACGGCAGCTGACAGTGACATGCAGGCATGGCGTAAGTTATCTGCCGTTGACGGATAAAATGTGCAGCGGTTACAACCGTGATACCACAGGTAAAAAGAAGATTAAAGTAAATTATCTGGGAAAGAGCATAAGTTTCAGAGTTAAGCTTACCGGGATTGATATTCGCAGGGCGAAAATTACCAATATCAAGAATAAGAAATATAACAGAAAGCCCCAGACCCAGAACCCTAAAGTAACATTGAATGGCAAGACGCTGGTGAAGAACAGGGACTACACCATATCCTATAAGCATAACAAAAATAAGGGCAAGGCAGTCATGGTAATCACCGGCAAGGGGATATACAGCGGAACTGCCAAACGGCGTTTTAAGATAACCAAACGATAGATGGACAAAAATCACCGGCAGCTGCCGGTGATTTTTGTTGCTTGTAAATAACGGTGTTTTTTTAAATTATTTTATGGTAATCTTAATGGTTGCTTTTTTCTTGCCTGCTTTGGCAGTAATTTTAACCTTGCCTTTCTTCTTCACTGTCACAACGCCTTTTTTGGAGACTGTAGCGATTTTTTTGTTGCTTGTGGACCATTTTACTTTGTCCGTGCTCTTCTTGGGGGTGACAGTTGCTTTTAATTTAATAGTATTTTTCTTGCCTTTCTTAAATTTGATGGTTTTCTTTCCGGTAATCTTTACCTTGGTTGCCGGGGAAGTTACTTTGACGGTAACAACCTGGGTTAAGCCGTTTGATGATTTTACGGTGATTTTTGCCGTACCGGTTTTCAGTGCCGTCACAACGCCCTTCTGGTCTACCTTGACAATTGACGGTTTGCTAGATGTATAGGAAATAGTATCAATGCTGCCGGCAGGAGCCAGGGAAGCCTTAATCTGAGCCGTCTTTGTTTTCTTGTTGTTGATATTTAAGGTGATGGTCTTCTTGCCTACATTCAAAGCGGTTGCGTGCGTTTCGGGCTTCTCTGCCGCTGCTACCTTTACCTTGAAGGTGGCTGTCTGACTGCCGTCTGCAGCGGTTGCAGTGATGGTAGCTTCTCCGGCTGTTTTCGCTGTGACTGCACCGGTGTCCTTGTTAACTTCTGCAACTGCCGGAGCAGAAGAAGCATAGGTTACAGTTGTGTCAACTTTCTTCTCATCAACACCTTCCTTATAGGTGAAAGTGAGTTCGTTTGTCTTAGAATCGCCGACTTTCATGGCAATTTCAGCAGTCTTGTATGAAATGCTGAATCCGGGGGTAATAGTCAGTTTTGCTTCTCCAATTACATTCTCATCTGATTTCGAGACAGCCTGGATAGTAGCCTCGCCGGATTTTTTAGCGGTAATCCTGCCGCTTGGAGTGATAGTGGCAATATCTGTGGTGTCTTTAAATTTGTAAGTTACAGATTGGGAAGCCCCTTCCGGCAGGACTGTTGCTTTTACAGCAAGCGTGGTTCCGGAGAACATGGTGAAACTTTCCCTTTCGTGCCAGCCTCATCAACAAACTCTATGGATTTCGGCAGCGTTGTAACAGATAGCTGAAGTTCAGCAGTCCTTCCGGTATCCCTTTGGAATGTAATAATCGCCGAGCCGCTCTTTTTTGCAGTCAGTGTAATCGCCTGTGTATAAGTGCCCTTTCTGGTGCCATCGGACGGACTTACTTCTACAGGAGTGCTAGCGGTAATTTCAGCGTAATCAGAAGTAGGCATAGTAATTGTAGTTTTTGCTGCTTCAAGATTTGCTGCATTGAAAGTTGCCGTAATGGTTGCTGTTTTTTCTTCATCGGTGCCGTTTGTTTTGAGTTCTACGGATTTCGGGTCAAGTTCCAGTATTGTCTCCTCGGAAACGGTTACAGTGTACGTGGCAGATTTCGCTGTGTCGCCAATGAGGGAAGGTGTCGTTGCGGTGACTGTTGCAGTGCCTGCGGCAACACCGATAATGTCTGCTTGTTTTGGGTTGTCTTTATTCGGAGTTACTTTCACAATGCTTTCATCAGAAGAGAAATATTCGATACGTTCTGTTGCGTTTTCAGAACCAGCTTTAGCAGTGGCAGTTAAAGTTGCTGTCTGTCCTACTTCGACAGAAACATTCGTATCTGTCTCTGTTGCGGTAACTTGGGTTGCATATACCGGATCTGTCACGGGCATAATCTCAATGCCGTTCAGGCGGGCGGTAACGATTTTGCCGTCAACTGCATTAGCGTTGCCATTGGCAATAAACTCTTTTACACCTGCACCTGCAAAAATCTCGTCTTTTTTAGATTTATAGAATGTGGTGTTTGCCTCTGTGTATTTTTCAGAGTCATACCCATCATCGCCTGTTACGATAGTATTGTCAAAAACTTTCACGCCAAGCGTGCCGTAACCGCAGCCTGATGTCTTCTCCGTTACATTAACCACATAGATGCATCCGGGAGTTGCATATTGTCCGCCGCCGTTGCTGCTCTGGTCATAAGTAATCTGATAACCGTTATCGGAGAAAGAAACAAGGGAAGTATTGTTGTATCCTTGAGTTTTATTGCCAGTATAGACATAGATATGGTACTGACCAGCAGGCAGGTCAACGGAGAATGTATATGCTTCTCCATCGGGGCTGAATACCCAATCGCGGAAATATTCGCCTCCTGCTGTGGTTACGCCTGCCGGCAGCGCGCGGTCAAAACCGATTTTCTGTGTGGTAGCATCCCCGCCATAGACAGCTCCAACGTTGGTGCTGTCATAAATCCATGAGCCATAGCCAGCGATTAGGGCTTCCGTAGCTTCCTGGTTAATATGTGAGGGAAGCAGAGCGGCTCCAGCCATATCCAAATCCTTATTCGTGCCCTCCTCAAGATTGGTTCCTGTGCCGAAGTCAATGTACAGTTCTGATTTCCAGCCTTCGGTACCGGCGGCTGCTGCCTCGGCTGCCGGTACGCCGGTACCGAAGGCTGGACACCGCCAACGCCGCGCTCAAAATCAAAGAGCCGGCTTTTTTCCATAGTTGTTTGTTCCTCATTTTAAATCAATCCTCCATTTCTGCCATGTGTTTCTTTGGCTGGCAAGTTATTTATGCGTATTTACGCATATAGTGTCATATAAAATTATACCATATAGTAAGGAAGAAAAAAGTCCTTGACGGATGGGCGAAAACGTGGTAAAGTTACAACATTGTGAGAAACAAGTAGAGTATCCGCTCTCACCTTAGCACAATTGAGTGACTAATGGTTCATATTTAATGACAGCATTTATTGTGATGCTTTTGGAAATGTGAAGTGGATAGTCTGCCTATCCACTTTTTTATATGCAGCCATTTTCAAGGAAATGGGAAAGTAAATGAAATGTTAAATTGATCTTGGAGGTGTACGACCATTAGTGAGTTAATGATTAATGAACAAATCAAAGATAAGGAAGTTCGTCTGATTGGCCAAAGCGGAGAGCAGCTTGGCATTATGCCCGCGAAAGAGGCGTTGCGTCTTGCGCAGGAAGCGGATTTGGACCTGGTGAAGATTGCCCCTATGGCTAAGCCGCCGGTATGTAAGATTATTGATTACGGTAAGTACAGGTATGAATTAGTCCGCAAAGAGAAAGAGGCCAAGAAGAAACAGAAGACTGTTGAAGTAAAAGAAATACGTTTGTCGCCAAATATTGAGACCAATGACCTCAATACTAAAATAAATGCGGCAAAGAAATTTATTACAAAAGGCAATAAAGTAAAGATAACTTTACGTTTTCGCGGCAGGGAGATGGCACACATGCAGAACAGCAGACATATTCTGGATGATTTTGCCGAGGAACTGTCAGATATTGCAATGGTGGAGAAAGCACCCAAGCTGGAAGGACGCAGCATGAGTATTGTGCTGTCGGAGAAAAAATAGCTGGATATTTATTATTAAGGAGGAATTGAAAATGCCAAAAATGAAAACATGTAGAGCGGCAGCAAAGCGCTTCAAGAAGACTGGAACCGGGAAACTGAAAAGAAATAAAGCTTACAAGAGCCATATTCTGACGAAGAAGTCCACGAAGAGAAAGAGGAATCTGAGGAAACCGACAATTACAGATGCTTCTAACGTTAAGAACATGAAGAAGATTTTACCGTATCTGTAAAAACTGTTTTCTAGAGTATTGATTTTAAGGAGGAATAGAAGTCATGGCAAGAATTAAAGGCGGATTAAACGCTAGAAAGAAACATAATAGAGTATTAAAGCTGGCAAAAGGATACAGAGGAGCTCGCTCCAAACAGTACAGGGTAGCAAAACAGTCTGTCATGAGGGCGTTGGCAAGTTCCTATGCCGGCAGAAAGCAGAGAAAGAGACAGTTCAGACAATTATGGATTGCACGTATCAATGCGGCAGCAAGAATGAATGGTCTTTCCTACAGTAAGTTCATGCATGGACTGAAGTTGGCTGGCGTTGAAGTCAACCGCAAGATGCTGGCAGAGATGGCAGTTAATGATGCAGAAGGATTTGCAGCTTTGGCGAAATTAGCACAGAGCAAAGTGGAAGCGGCATAAAAAATTAAAAAATTTCAAAAAAATACAAAAAAGTACTTGACTTTCTCGAACCCAGCATGTATAATTACCATTGTTGAGTTTGAGAAAGCAAACAAGTATATGGCTCGTTGGTCAAGCGGTTAAGACGCCGCCCTCTCACGGCGGAAACAGGGGTTCGATTCCCCTACGGGCTACTTGCTATTTTAATTGAATAGCCCAACCCGAAAAGTACTGGAAACCTGATTTTAGACGGTTTGCAGTATTTTTTTTGTTCAGGTAAAAAGTACGGTTTGGAAATGCTTGAAAACGCGAGGGAACCGCAAAGGGAACAATTTGAAAAAGGTCAATATTTAGGGTATATAATAATCTTAATAAATTTGTTATGGGCGCGTTGATAATTCAATAAAGGCTTTACACCATTTTCGCTTATTGGTATAATGAAATTACCATATAGACAGGCTATAGAAAGTAGGTGATTATATGCCAATGACTGAAAAAGAATATAATGGGATTCTATTAGACCAAATATCACTACTTGAAGAAATAGAACGAGTAGCGAAAAAAGTGAACTGTCAAGAGGTGTTGGAGGAAATTGAATTTAAACGTAATCAAATTAATAGGAAATTATATCAAAAACCGCCATTGATAGAAAGTTAGCCGTAACCAAATAATTAATTAATTAAATAAAACTAAAGGTGTAAAGTCTTTATTGAATTATTAAGGCTTTGCACCTTTTTAATTTGTGGAAATGGTACATTGAAAGCATAATGTTGAACACAACGAGGTATTCAGAAAGAAGAAAAGGGGATGTCGGTTAATACTGATTTTTACTCCTGACAAAAGTATTTTTTTCTTGCATTTTCTGGTATTAAGCGCTATTATGTATATGATAACTAGATAATCTAAGACTTGAGAGTGGGCAGAAGTCCACTCTCAATTTTGTGCGTAGGTGAGCAAAGGGAAGTTCAGCGGAAAGGCAGGTGTGATATGTCAAGAAGAGAGGCTTATGAGCAGAAGACAGAAGATTTGTTAAAGCCCATAATGGAAGAATATCAGTTTGAATTGGTAGATGTGGAGTATGTGAAAGAAGGCGGTAACTGGTATCTGCGGGCTTATATAGATAAAGAAGGCGGGATTACAGTAGATGACTGCGAGCTTGTGAGCAGGCGGATGAGTGATTTGCTGGATGAACAGGACTATATCGAGGAATCTTATATATTTGAAGTGAGTTCTCCAGGGCTCGGCAGACCCTTGAAGAAAGAGAAGGACTATGTGAGAAGCATGGGCAAAGAATTGGAAATCCATACTTACCGTGCCATCAATAAGGAGAAAGAATTTTATGGAATTTTAAAAGCTTATGATGACAAAACAGTAACGATAGAGATAGATGATGGGGCAGAGCTGACCTTTGCAAAATCAGAGATTGCATTGATTCGTCTTGCTTTTGATTTCTAAAATGCGTCAAATAACAGAAAACAATTCAGGAGGATAAAAAAATGAACAATGAGTTATTAGAAGCGTTAAACATATTGGAGAAGGAGAAGGATATCAGCAAGGAGACATTGCTAGAAGCGATTGAAAATTCACTGCTCACAGCCTGTAAGAATCATTTCGGCAAGTCAGATAATATTAAAGTAGACATGAACCCGGAGACTTGCGAATATCACGTATATGCAGAGAAAACAGTTGTAGAAGAAGTGGAAGATGATGTGACGCAGATTAGCCTGGGGAATGCCAAGATGATTGATTCCAAGTATGAGCTGGGCGATATCGTAAATATAGAAGTGAAATCCAAAGAGTTTGGCAGGATTGCCACCCAAAATGCCAAGAATGTGATTTTACAGAAAATTCGCGAGGAAGAGCGTAAAGTATTGTTTGACCAGTATTATGAGAAAGAAAAAGATGTGGTGACCGGCATTGTCCAGCGGTATCTTGGAAAAAATATCAGCATCAATTTGGGCAAGGTCGATGCTATATTAAGTGAGAATGAGCAGATAAAAGGTGAGGTATTCCAGCCTACAGAGCGTATCAAACTCTATATTCTGGAAGTAAAGTCTACCTCCAAAGGACCGAAAATTTTGGTGTCCAGAACTCATCCGGAACTGGTGAAGCGCCTTTTTGAGTCTGAGGTTACTGAGGTGAAAGACGGAATTGTAGAAATCAAAAGCATTTCCAGAGAGGCGGGAAGCAGGACGAAAATTGCCGTATGGAGCAATGACCCGGATGTGGATCCGGTGGGAGCATGTGTGGGTTTGAATGGCGTCAGGGTGAACGCCATCGTAAATGAACTTCGGGGAGAGAAAATAGATATTATTAACTGGAGCGACAATGCGGCTATGCTGATTGAAAATGCCTTGAGTCCGGCAAAAGTCATTTCCGTCATTGCCGATGCAGAAGAAAAGACTGCCAAAGTAGTCGTGCCAGATTATCAGCTTTCCCTTGCAATCGGAAAAGAAGGTCAGAATGCAAGGCTGGCAGCAAGGCTGACTGGATTTAAAATTGATATTAAGAGTGAAACGCAGGCCAGGGAAGCCGGAGATTTCATGGACTATGAGAACGATTACGAAGAATATGATGAATATGAAGAGGAATCCTACGAAGAAGCCGAATATGCAGACAGTTACGAAGAGGCGTCTGACGAGGAGGTGTCTGGCGAAGAGGAATCTTCTGATTATGAAGAATTTGCAGCAGACAGTTATGAGGAGCAGTCGAATGAATAAGAAAGTTCCAATGCGCCAATGTGTTGGCTGCAGAGAAATGAAGAGTAAGAAAGAATTATTTCGTGTTATTAAAACGGCTGAAAATGAAATCCTTTTAGATGCCACAGGCAGAAAAAACGGCAGAGGGGCATATATATGTCCGAATAAAGAATGTCTTTTTCAGGCATTGAAAAGCAGAGGTTTGGAGCGGTCATTAAAAACTGCAATACCTCAGGAAGTGATAGAGGATTTGACGAAGGAGATGGAAATTATTGCAAAGGGATAGGATATTATCTATGCTTGGCTTGGCTGCCAAAGCGGGAAAGATTGCAAGCGGAGAATTTTCTACAGAGAGAGCGGTGAAATCTGGCAGTGCATTTCTTGTAATTGTGTCTGAGGAGGCCTCAGAAAATACGAAAAAATTGTTTCGCGATAAGTGTTCCTTTTATCAGATTCCTATGTATTTGTATGCTTCAAAAGAGGCACTGGGGAACGCAATTGGCAAGCAGTTTCGGGCATCCCTTGCGGTACTTGATGAAGGCTTTGCCAAAAGCTTGGAGGAAAAGTTGGAATTAGCAGAGAAAACGGAATGACGGAGGTAGTAAAAGCATGGCAAAAATGAGAATATATGCACTTGCAAATGAATTGAACATGGAATCGAAGGAAGTAATTAAATTCCTTACAGAAAAGAATATTACCGGAAAGGTGGCAAGCAGTTCTGTGGAGGATGAAGTAATTGAAATGGTAAGGAAAAGATTTACAGCGGCAGCCAAAACGGAAGCGGAGAAGAAAGGTCCTGTAAAAGAGACGCCAGCCAAAACGACGGCACAGCAATCTTCTGTAAAAGACAGAGAAGAGCCTAAAAAAACAATGTCACAGTCAGAAGTATCCAAGAAGACGTCACAGACAGCTGCTGATAAGGAGGCGCAAGCGCCTGTGAAAGCAGAGGCACAGGAGACTGGCAAGAGTCAGGAACGCCCGAAAAAGAAAGCCAGTATTACGGCAGTGTTTAATCCACAGAATAGTAAAACTGCGAAAAAGCGTCCTGCAAAGCCCCAGGGAGACAGAGGTGGAAGACCGCAAGGTGACAGGAATGCAAGACCACAGGGTGACAGGAATGTAAGGCCGCAGGGGGAACGGAATATGAAGCCCCAGGGAGACAGAGGTGGAAGACCGCAAGGGGAACGTTCCATGAAACCGCAAGAAAATCTTGTAAAACCACAGTCAGAACAAATGCTGAAACCCCAAGTTGAGCAGTCTGTAAAAGCACAGGAAGTTGTTGCGAGACCTCAAGCGGAAAGAAGCGGAATCGTTCAGGAACGGAATGTGAAACCACAAGGAGACCGAAATGCAAGGCCGCAGGGAGACAGAGGTGGAAGACCGCAAGGGGACCGAAATGCAAGACCACAGGGAGATAGGGATATGAGACCACAGGGAGATAGAGGCGGAAGACCGCAAGGGGACCGAAATGCAAGACCGCAGGGAGACAGAAGTGGCAGACCGCAGGGAGACAGAAGTGGCAGACCGCAGGGAGACAGAAGTGGCAGACCGC
>CAJUHY010000016.1:42272-45497 GCA_910585895.1 uncultured Lachnospiraceae bacterium
AGGGTGACAGGAATAACAGGAACTTCCAAAATGGACGTCCAGGTCAGAAGAGCCGTTTTGAACAGGAAATTAATAAACTCAATCAGAACAGTCCAGCGGCATCCATGGATGAGACGAGAGGCAAAGAAAGCAGAGAGCGCGATAACCGCAAAGGAAACAGCCAGCGTCATGAGAAGGAGCTGATGGGCAGAAAGAAAGAGCGCTTTGATAATCTGGAGAAAAAAACAAGGGGCAAGAAGAACCAGCAGCCTGCACAGCCGCAGAAGAAAGAGGAAGACACAATTAAAACAATTACATTACCAGAGAAGATGACAATTAAAGAGTTTGCAGACCGCATGAAGGTGCAGGCTTCCGTCATTATCAAGAAGCTGTTTCTGCAGGGAAACATTGTGACGGTAAACAATGAAATTGATTTTGCCACTGCAGAAGAAATTGCCTTGGAATTCAATTGCATCTGTGAGATGGAAGAAAAGGTGGATGTAATCGCGGAACTTCTGAAAGAGGAAGACGAGGATGAAGCAGCTATGGTTAAACGTCCCCCGGTTGTCTGTGTTATGGGTCATGTCGACCACGGTAAAACATCACTCTTAGATGCAATCCGTGATACGCATGTGATTGATAAGGAAGCAGGCGGTATTACACAGCATATCGGAGCCTATATGGTAGAATGCAACGGAGAGAAGATTACGTTTCTGGATACGCCTGGACATGAGGCGTTTACTGCTATGCGTATGCGCGGGGCAAATGCTACAGATATTGCTATCCTGGTGGTTGCAGCTGATGACGGCGTTATGCCGCAGACTGTGGAGGCAATCAGCCATGCAAAAGCGGCCGGCGTTGAAATCATTGTGGCAATCAATAAGATTGATAAACCGAGTGCGAATATTGAGCGGGTAAAACAGGAGCTTGCCGAGCATGAGCTGATTCCAGAGGATTGGGGCGGAAGCACTATCTTTGTACCGGTATCTGCACATACGCATGATGGCATTGACTCTCTGCTGGAAATGGTCTTACTGACGGCAGAAGTATGTGAACTGAAGGCGAATCCCAGACGTAATGCGCGTGGACTGGTGATTGAGGCACAGCTTGATAAGGGACGCGGTTCAGTGGCAACCATCCTGGTGCAGAAGGGAACGCTGAAAGTAGGTCAGCCCATTGCCTGTGGAAGCTGTTTTGGCAAGGTGAGGGCGATGATTGATGATAAAGGCAGGCGGGTCAAAGAAGCAACACCCTCCACGCCGGTGGAAATATTAGGTTTGAATAACGTGCCGAATGCCGGGGAAATCTTTGTATGTACGGATTCTGAGAAGGAAGCCAAAAGTTTTGCGGACACCTTTATTTCAGAAGGGCGCGAGCGGATGCTGGAAGACACAAAATCCAGAATGTCCCTGGATGATTTGTTCTCACAAATTCAGTCAGGAAATATCAAGGAGCTGCCGATTATTGTCAAGGCTGATGTGCAGGGTTCTGTAGAAGCTGTCAAACAGAGTTTGATGAAGCTGTCGGATGAGGAGGTCATGGTTAAGGTCATCCATGGCGGAGTTGGCGCTATCAATGAATCAGATGTAAGCCTTGCTTCTGCTTCCAATGCGATTATTATTGGATTTAATGTGCGTCCGGATGCAATGGCAAAGGCTACGGCAGAGCGCGAGGGCGTAGATATGAGACTTTATAAGGTTATCTATAACGCCATTGAAGATGTGCAGGCAGCCATGAAAGGAATGCTTGACCCCATCTTTGAGGAGAAAGTGCTTGGCCATGCGGAAATCCGCCAGATATTTAAGGCTTCCGGCGTTGGTAATATTGCAGGTTCCTATGTACTGGACGGTACGTTCCAGAGGGGCTGCAAAGTGCGTATTTCCAGAGAGGGAGCGCAGATTTTTGAGGGAGACCTTGCCTCATTGAAACGTTTTAAGGATGATGTGAAGGAAGTAAGGGCAGGCTATGAGTGCGGTCTGGTATTTGACGGCTTTAATGATATTCAGGAACTTGATGTTGTGGAAGCGTATACCATGGTGGAAGTGCCGCGTTAATTGCCAGCAACAGAGAAGGAGCAAGGCAGAATATGAGAAAAAACAGCATTAAGAATACGAGAATTAACGGCGAAGTGCTGCGCGAGCTGAGCAGTATTATCCGGGGAGAAATTAAGGACCCCAGGATTAATCCGCTGACCTCGGTGGTATCTGTGGAGGTCGCGCCGGATTTGAAGAGCTGTAAAGCGTATATCAGCGTACTGGGAGATGAAAAGTCCCAGCAGGATACGATAACAGGATTAAAGAGTGCGGAAGGGTATATCCGCAGGAAATTGGCGCAGAATATTAATCTGAGGAATACGCCGGAAATCCGATTCATCCTGGACCAATCTATTGAATATGGCGTAAACATGTCAAAACTGATAGATGACGTAAACCATCAGTGAGGAGCAGTTGATATGAGAGATTTAGCATCTCAGCTGGCGCAGGTAAAGACAGTCGCAATTGTAGGTCATGTAAGGCCTGACGGCGACTGTGTGGGCTCCTGTCTGGCAACTTATAATTATATAGCAGAATGGTTTCCGCAGATTAAGGCAGATATATATCTGGAGCCCATTCCCAATATTTTCAAATTCCTGAAAAATGCAGAGAAGATACAGAGTTCCTGCGACAGCGGGCAGACTTATGATTTGTGTATTGTGCAGGACTGCGGAGATGTTGGGCGGCTGGGAGCTGCTGTGAAATATTTTGATACAGCAAAAAAGACGATTTGCATTGACCATCATGTGAGCAATGATAATTTTGCAGATGAGAATTATATTTTTCCTGATACCAGTTCTACTTCTGAATTGATTTTTGAATTGATTGAGGAGGAGAAAATTACCAAGGAGATTGCGGAGTGCATCTATGTGGGTATGGTGCATGATACCGGGGTGTTTCAATATTCCAGCACTTCGGCAAAAACCATGAATGCAGCAGGCGTATTGATGGAGAAAGGAATCAATTTCTCTCAAATTGTAGATGATACGTTTTATACCAAGACGTTTGCACAGAACAAGATTTTAGGGCAGGCGCTGTTAAACAGCAGGCTTTATCAGGATGGAGCAGTGGTTGCCACCTCCATCAGCCAGAAAGAGATGAATCGTTTTCAGGTTCTGCCCAAGCATTTAGATGGTATTGTCAGTCAGCTTCGGGTGACAAAGGGCGTGGAAGCGGCAATTTTTCTTTATGAAAATGAAGATGGAACCTGGAA
>CAJUHY010000017.1:0-2198 GCA_910585895.1 uncultured Lachnospiraceae bacterium
CCGATATTCTGTGCAGACAGCGCAGATACCGTAGACAGCATGGTAGAGGGCACCAGAAACACAACCCCGATTATTTTTTCCACAATTCCGACTGCCGCCGCATCGTTCAGCCCCCGGCGGTTAGCTATCACGGTAATCACGATAAATGCAATCTGGATAAATCCGTCCTGCAAAGCTACCGGAACGCCAATTTTCAAAACCTGTCCCATCGTCTCCCGCTGTGGCTTAAAACAGTCTTTCCGAAGCCTGATTCCGGTTTTCTGCCTAGAAATCACCGCCAGCGCCAATACCACACTGACTGTTTGGGATACGGTAGTGCCCAATGCCGCGCCTGCCGTCCCCATGTGAAATACGCCGATAAACAGGTAATCCATAGCTATATTTGCCCCACATGACACAGCAATAAAATACATGGGGCTTTTGGAATCCCCAAGCCCCCGAAATATAGAACTTATGATATTATAGGCTGTGATAAAAGGAATTCCTGCAAAACAGACAGTAAGGTATGTAACCGTGCCCGCCACCGCTTCCTCAGGCGTGGACATAAGGGATACGATAGGCCTTACCAGCAACAGGAGCAATGCCATACATGCCGTGGACACTCCCAAGAACAGCGTAACCGTATTTCCTATCACCGTCTGGGCACGCTCCGGATGCTTCGCCCCTATTGCCTTTCCGATGCTCACCGTAGAACCCATGGCAAGACCCACAATCATCACCGTCAGCATATGCATGACCTGGCTGCCCACAGAGACTGCTGTGATGTCGCCCACTCCATTGAACTGCCCGATAATAAATAAATCTGCCATCCCATACAAGGTCTGCAGAAAATAAGACAAGAGGTACGGCAGCGAGAAATACGCAATATTCCTAAACACACTGCCAGACGTTAAATCCTTTTCCATAAATCAATCCTTCGCCAATTTTTCTTCAGATTCCCCATTCCCACGGAACTGCCTCACCGAAAGAAACTGAATCACTACCAAAATCAAACCACCGACCACTGCAGACACAGCCGTCGCTGCATAAAATGCTGCCGTTGCAGATTTCATCCAGGTAAATACAGAGGTCTCCACACGCAGCACCGCCATGAGGTTCGCCCCCATATGGGCCAGGAACGCACCATAAAAATGCCCTGTTTTTTCCATAAACCATGCCAGAAGAATACCCAAAACACCCGCATAGATAAACTGTACCAGATTCATGTGAATCACGCCGAACAGCAGCGCGGACAACAACATAGCAATCGCTCTGCCATACCGTTCCCTCTTCCGGCCCTGAGCGGTTTTCTCCTCATTATCCAATATCACTAAATCACATAGCCTGCCATATACCACGCCACGGTACAGCAATTCCTCCAAAAACGGCGTCAACAGGCAGGCTCCCAAAAGTTCAAAATAGATTCCGCCTGAGAAAAGCTGCTGATTCACCTGCTGATATCCCGGAGAAATATCCTCCAACCCACTTATAATCAACAGATTATTTAATGCTATTCCAACCGCTGCACCAGCAAAAAACATCAGAATGCCATTGACAACCCTCTTTGCTGTTGATTTTCCGGCAATTTCCAGGTCCATGTGTTCCCAGAATACGGTCGGCTCATTTTTGTCTTTCTGATAAAAACGCGCGATAAAGGGAATTGTCACCGCCACAGAAGCCGTCTGCAACGCCATATACTGCTCCTGAGGGTCCGCCCCCAAAAACACCGCAAACATCGTAAACAACGACATGCTGAGATTCGTTGCCACAAAATATACAAATACAGGATAAATAATATTGAACGCTTTAAAGATTGGACTGTTCTGCCTGTCTCTCGGATTCATACTTTTCGCTCTCCTCCGGCTTATCTGCTATCTCTTCGCTTTCTTCCCCTGCCTTATCCACAATCTCTGTGCCCTCATCTTCCGGCTTATCCAGCACCTCCATGCCGCTGGTCTCATCTTCAATCTGCATCTTAACCTGCCTTATTTTTGCATCCTCCGCAATGGCGCGCATAATCCGGTTGATATCTTCCGGCGAGAACATATCAATCGCCCTCACCAGATCGTCTATATTGTTCCGGTTAAACACCAGGCTGCCGCCTTTTTCCAAACCGACAGTGATACAGTCCTTGGAATTAGTCACATCTCCCAGACATAGGCGGTTATGCTCATAATCACAGCGGAATTCCACGCCTTTGTACTCTACAATTCCTGTCT
>CAJUHY010000017.1:2208-44832 GCA_910585895.1 uncultured Lachnospiraceae bacterium
CAGGGAATATGGGGCGCGTTTTCCCTTGCCCAGCAACTTCTGAATCGCTTCCTCGGGCGTCATACCAGCAACCGCTTCTTCAGTATCCGGCTGCTCCGGAAGATTGGCTGCCCCCGCTCCCATACTGTCAATCCTCACGAAACGCATGGTGCGGAAGCTTCCGCTATCCAGCCTGACCCGCTCTTCGTACTGCTGGTCCTTTTTCTCCCACTCTTCGCCGTAAAATCCACCGATAGCCTTCGGCTTCCCTTCTTCCTGTTTATCCGTGGGCTTTATCTTTGCCGCATAATCTGCTGCTGCCCGGGAAAAATACCCATTTCTGTTACTTCCAATATTTTGCAGCCTGTCTACCATAATGTCTGTCTCCTTTCTCCGTCAACCCATTCGCTCCAAAATGTTTCTTCGCTTCTCATCAAACAGAAGCTCTTTATTATATCGGTAATACCGTTCACATTCACAACCCTGAAGAAAACTGACGTTGAAAGAATTGGAATTTAACTCCGTAATAAACATCACCATCTCCTGACTGTTCCCAAAAGCCCCTTCCAAAAAATCAAATACATATTCTACTATCTGCAAAGATTCCTGCTGCTGTTGTTCAAAGCGATTCCTTTCCTCCTCAAACAGTTCCTTCACACGCGCAAAAGTTTTCTCTGTTTCCAGGATATCTTCCAGTTTTAGAACCTGCCTGAAATGTTCCAGGGATTCCAATACCCGCTGATAGATTTTCTCCTCTTCCCTTCCAACCAGCTCTGCCTTTGTCATTTTTGTATAATCTAAATTAAATTTATTATATACATTATCCAACAGCTGCTGTCCATCAAGATTCCCGGTTATGGACTGCGTCAGTTCCTTATACTCAGACAGGACGCTGAACAGGAGCTCTATATAATTCTCCGTCTGCACGGAAGCCTTCAGCGCCTCACCTACTCTGGAAATCAAAAGCCCTAACACGCTTAAGCGCTCATCAAAGGATGCATGTGCTACTTTTTTCAGCAATATCTCATTCAGATTTCCTTTCAGTATCTCATCAATCTGATAATCGGTCTGGTACTTCTCATAGAGTTCCAGATAATTTGCAAAATCCTTGGCTATCTTGGGAAACTGAATATACTGCGCCACGACCTCCCTGTCCACGGTCTTACCAAGCTTCTCATACACCTGAATGATGTTGGAGAGGTCTTCCCATCCCCTGGGAGTAGCAAAATTCCTGCCATCCA
The DNA here is from genome assembly GCA_910585895.1 of uncultured Lachnospiraceae bacterium. GTDB lineage: Bacteria > Bacillota > Clostridia > Lachnospirales > Lachnospiraceae > Petralouisia. The sequence goes on from CAJUHY010000017.1 coordinate 3,429, forward strand.
CCGTCGTCTCCATCTGATAGAAATTCTGTTTTCTGATATTGAGATATGAGATGACAGAGCCATGAAGCCCCTGCTGATACGCGTATTCTTTCCAGACTTCAAAATCCGCCTCCACCTCAATCTTCTTCACCCTGTCCATTGTCACCACATCAAACTCGCGCACAGATTTATTATATTCAGGCGGATTTCCAGCCGCAACGATAATCCATCCCTGCGGAATCTTATGGTTGCCAAAAGATCTGCACTGTAAAAACTGCAGCATTGCCGGAGCCAGTGTTTCCGACACACAGTTGATTTCATCCAGAAAAATAATTCCCTCGGACAGCCCTGTCTGCTCCATCTTCTCATAAATTGCTGCCACAATCTCACTCATCGTATACTCTGTCACGGCAAATTCCTGAGCGCCATACTGTTTTTTAGAGATAAACGGAAGCCCAATAGCGCTCTGTCTGGTATGATGCGTAATAGTATATGAGACCAGCCCGATTCCACACTCCTTAGAAATCTGCTCCATAATCTGCGTCTTGCCAATGCCCGGCGAGCCCAGCAGCAAAATCGGTCGCTGGCGGATTGGTAAAATCTCATACATGCCATATGCATCTTTCGTCAGATAAGCCTCAATGGTGTCTTTTATTTCCTGCTTGGTTCGTTTTATATTCATGATAAATTCCTTTCATCCAATATAAGCTTGATTGCCCAGAAAGGCACGTCCACATCCTGATAATCTTCTCGAAAAAAGATAAACGCCGTGTCATATTGGGGCTTTTTCAGGGGAAACGTCCCATATCCATCCGTAAAATAAAGCAATCCCCGCAGCTTATGGAATGTTTTTCTCGCCAACAACGCGTTCACATAATCAAATGCCGGACGAAAATCCGTCCCGCCCATACCCTGCACCTGAAAATTTCTCATATATTCTTCTAATTGCCAACGGTTCTCAACTACAATGTCGGACTGCACCCGCTCGTCACACTGGATGATATGGATACAAAACCTGCGGCAGAAAGATTCGGACTGACTTAAAATACTGTACGTCTCCTCCAAAAACTTCTGCACAAGCGCTGCCTTGCAGGACATGGACGTATCAATGACTATCACAAAATCCTCTATTCTCTGCACTTCTCTGGTCTCCAAATGCTCAATCAAAGGCATGTTCCCATAAAGTTCCATACCATAATGGTAGAAAATATAGTCAAAGCTGTCCATATCTACCTGCATCTCTTCCTTCAGAACACAAAACTTCTTTAAAAATGTGCGGTAATCATATCGTTCCCTGTTTTCCACACGCAGCTGCTCGCGCAAGCCCTGGGAATCCTCTGCAGCCTCTTTGGAAAAAGTGTCAAGCTCTGTCTCCATCTTATCGCGGATATCTTTCCACTGGTTCTGCTGCTGCATGGGCATTGGATTACCCTTATCCTGCTGCTCCCACAGAAAATGCTCGTCCACAGCAAACTCCTGAATGAGACGCGCTACCACACGGATATCCAGTTTGGCCTGCTGCAGTAAATAGAAAATTCCCTCTCCATTAAGCACTGGCGCTTTTTTCGCCAGCCCTTCGTATACCGCACGGCGATAAGGTTTGGAAGGACTTCTCAGACAGCGGTACGGCAGACTGTCTATCACGGACTCCACTGCTATATCGCAGGCAAGATTCCACAACTGCCTGTCGTCCACACCCCGCGGATTCCACACATGTCCCATCAAACAATGGAAAATACTGTGAAGATAGCAGCGGTTGACCCAGACATTCCCCAGGCGGTACTGCTCCATCAAAAATTCCGGATTATATTTTAACACAAGACCATCCGTTGCCGTTCGCCCTAATCCCATGGACGGTTCCGGGCACAGGCTATGGAGCGCCACATCCAGAAACCGCATATTCAGATACAGTTCATTTCGACAGCCTGACAATATTTCCTTACAAATATCCACTTTTTCCAGCAATTGCTCCTCAAACATAGTTTCTCCCGCTCTTTCTTACAGACAAAACTTCTTTTTCCCGGCAGGAAATCTTCGGTGCTTCACATCCATGATTAAACTGATTGCTTCCGCTTTTTCCCGCTCTTTTGCCACATCAAGAATCGTCTCAATCTGGCCAATATCTGTCACAAACTCTTCTGCCAGCCAGCGCAGGTCTTCCCATTCCTGCTGTTCCATCGCAAAGTCTGCCGCCTCTCTCATATGCTCTGACAGCCATTCATCATACTCAGCTCTTGCCTTCTCTCCGAGGGAACATGGATAACGAAGCCTTGATATCGCCATATCTATAATATTTGTCAAATCTATATTATACTTTCCCATTGTAAAAAGACGGTCATATTCTTCAAAAACAATCTGCGTATCGCGGAATGCATTGCGATACTGAATACCCATCCCATGCGTCTGCGTAGAGATAATCCTGGCAGGAGTATTTTCCACCGCCTCCTCAAAAAATTCCGGGTACACCAAACGTCCAAACAACTCTGCGCTTCCCTGGTCAGATATACGCGAAGAATGTACGCCTTTCTTATCCAACACCCGATAACAGTCCACCCGCACCTTCTGCTTCAAATCCTGCAAAATCTCCCTCAGGCAGGACCTTCCTTCTAACTGATACATTTCCAGAAAAGCAAGGTTTTCACAGCCGGTAAACGCACCGGCCCCTATATACGCAAGATTGCTGTAAAAAGATAATTTCCTCAGCCCCTGGCAATTATAAAAAATGTACCGGCCCCATCTGCATACCGTCCGCGGCAGGTATAATTCCTCCAGCCTGTTTCCGCAGATACAGGGAAAACCGCCAGTATTCTCCGGCTCTTTCTCCATCTCCTCTGCAAAAGCATAGGCAGACACCTCCGTCACCGCAAGTCCGTCCAATTCCTCCGGTATCACTACGCTCCCGCTGCTGCCATAACAGCGCAGAATACAGATTCCGTTTTCTTTTTGCTCATATGCAAAATATTCCTGCGCCATCTCACACCCCCTCTTTGTCACTTTTCGCTGTCTCCCTGCTCACTTTGCAGGCTAACTGGTGATTTGAGAATCTTTACCTGCCGTCTGTATACAATAAGCCAACATCTGTTTCATCGTTTTTCCATTCAGGGGATGGCGCAGATAAGGTGCCAACTCTGCCAACGGTTTCAACACAAACTGCCGATTCTCCATATCCGGGTGCGGAATCTGCAGCTTTTCCTGGTCCACTACACAGTCATCATAAAAAATAATATCCAAATCCAGGGTCCTGGGTCCCCAGCGCATGTTACGTTCCCGGTTCGCTTCCTGCTCCACCTGGTGAAGCACGTCCAGCAATTCCTGTGGAAACAAAAGCGTGCGCAGTTCAATCATCCCATTTAAGAAATCAGGCTGCTCCTCCACCCCATAAGGCTTTGTCACAATCAGTTCTGACACACGTTCCACCACACACTTTTCTTTACGACTCAAAGCTTCCACGCCTTGCCTGATATAAGCTTCCTTATCGCCAAGATTAGAGCCGACGGCAATATAGGCAAGATGCCATCCCCGGGTGATTTCCACCGATACGGCTTCCAATGGCAGCCCAATTGGCGCCCATGGTTTGGAAATTTCAAGGGTAATCTGCTGTAAGAGCGGAAAACGCAAAAGCACTGCTTCTGCCATCCGCTCTGCCGCTGCCTCTATCAGTCCAAATGTATGCTCCGTCATATAATTTGTCATAAAATGTGAGACTTCTCCATAATGGACTGACTTTGTTAAATCGTCCTTCAATCCCGCTTCTCTGGTCGAAACATATAACGTGGCATTGATAATGAATTTCTGCCCCAGACGGTTTTCTTCCGGGAATACTCCATGTCTGCCAAACACTTCCAAATTTCTGATATTTATCCTATCCAACTCCCATATTCTGTTCTCGTTCATCTGATTCTGCTCCCAGTTTCACTCTCGTCTTCAATACTCAGAGACAATCTCAAGCTAATTTCTCAAGACTCCTACTGTCCGCCGGCTTCTGCAATATTCCATCTTTGGACTGCCTCTGCCATCTGGATGACACGCTTATTTTCCAACACGTCGTGTACCCGCACAAATGAACAGCCCGCTGACACACCAAGCACAGTCGTTGCCAAGGTTCCTTCCAGCCGTTCTTCCACCGGAAGATTTAAAGTCAGGCCAATCACCGATTTACGCGAAGCGCCCAGCAGGATGGGATAACCAAGTTCTCTGAGTTCACCCAATTTACAAATTGCCTGCAGATTTTGCTCATAAGTCTTACCAAATCCTATGCCAGGGTCCAAAATAATTTTCTCATCTGCTATCCCAGCTTTATGGGCAATCTCCAGGCTCTCTTTCAAATCCGCTTTCATTTCCCCCATAAAATCCTCATATTCTGTATGATTCCTATTATGCATAAGGCAGCACGCTGCACCAAACTCTGTAATAACACCTGCAAGTTTGGAATCATATTTGAGACCCCAGATATCATTGACCAGGTCTGCCCCCGCCTGCAATGCCGCCAAAGCCACTTTGCTTTTGTAGGTATCTATGGATACAGGAATATCAAAATTTTTTTTAATTTCTGCTATTATCCCCGCTGTTCTGCTTATTTCCTCTTCGTCACTTATCTTCTTATAACCTGGTCTGGTGGATTCTCCGCCTACGTCAATGACGTCCGCGCCCTCTTCTATCATCTTCTCCACCCGTTTCAAGGCTGGATAAACTGCAGTATACCTGCCTCCATCAGAGAAAGAATCGGGCGTAACATTCAAAATCCCCATAACATGGACTGACCCAGACGCCTTAAACTTCCGATTTCCTATCTGTATGTCTGTCATTTTCTTCTGCCTTTCCTGTCAACTCCTATGCCAATATAGAAACAAAATCTTTTTGAGCGTCTGCAAAAAGTTATCATCCAAAATTTCCCTTATACATCAACCTTCAACGTCCCATCATCCGCCAAAACGTTTCCTGCAAATGCGGTTCTTTTGCAAACACTCCCCGCGTAACCACGGTAACTGTCTGCGCACCAGGCTTTTTCACCCCGCGCATAGTCATGCACATATGCTCCGCCTCCAGCGCCACCATAACCCCCTGAGGCTTTAGATGTTCCATCAGCGCATCTGCTATCTGCGACGTCATCTGTTCCTGAATCTGCGGACGGCGGGCATAGATTTCCACAGTTCTGGCCAGTTTGCTGAGCCCTACCACCTCGTCTTTGGGCAGATAGGCAATATGCGCCTTTCCATAAAAAGGCAGCAGATGATGTTCGCACATCGAATAGAACACGATATCTTTCTCCAACACTATGCCGCTGTCCGCCACTGCGAATGTCTTGCTGAGAAGTTCCTGAGGATTCTGGTCCATGCCTTCAAAAATTTCCTCATACATCCGGACAATCCGCTCTGGGGTTTCGCGCAGGCCTTCTCTGTTGGTGTCTTCACCGATTCCCTCCAGCAGAAGGGTCACCGCCTGACTAATCTTCTCTTTATCTATCATTCTATCATATCTCCTTCAAAGCTTCCCGCAATTCTCTCAGATAAGAGAGGGAGCCGAATGCAAGCACCATCGTCCTCTCCCCGTCGGCAACAGACAACGCCTTTTGAACTGCTTCTTTCACAGTCGGACACGCGGAAACATGTTCATGATATTTCCTTGCTTCCGCCGCCAAAACCTGCCCATCCATGGCGCGGGGATTGTCTGGCGTAACCGTAAATACCTGCTGCGCCAACGGAAGCATTATCCTCAGCATCTCTTCATGCTCTTTATCTGCAAGTACCCCTATTATATAAATTATTTGCCAATTTGTAAAACCCCTTTTCAAAGTTTCCCCTAATTTTTTCGCTGCATCTGCATTATGTGCGCCGTCTATCACAACCAGGGGACTGCGGCACAACTGCGAAAACCTCCCTTCCCAACGTGCCTGCAAGAGACCGGCACGGATTGCCTCGTCCGTAATAGCTAACCCCAAATCCTGCAAAGACTTTGCCGTTTGGATAGCGCAAACTGCATTTTCTATCTGATAATCTCCCATCATGCAAAGTTCTATCTCCATATAATCTTCCTGCAAACATCCTTCTCGCTTTGAGTTTGCACAGTCGTCCGTCTCACAATGGTAGCGAAAAGACTGACGCCTCTCCCCCCCACTTTGACAATACTGCAGATGGCTGACCTCTTGTGCAGAACTGTATACCAAAAGCGCATGCTTCTGGCTGCACATTTCTTCAATCACCCGGCGTACCGCCGCCTGCTTTGGTTTTACTGCCACGACTCTGCTGCCTTCCTTGATAATCCCCGCCTTTATGCGGGCAATCTGCTGTAAGTCATCTCCTAAAAATCTCATATGGTCCATGCTGATGGACGTAAGTACACTGACCAATGAGCTCTCAATAATATTTGTTGCATCTCCCGCGCCGCCCATACCGGTCTCTAAGACCACCACCTGGCATTTTTGCTGATAAAAATAGAGAAACGCTGCCGCTGTTTCCACCTCAAATACCGTTGGCTGCCTCCGCCCTTTTACTGTCAGACGCTTACATGCCTCTTTCACCTCAGTAATCACCTGCACAAATTCCTCACAAGTGATATTTCTCCCATTGACCTGATATTGTTCCATGCGGTCAAACACAGCCGGGGAAGTGTATTTGCCCACGCGTATCCCCGCCTGCTGAAGGATGGATGCCACCATCGCGCATACGGAACCTTTACCGTTAGTTCCTGCCACATGGACATACTTTAGATATCTGTGCACATTTCCCAGTTCTTCCATCAAACCTTGCATACTCTCAAGTCCCAGAATACTGCCGCTCTGGGCAATTTCCTGCAAATATGCCTCTACTTCTGTTTCTGTCTGCATATCTCCTCCTCTATCCCTTCCTATAACGTCCCGGAATCGCAACACTTATTCCCACTATATTTTAGACAAATACGCCGCAAATCAAACATCACTTTCCAGGTTCTCCCGCTTTCCAGCTCTCGCTGGGCGAACAATTCCAGGTGATTGTGCCGCCATCTGAAACAGCTACCACGGTACCCTGCTCGTCTGTGCGGAAAACCTTTATTCCCATACTGCGAAGATTATTCAGCACTTCCGCCCGGGGATGCCCATAGCGGTTGCCCTCTTTGCAGCTGATAACTGCAAATTCCGGCTGCACCTCCTGCAAAAATTCCTCGGTATTTGCTGTATTGCTGCCATGATGCGCTATTTTCAATACATCGGCCGACAAATCCATGCCGGATTGCAGCATATCTTCTTCTGCCGCTTCTTCTGCATCTCCGGTAAACACAAAATGGTTTTCGCCAAAACTGAGACGGATTCCCACCGAATAATCGTTCCAGTTATCCCCATAATCGTCCTCCACCGGAGCAATCACCGTAAATTCTGCCATCCCCAAAGCATATGTGTCGCCCACAACTGGTCTTGTGATAGGCTGGTTTTTATCCTTGATGACCTTTAACACATCCTGATACGTCTTTGTATCCTTCTCAGCATCCGGCAAAATCACCTGATTCCAGGAAAATTTATAGAGAATTACATCCAGCCCGCCCACATGGTCAGCATCCGGATGAGTCCCGATGACATAGTCTAAGTGTTCGATTCCCTGTGACTGCAGATACGCCTGCAACGCTGTGCCTTCACTGTTATCACCGCCGTCTATGAGCATAGCGTGCTCGCCCTGCCGGATAAGCGTGGCATCTCCCTGCCCTACATCCAGAAAATGCACTTCCAGAGTGCCAGTTACACTTTCCTGCTCAAACTCTTGCGTAATGCGCTCTAAGTCTTCCACAATATCCTGGTATTCAGACAGTTTTCCACAGCCTGAAACAATGAAAGCCAGGACAAATATCAATAAAAATTGTCTTATTTTCTTATTCATTTTACCTTTAAAAAGCCCTGTGCAGCTGCTGCACAGAGCTTTCCTTCCTCCTTATTCTGCTCGTCATACATGATTGCGATATTATATCAGAGAATCCGTCACAATCCCCTTGATATCCTCTGCTAACAATTTCTGTTCCTCCAAAACCTGCTCCGTATGTTTCACAATCTCGTTCTGCCTGTTCAGCAGCTCACTTACATCAATATTATCAGGAATGGGTTTTGTCGCTTTCGCTCTTTGCTTCTGTTTCTCCAGTTCCTCCTCTACCTTCTGCGCCTGCTTCTCCCGCTCATAACGAACTTCTTCTCGCTCAACCTCTTCCTTAACCTGCTCTTCCTTAGCCTCCTCAGCTTCTTCGACAATCTCTTCCATATCCTTATCAATCTTATCGATTGCCTCATCCTTGAGCATTCCCACAATCTCATCGCTGGCCGCTTTGAGGGTAGCCTCCGCCGCCTTATCCGCATCCACCATGCCATGATATTTCAAAGCATTCAGTTTAATCCCCTTAATCCCCCTTGTTGCCGCTGTCATTATATCATGGGAATCTTTATATTGTTTGTTCCAATAAGATTCTGCCTCGTTCAGCTCTGAGAGACGCATCTTGTATTCCTCATCCTCTTTATCAGGATACATCTCCCCAAGTTCTTCCTTCTGCTTCTTAATCTCACCCAATTCCTGCGCAGCCTCCTCGGCAGCTGCCTTGCTGGTCTTAATCGTATCACGGCATTCGCCCAGAATATCATCCACCATCTGGTCGCTCTTAAACTGATTCTTGACAAACTCCATAGCATCTTCCATGGCCTTTTTCTTCTTCTCTTCAATGGAATCCTGCATAAGGTTCAAATCAGAACCCTTAACCGCCCCATGCTTAACCTTTCCCTGCTGCTCCTGTTGCTGCACTCCTTCTTTATTCTCTACCTGGTCCCGGTTCTTCATATTGACAACCGTTTCGTTCGCTACATTGTTAATCTTCATCAGCCCACTCCTTTGTGCAAAAACTTCATCCCTGAGTTCCTATAATTATAATAAATATCGGCTTTTTACACAATTTCTTTAGTTTTCAGACAAACTCTTCTGGTAATTCATATGGGAAATGACCATCAAGGCAATTTTAAACAGCATGGCATCCTCAAATGTACGGATATCCAAGCCCAACGCTTTTTCTATCCGTTCCAAACGGTAAACCAATGTATTGCGGTGTACATAAAGCTGGCGCGCCGTCTCTGAGATATTGAGATTGTTTTCAAAAAATTTCTGGATGGTCACCATAGTCTCCTCATCTAAATCATCCGGTATATCCTCTCCAAATACTTCCCGCAGAAACATTTCACACAGGCTAATCGGAAGCTGGTAAATCAGACGCCCAATGCCCAGATTCCCATAGGAAACCGTATCGTTCTCCATATAAAAAATCTTCCCTACTTCCAGAGCCATCTTTGCCTCCTGATAAGAACGCGCAATCTCCGGCAATATTTCTACCCGGTTACCGTAACCTACCCTGACCTTTACCATAGCTTCGGTATGAAGGTTATCCACCAGCATCTTGGCCATTTCTGCCAAATCTTCCTCCGTCTGCATATCCCTGACATCTTTGACCAGAACGACAGATTTCTCATCCACCTCCGTCACAAAATCCCTGGCATTATCGACAAAGAGATTTTTCACAGTCTCCTGTACTACGCTGTCTTTCTTACCGGAGACCTCAATGACAAACACTACGCGCTGCACCTCTTCAATATGCAGCTTTTTCGCCTTGTTATACATGTCCACAACCAACATATTGCCCAGCACAACATTCTGAATAAAGCTGCCTTTGTCAAACTGCTCCCGGTAAGCGCATACCAGATTTCGTATCTGGCATACTGCCAATTTGCCAATCATATAATTCTCCTCGTTGCCTGCACGTACCAGCAGAACATACTCTAATTCATGCTCAACCATGATTTTAAAAAAATGATAACCGGAAAGCATTTGACTCTCTGCCATGGATTCCGCAAAATTGCAGACGGCCCCCGCCATCTCTTCTTCCGGATCATATGTGGACGCCAGCAGCCTTCCTTTGTCCGTGTAGAGCGCAAAATCTATCCGGGAAACTTCTTTTATTTCTTCCAACGTAATTTGCAGTTTATGATTCGATAACATAAATACCTCTCTTCATACATGCTATTTTCACGCATTAGCGTGACAGGGCGCTTCCTAATAAGATGATAAAAACGGAAGCAACACATCTCTGCGTTACTTCCGTTCATTGTGCCACACCACTATCTTACCGAATTAGTGGGTAATTGTCAATTCAGTTTCTTTGTCAAATACATGGACTTTCTCAACATCCATCGCCAGCTTAATTGCATCGCCCAAACGTGCCGTTGTTCTGGAATCAACCTTTGCTGTCATACTTGAACCGTTGATATTATAATACAGTAATACCTCGGAACCAAGCAATTCATAACCAGTTACCTTCGTATTAAAAATGCTGTCCTTGTGTGTCTCAAGCGCAATCTGGGAATCATCAATATCCTCTGGACGAATGCCAAGGATAACTGTCTTGCCGTTGTAACCACCGTCAATCAATTTTTTAGCCTTAGCGGGCGGTAAGAGAATGCTATTTTCTCCAAATTTCAGGGATACCTTATCACCCTCAGCTTTGCAGACAGCATCAAGGAAATTCATCTGCGGAGAACCGATAAATCCAGCAACAAACAGATTATCCGGCTCATTGTACAATTTCTGAGGAGAATCTACCTGCTGGATAATGCCGTCTTTCAATACAACGATTCTTGTACCCAGCGTCATTGCTTCTACCTGGTCATGCGTTACATAGATAATCGTTGCACCCAGCCTCTGATGAAGGGACGCAATTTCTGCACGCATCTGCACACGCAGCTTCGCATCAAGGTTGGACAGCGGCTCATCCATCAGGAATACCTTCGGTTCACGTACAATCGCACGTCCCATAGCTACACGCTGTCTCTGACCACCGGATAAAGCTTTCGGCTTACGGTCTAATAATTTATCCAAATCAAGGATTTTCGCTGCTTCTTCAACTTTCTTCTTAATCTCTGCCTTAGGAACCTTCCTAAGCTTAAGTCCGAACGCCATATTGTCAAATACGGTCATATGCGGATACAACGCGTAATTCTGGAATACCATAGCAATATCCCTGTCCTTGGGCTCTACATCATTGACGCGCTTGCCGTCAATCAAAAGATCCCCTGAGGAAATCTCCTCAAGTCCTGCCACCATACGAAGCGTTGTGGACTTTCCACATCCTGACGGACCTACAAAAATAATAAATTCCTTATCTTCAATCTCAAGATTGAAATCCTTTACTGCCTCAAATCCGTTGGGATATTTCTTGCCAATATGCTGTAATGATAAACTTGCCATCCTACCAATTACCTCCTAAAATAATAGTTTGTCTGCCCTGCAGAAATTTTATAATCATATAGTACCAAATTCCTCTCCAAAATACCACTTGGCAAGTCACCAAAAAGCACCAGCTAATCTTGTTGCATCCGCCAAGGATATATACTTTTTTTATATTCCTTCGTCATTTTAACGAAATAAAAGGACTTTTTTATACAGATTGACAACTTTTCTCAAACCAGTCATCCGTGTTTTTACACTCAGGAATCATTTTTGAAGGAACCGGGTTGTAAAATCGTTTGACTTTCGTTATAATAAGAAAAAAACTTTTAGAGGAGGACCTATTATTATGGGCAAGAAACGTAACATTATTGTAGGACAGTCAGGAGGCCCAACTTCCGTAATCAACTCCAGTCTGGCAGGAGTATACAAGACTGCAAAAGAAAGGGGTTTCGATAAAGTATATGGTATGCTGCACGGCGTTCAGGGACTGTTGGACGAGCAGTATGTAGATTTATCCACCCAGATTCATTCAGACATTGATATTGAATTATTAAAGCGCACACCTTCCGCTTTCCTGGGTTCCTGCCGCTACAAACTGCCGGAAATCCACGAAACCCCGGAAATCTATGAAAAACTTTTTGAAATTATGGACAAGTTGGATATTGAGACTTTTATCTATATCGGCGGAAACGATTCCATGGACACTATCAAGAAACTGTCTGACTATGCAATTGTCAAAGGACATTCCCAGAAGTTCCTCGGCGTGCCCAAAACCATCGACAATGACCTCGCATTGACAGACCACACACCTGGTTTCGGAAGCGCAGCTAAATACATTGCCGCTTCTACCAAAGAAATCATCCGCGATGCACTCGGCCTTACCTATAACAAGGAAATGATTACCATCATCGAGGTAATGGGACGTAATGCCGGATGGCTGACAGGCGCAACTGCCCTTGCCAAGACCGAAGAATGTGATGGACCGGATGCCATTTATCTGCCGGAATCTGTCTTTGATATTGACAAATTCTTACAGACCGTTAAAGATTTGCTGCAGAAGAAGAAATCTATCGTCATTGCTGTATCTGAGGGTATTAAGCTGTCAGACGGAAGATATGTCTGCGAGTTATCCGGCGGCGGAGAATATGTAGACGCATTCGGACATAAGCAGCTGCAGGGAACTGCTGCCTATCTTGCCAGCTTCCTCGGCGCAGAAATTGGCTGTAAGACACGCAGCGTTGAATTCTCTACACTGCAGAGAAGCGCTTCCCACATGGCTTCCCGCGTAGACATCGATGAAGCTTTCATGGTAGGCGGCGCAGCTGTCAAAGCGGCAGATGAAGGCGATACAGGCAAGATGGTCGTAATCGACCGTATTTCCGATGACCCATATCAGAGCGCTGCTGGTATCTATGACGTACACCGGATTGCTAACCATGAAAAAGTTGTTCCACGTTCCTGGATGAACAAAGAAGGCAACTATGTAACAGATGAATTCATTAACTATATTGAGCCCCTTATTCAGGGTGATTACCAGCCATTCATGGTAAATGGTCTGCCGCAGCACTTAGTTCTGCGCAAGAATTAAGGGGATTGCAGATACCCTTATAAGGGAGACTGTTCCGGCAAATACGGTTCAGCAACTCACTTTACAAACATTTAAAAAGTACCAAGCCTCTTCACCAGAACGCTTGGTACTTTTATTTCAGTCAACTTAATATTTCCCGCATACAGGAACAAAAACCTAAACTCATCTCACCCCGGTGGTACCGAAACCTCCGCGGTTTTTATTCTCCAGAGAAGCCGTCTCTTCAAAAACAATGTGCGGCTGATTCTCCATGATGCGGAACTGACATATTCTGTCATTCTTATGAATTACTGTGTCCCTGGTAGCATACACCGGCATCCGCCACATATCCCCATCCCCACAATAACTTCCGTCAATTACGCCGCAGCTATTCACCTGCAGAATACCATAATTCTTAAACGTAGAACTTCTGGGCACTACATGCGCCTCATATCCTGCCGGCAGCTGCATTGCCACACCCAACGGTATCAGCTTGAATTCCCCGGCTTTCAGTTCGACAGTCTCACTGGCACGCAAATCTATCCAATCTGACTTCCCATCAATATAGGCTAACTTATCTATTTCCTGGGTAAAATATTTAATCTTAATTGTCTCCATCATGGTCTCCTGCAAATTACTGTCCCAGCAGATTCATCACAGTCGGGCTGTAACGCAGCTCCTGGTAAGCGTAATAAGAACCATCATCCTTCTTCTCACTCTGCTCCTGTTCCTGCTTTATCTCCTTCTGTTCTGCTTCCTGCAGCTTCATATACATATCAATAAATTTCAGATACTCCTCATAAGAGAAAAGCTGCTCCAAAATACTCTGATAATAGCTGTCTTCCACTTCCTGCACAGAGGCCGCTGCCACACTGCCATCTGTACCGATACTATATGATGCATTGGGAACCTCTACACCATTATTCATATACCCAGTAACCTTAACAACATAATTCTGTGTCTCTTTAAAGGGCGGAATGCCGCCATATTTTGCCACATTATTGCTGCCTGCGTTGTATGCCGCCAAGGCAAGACTTACATTTCCATCATACTTTGCCAGCATCTCGCTGATATATTTCGTACCGCCCATGATATTCTGGTAAGGGTCATAGGAATCTGTAACACCTAATTCCCGTGCGGTAGCGGGCATGAGCTGCATAATTCCCTGTGCGCCTGCGCCCGAAGTAGCATTGGGGTTAAAATCCGATTCCGCTTTAGCAATCGCCTTAATCAAGTTCTTCGGTACGTTATATTTCTCTGCCGCTTCTGTAAAAATTTGTTCCAGAGATGCTGTGGTCTGCAGATAAGAAGAAAAATCTTCTCCCTGCCCTACCGCTGCCGTCGTTGTCTGAGTTCCGGTACCATCCGTACCCTGTATTGCATTTACTCTCATTGACTTAACTCCCTTTCTATAATTTTATTCCAGCCAACAAATCCGCCAAACTCGTGGATGCACTCTCATGGGAGATATACTCTTCTGCCTTCTCCACCTTCTCCACATCCACCATCTCTTCCTCCAATGCTTTCATGCTGAGGCTTACTTTATTATCATTGGTATTGAGCACCTTAACTTTGACCTTCTGTCCCACATTCAGCACTTCAGACGGCTTGCCAATGCGCTTCTGGGAAATCTGCGAAATATGCACCAACCCACTGATTCCTTCTCCCAAGTCCACAAAAGCTCCATACGGCATCAACGACTCCACCGTGCCTTCCAACACCGTACCCGGCACCATTCCCCTTATTTTGCGGTCATGCTCTTCCTGCTGCTTCTCTTTTAAGATAACTTTCGCTGACAGCACCAGCTTCTTCTTCGATTCTTCCACAGTGATAACACGAACCTGTACTTCACGACCCAGCCAGTCCTCTGTAGCCTCCACATAAGACAAATCAAGCTGGGAGGCCGGGATAAACCCACGAATACCTTCTACATAAGTAACCACTCCGCTGGGCACAATTCCCGTTATCTTTACAGGAAGTTCCGTCTTCTCCTCCAGATATGTATTTAACTTCTCCCATGCAAGCACATCATTGGCCTCTTTTTGGGACAGTCGAATATTGCCTTGTCCATCATCAAGGCTCACCACAGTGCCTTTGATGACGTCTCCCGGATGTACCTCTTCCATTATCTGGAAATTCGGGTCATTACTCAAATCTTCAACTTTAATGATTCCCTGCGTATAATATTTCAAATCCAGTGTTACTTCTTCCTCTGTCACGCCGAGCACGACCCCTGAAATAATATCGCCTTCCTTAATCTCACGGAAAGACGCTTCCAACTCTTCTTTGTAATCTTCCATAGATTCTGCCATAATCAACGCTCCTTTATCCTTATCTACATAATTACTTCTATTCTAACAGAAATTCTGGAAAAATACCAGTTATTTTTCTTATTTTGTATTCTATTTTGCATTCTTCTATTTTGTATTCTTCTGATTTGCCTTATTCTGGAACTTTTCTTCTTCCACTATAAATCGCTCATGCAAGGCCTTTCCAATTTCACCCTTTTCATCCTTCGCCATGATAGAAAATGTCAGCTTTCTTCCATCAATCTTCTCCAACACGGACTCACAGAAAACCTTCATACCAACCGGAGTCGGCGCAAGATGGTCTAATTCCAGACGGATTCCCACAGTCCCCATTCCTTCATCCAGTTCTTCTGCCACGCTCTTCCATGCCGTCTCCTCCATCAAAGCTGCCATCCTTGGTGTGGCAAGCACATCCAAAGTACCGCTCTTATGTACTTTCGCCGTATCCTCCGGGGTCACCGTAATTTCCTGATATCCTTTGATTCCTGTCTGCAGCATAATTGCCCTCCTGTTTAAATTTGTTCCCTTGTGACTCTTTGACACATTAAAACTCTCTCTTATTTATAATTATACCTTCACCTCATATTTAAAACTATCCCCAGCAGACATTCATTCGCCAATGTCTGCCAGGGATATCAATAAAAATCCTCATTAAATACCGTTATTTATTTTACCTTCACAGTAAATGTTGCCTTTGCCTTGCTGTTATTCCCTGCCGTAACCGTAATCTTGGCTGTTCCTTTCTTCTTTGCCGTTACAAGACCTGACTTGGAAACCTTGGCAATCTTCGGTTTGTTGGATTTATACTTGAACTTGGAGCAAACCGTCCCCTTGGGAACACTTGCATTTATCTGGTATTCTCCTTTTACTTTCAGTTTCACGCTTTTCTTCTTCAGTGTCACCTTGCTGGGAATGCCTTTAACTGTTACCTTGCAGACTGCCTTTGGTCCATTTGGCAAAGCTGCCGTAATATTGGCCGTTCCTGCCTTCACCGCAGTCACCACGCCAGTCTTGGAATCTACCTTTGCTACCTTAGCGTTGCTGCTTGTGAATGTAATCTTTGACGTCTCGCTGTCAAGGTCAGCATCAGCATAAACTGTTGCTGTTTTCTTCAATCCTTCGGTAGCTTTCGTGCAAAGGGTCAGTTCATCTTCTTCAAGATATACGTTTTCTGCTTTCAGTTCTGCCGGTAATGATTTCACTTTATTTGCCAGCAATTTGTCTGCCCGCCCCATCAGCTTATCCAAGTCCGAAAATGTTTCAGTCCAAGCTCCAGCGCCGCTCTGTGCCGTCTCTGAATCCTGCAGTTCTTCAATCGTCTGCTTCACCGCCTGTATCTGCCCGCTAACGCTGTTCATCTGAGTCTTCACGCCTGCGCTGTAACTCTGGCTCCTTGCTGCCTGCGCCAATTCTTGTACCTTATCATCATAAATCCTGGTATCAAGAGACACATAATTGATTTCATGATAATTATCAATTCCCGGGTCCGCATTATAAGTATCAATCAATGCATTATACTCTTCCACAGTAATTGGAATCATGCCGCCGTGAGTTCCCACATCACCGCCGGTTCGCCCATACGTTCCTTTCTCCGCTTTCTGGATACTGTGAGCTTTAGACAAATCTGTAGTCAGGTAAGGTTCATAACGAATAGACATATCTCCATAATTATCAATCATCACGCACCACTCATCGCGGTCAATGAATTTAAACAGCGTTGCACCTTCATATGCACCATTGTATTTCTCCATATCTTTTTGGGGAATCGGCCCAAAATGATCTCCCACGGATTCCTCTTTAAACCAATGATATACAATCTCTGCCCTCTTGATATTGGTCGGATCTGTTGCACCTGTCATTACTTGGTTAAGTTCCTCCAAGCTGCCAAACGTGCCATAGTCATTGGTATACTCTGTAATCCTTGTGGCATCCGTAGCATCATAAGCAGCCTGATTCTCCTTGCCTTCATAATCTGGATCCAATACCGTCTTAGCGCTCTTTAATTCAATATGGTTGTTCGTCTCATCTTTCACCAGACGGAACAACGTACCGTAAGGATTAACAGTGCCATCCGCGTTTGTCTTTGCCACCCACAGCTGGGAAGTATCAATATTGCCATATCCATCATCATGCGAACTTACTCCATTGCCCCAATTCTCAAAGAAAGGCTCCTGCTCATAAAGCTTGGTCGGTCCAAAATGTACGAAATCCTCTGTCTCATTGCAGTACAGACGGTCTCTTGCCCTGCCGTCCACAGTCGTGCGGGCTGACCAATATACCAGGTAATTGTCTTTCACCGGGTTATAGATTGCCTCCGGCGCCCATGCCATACATGCGCCGACATCATCCTCGCTGCTGAGCTTATTCACATCAATATAACGTCTGGTCCAGTGTACCCAGTCTTCCGTCTCATAAACAAAAAGAGCGGTGCTGCCATAGCCGTTTGTGGTCATAGTTCCCCAATTGCCCACCACATTCTTCTCTCTGTTGCCGCCATATTTCTCCGCCATCGTGTTTAAGTCAGTGGCAAGCAGCCATACCTTATTGGAATCGCTGCCATCGGCTTTGCAGCCACGAATCAGATAGGGGTCGCGGACGCCCTGGTCATTGCCCTCAAAGGGGAACAATACAGACGCATCGCCTGTTGTGGTCTGTGTAACATCTGCTCCCTCTTTAATTTTGTAATTGAGGCTGGTTTCCGAATATCTCTCAATTAAGTCTGCGTAATCTGTCCCCGTCTCAAAAATCGGATGAAAACCATTCAGGGCAGTCCAGTTCAATCCGTCTTCACTGAGGAAGAAATGAATCTGCTGCACAT
Organism: uncultured Lachnospiraceae bacterium; assembly: GCA_910585895.1. GTDB lineage: Bacteria > Bacillota > Clostridia > Lachnospirales > Lachnospiraceae > Petralouisia. Next base: position 21,318 of record CAJUHY010000017.1, read on the forward strand.
CTCTATAATCTTTCCCTGTTTTAGCAACATTCTGGTCCGCAAAACACACATATACATAACCGGCATAGTCGTCTTTTGCCAACCCTGCGCGAATAATCAGAGGGAACTGTTTCTCCGCCGTCTCACTGCCCGATGTCACGGTTGCTTTCAGCGTGAATTTATAATCTGGCTCGTTGGATTTGGGACGCTTTTTAATTTTTAATATGGAATCCGTAATCTCTACATATTCTGCATCTTTGTCTGCAACACTATATTCAATTGTCGCTCCTTCCAGACCGTCTACCGTAGACGGAAGCGTCAAATCATTGGTCAGAAGCTGATTAATTTCAGATTCCCTGATTGTCAGATTCTGTTGTACCGTTTCTGATGTACCTGCCGCTTTTGCCTTCATACTTGCAATGGGCAGTGAAGTGACCGTTATGCCTGCGGTAAGGCAGACAGCAAGCAATACATTCACTATTCTGCGTTTCATATTTTCTTACCTCCTGTCATTATCCTCTATTTCTTCGTAATCTTGACTGTCTTTTTCATGGTAACTTTTCCAACCTTAGCGGTTACCGTCACCTTACCAGTCTTCTTGGCTGTCAGCTTACCTCTCTTGCTAATCTTTGCCAGCTTCTTGCCCTTCTTATCCAAAGACCATGTCACCTTGCCAGATATTCCTGTCACTTTCAAGGTAATAGATTTTTTAACTTTAACTTTAGATTCCCCGGTAATCTCTCCAACATTAAAAGTAACTTTCTTGGTGATGGTCTTGCCGCCTGCTTTCACTTTGACAACAACAGTTCCTTTTCCAGCTTTGTTCGCTGTCACCTGACCATTCTTAACAGAGACAGAGCCTGTTGCACGGTAAGTAACCGCCGGACCTGCTGTCTGCACTGCTGACGGACAGTTAACTGTAACGCTGGTCTTCTCGCCCTTAGCCAAAGAAACCTTTTTGGCAGTTACGGAAACGCCCTTCATATCAAGATTTACTGTCACCAATGTCTGGTATTCCATCTCAAAACCATCGGAGGCTGCTTTCACCTTGGTGGTGATAAATGCGTATCCTACTTTCACACCAGTCACTTTTCCTGTATTCTTATCTACAGCCGCAATACCTGGATTACTGGATGAATATTCCACAGTCACATACTGCCTGAGCCCTGCCGGAACTGCCTCCGCCAAAGCGGTACTGCTGCCCTTGGGAGTCACCGCCAGATTTGCAAATTTAGAAGCATCAATTTTGGCAAATGGGTCTAAATACTCTTCTGCATATGTAAGCTTGGCAAGCGCCTTTTTCAAGGCTTTGGCAACCTCATCCATTTCTCCCTGATTGGCTGCGTTTTCTGCCCGGCTGATAAGTTTCGTAAGATTCTCCTGAGACGATGCCGTATAATACTTGAAATCCGCTGCAGACTGAACTGTCTTCGCCTCAGCAAGCTGTTCCTGCAATTCCCTGCTGTCCAAGCTTCCAATAGATTGTACCGTAAGTTCAAACTTTACCTCTGCCGTCAGCGTTCCTGACGTTGCCGTCCCGGTCATTGTCACCTTCTGTTCTGCCTGAGGGCACTTCACCTTGCCAGCATCACTGATAATATCAGTCTTATCGGACTTCCAGCTGAGCGTCACCCCATTGAAATCCTCCGGCAGGGTAAGGTCATACTTGACTGCTGCCTGTGATTCATTTTTGCCAAGAATACTCTCTGCAGTCACTGCTTTTCTGAGATTATCCTCAAACATAGCGTTAATACGAGGATCCAATGACTGAATCTGTTCTGACGTCAGCTTCTTATCATAAACCTGGACGTCATCAATCCAACCGTCAAATGTTTTGTCTGCAGACCAGTAGGTAGTTCCCAAAAGAATTTTTTTGGTATCTCCTTTGAGAATGCCCGTAACATTGTCTCTTGTTGCTTTCAAAACGCCATCCTGATAAACCTCCAGAACAGACCCTGCCTGCGCAAAAGTCAGCATCGTCCACTGATCTTTTACCATGGTGATATCACTGGTTAATTCCTGATAATTTCCATAATGTCCCCAAACCTTGGCTTTCCCTGCCTGTCCGCTTCCGGCAAACGCCAGCCACTCCTCTGGACTTGATGAGCCTAAAAGGAAAATTGCATTATTTAAAGCAATGCTTGTCGTATTCGGTTTCATCCATACATTTACCGTATAATTATCACCGAGATTTGCCGGCAGGCTGAGGGCACAATTTCCCAATTTGACAGATTTGTCCCCAGCTTCCCCCGACTTTCCTATACCATAATCCGGCGTAACCGTAGTTGTGGCAGCCCCCGCTGCAACTACAGAAAACGCGGTATCTGAATTCACGGTACTGTTTAGATTCCCAGCATTGAAATCAAAGTTGTATTTGGGCGTTTCCGCTGCCGCTTCTGCCTTGACCATCGCCGCGTCCCCGCTAAATGCGGAGGTGACCAGCAGCGCACAGGCAAGCAGTCCGCTCATAATTTTCTTAAATCTCATGGTAATTTCTCCCTTCCATATGTCTTTCACATCTTTTTCTTTTCATACAGCCTTTCCCTAAAGAGCCGAGTTTCTTAAATCAGATTATTTCACGAAACGCTTTCAGCAGCATTTCCCTAACCTCCAGGTCGTTATCCCTCCTCTCCTGTCACTGCAAATTGGTAAATAATCCTATCTCACCTTTAATAAAAAAGCCTATGTCATGAATGTAATACTATTATCTCATTTTACCAGTAAAAATCAATATAATTTCTTCTCTTATTAGTTAGTTTTTTTATGATTTCCCATTTTCCTGACATATTTCTTGTACAATTTTTATTTGTTTTAAGGAAAATGCAATTTCAAAGATTGACACTTTTTTGTATTTTCCTCTTGACTTTCCCCTTATTCTCTCTATAATATATTTTGTTTATTATTATTAAACAAAAAAATCATTATTACTTTTATCCAGCAATTACTGTTTGGCAAAGGAGGATTCCCATGGACATCGGACACCGTATGAAAGAACTGCGCATCCAATATGGGCTGACACAGCAGGAACTTGCCGACCGCAGCGAACTATCCAAGGGCTTCATTTCCCAGTTAGAACGCAATCTGACCTCCCCCTCTGTGGGCACGCTGTTAGACATTATCCAATGCCTGGGCACAACCCCCGCAGAATTCTTCACAGACCAGGAACCGGAACAGATTGTCTTTCGCCAGGAAGATTACTTCACGAAAGAGGTTGAAGAACTGCACCATCAGATAAAGTGGCTGATTCCCAATGCACAGAAAAATGCCATGGAACCGGTGCTGATGACGTTGAATCCGCACGGCGCCTCAAAGACTCAGCTCCCACACGAAGCGGAAGAATTCGGCTATGTGCTGAAAGGAAGTGTGAGGCTGGTTTACGGCTCCCGCTCTTTCACAGTGAAACAAGGGGAATCTTTCTATTTTATTGCCGGAAAAAAACACTATTTAGAGAATTGCAGCGACAGGGAGGCAACCATACTCTGGGTTTCCACTCCCCCCATTTTTTAGGAGGACACTGCCATGAGCAAACGATTGATTGACTTACAGCACATCAGCAAATCTTATGACGGACAGATGGTGCTTGATGATTTGAATTTATATATCAGGGAAAATGAATTTCTCACACTGCTTGGTCCTTCCGGCTGCGGAAAGACCACAACACTGCGGATTATCGGCGGATTCGAGACGCCTGATACCGGTAATGTCATCTTTGACGGCAGAGACATTACCAGTCTGGCCCCCAACGAGCGGCAGCTGAACACCGTATTTCAGAAGTACGCACTCTTTCCTCATATGTCTATCGCGGAAAATATTGCCTTTGGACTGAAAATTCGTAAGAAAAGCAAAGCATATATTGCGGATAAAATTCGTTATGCCCTAAAGCTGGTGAACCTGGATGGTTTTGAAAACCGCAGCGTGGATTCATTAAGCGGCGGTCAGCAGCAGCGGATTGCCATTGCCCGCGCCATTGTCAACGAACCGAAAATACTGCTGTTAGATGAACCTTTAGGCGCCTTGGATTTAAAACTGCGCCAAGACATGCAGTATGAACTAATTCGCCTGAAAAATGAGCTTGGCATCACCTTTATATATGTAACCCACGACCAGGAAGAAGCGCTTACCATGTCCGACACAATTGTCGTCATGAACCAGGGTTACATCCAGCAAATTGGCACGCCAGAGGATATTTATAACGAACCGACCAACGCTTTCGTGGCAGATTTCATTGGTGAGAGCAATATCATCAACGGTACTATGCTGCAGGACCGTCTGGTACGAATTCTCGATGTCGTCTTTCCTTGCGTAGATGTGGGATTTGGCAACGATACCCCGGTAGACGTAGTTATACGCCCAGAAGATGTTGAACTGGTCGAACCCGAAAGAGGCATGCTGCAGGGAGATGTGACATCACTGATTTTCAAGGGTGTCCACTGGGAAACCGAAGTACTGGCAAACGGCTACGAATGGCTGGTACACACAACACAGATGCATCCTGTAGGTACCCATGTAGGGATTTTGGTGGATCCATATAATATCCAAATAATGAATAAACCAGAATCTAACGATGAAAAGGCGGTGGAAATAGATGCGTAATTTAAAACGCCAGCTATTAGCTGGTCCCTATATTCTATGGATGGCAGGATTTATTGTGCTTCCTACATTGGTAATTCTATACTATGGATTTACCACTACCAGCGGAAATTTTTCCTTGTTAAATGTGACCTCCATCGCCTTTTCCGTGCATCTCAAAGCGCTCGTTTTATCTCTGAAACTTGCGCTGTCATGCACAGTCATCTGTCTGGTACTGTCCTACCCGCTGGCAATGATTTTAAACAGCATGAAATCAAAAAGCCAGGGGCTTATCGTCTTTATTTTCATCCTGCCTATGTGGATGAATTTTATGCTGCGCATTCTTGCCTGGCGGCTGCTTTTGTCCAACAACGGCGTCATCAACTCCCTGCTGGGCGCGTTGTCACTGCCGGGACTTGATATTTTAAACACACCTAAGGCAGTGGTTTTCTGCATGGTTTATGACTTCCTGCCTTTCATGGTTTTGCCCATCTATAACGCCATGGCACGTATTCAGCCCGACATTATCGAAGCAGCAAAAGATTTGGGCGCGGGCAATATCACCATCTTTTTCAAGATAATTGTGCCTTTGACAATGTCCGGCGTTATCAGCGGCATTATCATGGTATTTGTCCCTGCACTGACTTCTTTTGCCATCTCGGACCTTCTGGGCGGAGGCAAAGTGCTTCTAATCGGAAATGTCATAGAACAGGCATTTATGCAGGAATACAATTGGAACTTAGGTTCCGGCCTTTCCGTTGTGCTGATGGTTTTCGTTATCGCCAGCATGGCGCTTATGAATTCACACGGAGATGAGGGAGGAGGCACTTTCGCATGATGAAAAAGTCTATCGAACGGATTTATTTGTTTGTTATCTTTTTATTTCTATATCTGCCCATCCTGGTGCTGATTGTGTTGTCCTTTAATGACTCCAAGGCGAAGGTAGTCTGGGGCGGGTTTACCCTGCGCTGGTATCGGGAACTGCTTGCGAACAGCGCTATCATGGAAGCTTTCTACACGACAATTTTTGTCTCTCTGGCTTCGGCGCTGATTGCCACGATACTGGGAACACTTGCCTCCCTTGGCATTGATGCCATGCGAGGGCGCGGCAAAGCCATCATGCTGGGCGCCACCAACATACCTTTGCTGAATGCAGATATCGTCACCGGAATCTCCATGATGCTTCTGTTTGTACGCTTTACCCGCCTGGGACTAAACACTGTGCTGATTGCACATATTACATTTAATATCCCCTATATAATTTTAAACGTTCTGCCTAAATTAAAACAGCGCAGCCGCACCACCTATGAGGCGGCACTGGATTTGGGTGCAACGCCTTTGTATGCTTTTTTTAAGATTACCTGGCCGCAGATTCTTCCTGGTGTGCTTTCCGGCTTTCTCATGGCGATGACCATGTCCCTGGACGATTTTTCGGTCACCTATTTCACCAAAGGCGCCGGCATCAACACACTTTCTACGATGATTTATACAGAGATGCGCAAAGGAATTCGCCCGGAAATGTACGCATTGTCCACCATCCTGTTTATAATTGCGCTGATTCTGCTGCTGTTCATGAATTTCAGACCTGCGGCACGAAAAGAAAGGAGGAACCCATGAGAAAGACAATCCTGTTTTTATTGGGAATCCTGGCGCTATCCAGCTTTTGCGCCGGCTGCGGTAAAAAAGATTCTCCCGATATACTGACCATTTTGAACTACGGAAAATATATTGAACCGGAAGTATTAGACATGTTTGAAGAAGAAACTGGAATCAAAGTCGAATATGAAGAATACATCACCCCGGAAAATATGTATACAAAATACAAAGCGGGAGCTATCGATTATGACCTTATCTGCACTTCTGATTATATGATTGAAAAACTCATCAAAGAGGATGAAGCACTGGAGTTAAATTTCGGCAATATCCCGCTTGCCAGGCATTTGGATCAAACGTATTTTGACTTCTGCAAATCCTTTGATCCGGATAACCAGTATACGCTCCCCTATTTCTTCGGAACTGTAGGAATCCTCTATAATAAGAAAATGGTGGATGAGTCTAAAGTAGATTCCTGGGATATTTTATGGGACCAATCATACTCCGGCAAGATTATCATGGCTGATTCCGTGCGCGACTCTTTCATGGTAGCGGAAAAACGCCTTGGTTATTCCCTAAATACCACTGATGATGACAAACTGCGCGAAGCTCAAAATCTTCTGATTGAGCAAAAGCCCCTTGTCTACTCCTATCTCGTGGACGAAGCTCAGGATGAGATGATTGCAGAAAATGCCGCTATGGCAGTTGTTTACTCTGGTGAAGCTGGACTGGCTTTGGAATACAATGAAAATCTGGCATTTTCTGTGCCCAAAGAAGGCTCCAACATGTGGATTGACGCCTGGTTCATGCCTAAAAGTGCAAAACATACAGAAAATGCAGAGAAATTCCTTAATTTTCTCTGCCGTGAAGATATTGCTTATTTAAATTTTGACTATGTTTACTATGCTACGCCCAATATACAGGTCAAGGATTCCTTAGATACGGAACTTCAGGAGAATACTACCATTTTCCCGCCTAAAGAAATCCTTGACAACTGCGAGGTGCTCAAACCATTGGATGATGAAACAACTATGCGCTACAATCTATACTGGAAGGAAATCAAATCTGCGGATTAAAATATTTACATCCACCCATTGCATTTTCTGTCAGAACATGCTACACTAAAGTCCACACATTTTCCGTGTGGGCTTTTCCTGTTACTGCCAGCACAGTACAGGAGGTATTTATAACATGAAAGACAATTCTATAAAACAGCAATTACCTGCTGGTCAAGGCAGCGTTTACCATTCCTTTCAGCAACAGCTGCTTACTGGTCTTAAGGAGTTTTTCTCCGATGATACCAAGCTTTCCATTGATTCGTTTTCCCACAACAACCAGCTCACCTTAGATGGACTGACAATTCTAGAACCCGGCAGCAATATTTCACCAACCATTTACCTTGAACAATATTTTAATCAATTTCAAGATGGCATAACCCTTGCAGATATCCAGCAGCAAATCCTGTCATTTTACAGGCAGCACCGTTTCACGCAGAATATAGACACATCCTTTTTCACCTGTCTGGATAATGTGCAGCCGCAAATCGTTTACAAACTTATTCATTATCAAAAAAACAAGGATTTTCTGGAAGATCTTCCTCATTTCGCCTATCTGGACCTGGCAATTGTATTCTATTGTCTGGTACCAAACAATTCCGGAGAGAATGCCTCCATACTCATTCATAACAGCCATCTTGGTTATTGGGATATCTCCAAAGACAGCCTACTGCTCTTTGCCCAGAACAACACGCCAAAGCTGCTTCCCTGGCGTTTTGATTCTCTGACAAACCTGCTTTTTCCTATGCTGTCCTCCCTGTCCGAGGAAGAAGAACTAAAACTCCTGCAAGCCCCAGAAAATGAGAATGTACCTATGTATGTGCTTACCAACAATCGCTGTTATTTTGGCGCCTGCTGCATACTCTATCCTGATGTGCTGAAAAATATCTCTGAGACGCTCAAGGACAATCTTTTCCTTCTTCCCAGCAGCATCCATGAATTTATTATTATCCCTGCCTCTTTCGCAGACAATCCTGATGACCTGCGCGAAATTGTCTGCGAGGTAAACCTTACAGAGGTAGCCGCAGATGAGATTCTCTCCGATTCCATCTATTATTATAACAAGGACACCGACCAAATATCATTACGATAAGTCCAAATACATCTTCTCATATTTACTGGCTGAACATTGCCAGGAATGGTCCGCCTTCATACAGCGTTTCATCATCATACGCCATTCCTTGGGATGGTTTACAAACACGTCATAAGCATACCGGATAATCATCAGCATTTCCCCTGCATCATAATTGGCAAAGCTGAACCCTGTCCCAGTCTGCCAAATCTCATTATATGCCTCCACCGTGTCTTTCAATCCTCCGGTCTCCCGGACAATGGGAACGGTTCCATAACGCATACTGATTAGCTGGCTCAGACCGCAGGGTTCAAACTGTGAAGGCATGAGAAATACATCTGCCGCACCGTAAATCTTATGTGCCCGCTCTTCACTGTAACCAATTGTTGCACATACCCTGTCTGTATACTTGCTGCTAAAATACCGGAAAGAATTCTGGTACCGTTCTTCTCCCTCCCCCAAAATTACCACCTGTACATTCATGGTATTCAGCATCTCTTCCATGATACAATTTACCAATTCAAATCCCTTCTGTTCTGTCAGCCGGGATACTATGCCAATCAACATTGCTGACTCATCCTGCCTGAGTCCCATTTCACGCTGCAGCGCTTTTTTGTTTTTCTTTTTGGCAGCAATATTTTTCACTCCAAAAGAAACCGGAATCAGCGGGTCTGTCATGGAATCATATTCTTGATTATCAATCCCATTGACAATCCCTGACAGCTTGCCAGCTGCTTCACGCAGTACGCCATCCAGCCCCTCCCCGCCTGCCGGGGTCTGAATCTCTTGTGCATATGTCTCACTGACTGTCGTCACCCGGTCCGCATAGAGGATTCCCGCCTTCAGGAAATTCGTCTCATGATAGGCTTCCATCGCCCTATAGCGGCAGTCTGCCGGAAGGTCACGGCAATTTTCAATATCATCAATCCGCCACCTTCCCTGAAATTTCTGGTTATGGATTGTGAGAACCGTTTTCACCTTCTGATAATAGGTATCTTCCCCATAGAACTCTTTGAGAAATACTGGAATCAATGCTGCCTGCCAATCATGGCAATGGATGATATCGGGACGAAACTTAAGTTTTGGAAGGCTTACCAAAACTGCCCTGGAATAAAACGCAAATTTATTCACATCCTCAAAAATTTCATTGTAGGGGTTGTCTCCGGCAAAATAGTGCTCGTTGTCGATAAAATAATAAGTGACCCCTTCTACTTTCATCCTATCAATCCCTATGTACTCTTTCCCTCTCGGCATATCCGCATAAATTTCTGTCACATGTGACATTTTCTGCCTTGCTTCTTCGGAAATGCATAAATATTTCGGCAGTATAATCCTTACATCAAATTTCCCGCTATCCAGATATTTCGGCAAGGCGCCCACTACATCGGCAAGACCGCCTGTCTTGATAAAGGGATTTGCTTCGGATGCTGCAAAGAGAATTTTTTTCATATGAAAACCTCCAAACTTCCCCCGCATTCAATACGGGTATTTTATTCTCTTAGCTTATATTCTAACCGAATTTTGTCGGCAATTAAAGCTATAAATTCAGAATTTGTCGGTTTTCCTTTGCCATTATGAATCGTATATCCAAACAACTCGTCAATCGTATCCATTTTGCCGCGGCTCCATGCTACTTCAATGGCATGACGGATTGCTCGTTCTACACGGCTTGGCGTAGTCTGATATTTCTTGGCAATTCCCGGATAGAGAATCTTCGTAATTGAATTGAGCATCTCCATATCTGTTACTGACATGATAATTGCCTCTCTCAGGTATTGATAACCCTTGATATGTGCCGGCACACCAATCTCATGAATGATATTGGTCACATCACTTTCCAGATTCCTGTCCTCTAATTCCTGGTTGTTCTCATAGGCATTGACTTTGCGCACTTCACTGACCTTGCGCTTCTCCAGATTACGCACATGTTTAATTCGGTTTATAACCACATCATTATCGAACGGCTTCATAATATAGTAATCAGCCCCAAGCGCAAATGCATCTTCTGTAACTTTTTCCTGTCCAATCGCGGAAATCATGATAAATGCCGGATGTTTTTTCATATTTTTGTCATTTCTAATCTTGTCCATTACTGTCAATCCGTCCAATTTCGGCATGACAATATCTAAAAGAACTACATCAGGCTCTTTTTGCCTTATTAATTCATACGCTTCTTCACCATCTTTCGCTGTTCCTATAACATGAAGTTCTTCATCACTTCGTACTATTTCTCCTAATGCCCGCAGCATTCTTTCGTTATCATCTGCAATCGCTACATTTAATTTTTCCACCATATATCCTCCTAATAATTTACTTTTTCCCTCAAAAACTCCTTCGATAAGAATTATATCATATCCATTACTTCCTTCAAGGAAAAGATTTCTTGGGAATTCGACAAAACATTGTTACACCCTACTTTTTTCGGCGAATGATGTCAGATTCGAACCATCGTTTCATTCTCAACATTATTATAATAATTGCATTATTGTATTTTATGTCGAAACTTGTCGTTTTTTCCACAAAAAAAAGCAGGTATCCATACGTCTTCATGGGACTTTATGAATAACTGCTTCCCGCTTTCGTTCTTATCTGGCTTCGCTGTGCCATCCAGCAGACTAACGTCTGCTGGATGAGGGCTTTCGCCGAATATGAATCTTACAGCAAAAAAGAGGTCGTGAACTAACTCCCGCCTCTTTTTTGCCGTAATCTTCCTGCCCTTCTCAATGCTCGAGCATATTTTCAATAAATATTCCATATCCTTTGGAGGAGTCTTGTACGAAGACATGTGTCACGGCGCCAATGACTGCTCCATTCTGGATAATTGGGCTGCCGCTCATGCCCTGAATAACACCACCGGTAAGATTTAACAATTCAGGGTCTGTGACCTGGAACAGAATTCCTTTGTTCTCGCTGTTGTAATCCAAATCGAGGATACGGATGCTATACTCCTTCTGTTCTCCGGATACCGAAGAGATAATGGTAGCTTCTCCTTTTTCTATATTCTGTTTCAATGCAATGGGCAAATAAGAATCCTCTGTATTTTCCTCGGGCGTTCGCTCAAGTTTGCCATAAATACCTACATTGCTGTTCTCTTCTACTGTTCCCAGTTTATACTGGTCAAGATAGGTAATGACACCGGAAATTTCACCCGGATTCCCTTTCTCTCCTTTGGTAATCCCAGCAATCTCAGCTTCATATAAGATTCCCTCATCCAAGCTGACTTTTAACCCGGTATCCATATCGCTGACCGGATGCCCCAGTGCTCCATAGCGCCCCTGAGAATCATAGAATGTCAGCGTTCCTACACCTGCCAGGTCATCCCTGACCCAGATTCCCAGCTTATATTCGTTCTCCTCCGTCTCAACCGGCTCTACTTTGAGATGGATATATTCCTCATCCCGCAAAACGCCCAGTATCACAGGTTCCCCCTGGCACTGGTTGATTTTTTTAATTAAATCTTCTTTATTTTCCACTATCTCGTCGTTGATGGTCTTTACATAGTCACCGCTTTTCACCAGGTTTGCTGCCGGTTCATGGCTCATGCCGTCATTTCCGACAATCGTTCCGGTACCGACAATCATAACTCCATCTGTTTCCACATATATACCAACTGGAACGCCGCAGGGCACAACCTGTTCTTTCTCTATGACCTCCACAGACACATCTTTGAGGTGGAACAATCCCAAAAGTTTACAGGACATATAATACTTTCCTTGCTTCTGGGATAGCAGAGAAAAGCTTTGATTCAAATCCAGCGTTATTTTCTCCTTCTCTACCACAGGAGACTGATTGCCAAATACTTCCATTCCCTCCTGCTGTAATTCTCCGGTAACAGGCACATGGAAATCAAAAATCTCCGCCTCGCCTTTTTCAATATGAATCGTATCTGGTAAGGCTTCCACAAAGACAGTATACGTAAAAAATATGCCAAAGCAGAAGCCTGCAATCAAACTGGCGCGGGCAATCCATCTCTGATACCGCATCTTTTTTCTCGTCTGTTCTTTCAACTTCTCACACACCCTCTCAAAAAATTTCAAGCAAACTTGAAATCTTTTTTAGTATGTGGAATTCTTCTATTTTCACTCTTGGATATTTTTGTAATCATCAGAAACAGGAACAGAACTCGGATTTTTTGCCGCACTTGCCAACTCTTTCATCTCTTTTGCACTTCCGAGGACCGTATCTGTAATTTTTACGCCGCCCAGCATCCTCGCAAGTTCTGATATGCTTTCCTCTTCCGCTAACAGCACAATGTTTGAAAAAGTGCCGTTTTTTACCACATTTTTGCTGATAAGGAAATGATAATCCGCCATAGCTGCAATCTGCGGCAAATGTGTGATACAGATAATCTGGTGATTCCTGCCAATGACATTCATCTTCTCTGCCACCATCTGCGCGGTCCTTCCGCTGATTCCCGCATCTATCTCATCAAAAATCAAAGTCTCAATCTGGTCGCTCTCTGCAAGGATTGTCTTGATTGCCAGCATAATTCGACTGAGTTCTCCGCCGGACGCCACCTTACCAAGAGGCTTTAACGGTTCCCCTGGATTGGTAGAAATCAAAAACTCTGCTTCATCCCTGCCATTGGCAGTATATCTTCCAGCATCCGTAAATTCCATGACAAAATTTACATCCAAAAAATTCAAATCCACTAAAGCATCCTTAACCTGCTTTGCCAGCTTCTTGGCTGCCTTCTGGCGAATCTGTGAAACTTCTGTAGAAATTACTGACAATTTCTCTTCTGCCTTATGTAAGCGCTCACTTAGCTGTATAAGATATTGTTCATAATCCTGTAAGTGCGCGAACCGGCTCTCTTTTTCCTCTCTGGCACACAGTACCGCCTCGATACTTCCGCCAAATTTATCTTTCAGATGATTTACAACATCAAGACGTTTCTCCGTCTCATAAAAACTTTCCTCATCAAAATCACCATCTGACATATAACCGGAAAGTTCCCGATTAAAATCATTCAGCAGGTTATCAATCTCTTCCAGCTGCCCGCACATTTCCCCCAGCTCCGGGTCATATTCCGCTGCCGACTGCAGTTCGTGGAGCGCACGTCCAATCTGTTCCGTGGCGCTTGCTTCCCCTCCGGTCATCTCATAAGCATTTCCCGCTGATTCCATAATCCTGCGGTTATTTGCCATTTTGCGATAGGAAACTTCCAACTGCTCATCCTCGCCCAAAACCAAATTGGCTTCCTTAATTTCTTTGATTTCATACTCCAGAAAAGAAAGCTCGCGTTCCCTTCCTTCGCCATCCTGCAATGCCTGTTTTTGCTCCTCCAAAATTTCCTGATATTCCTGATAACATTTTTTCAAAATCTGTTTCTTTCCATTCAGTTTGCTGCCAGCAAATTCATCCAGAATTTCCAAATGTTTCTTCTTGTGCAGCAATGACTGATGTTCATGCTGCCCATGGATATCAATAAGGAGGGAAGCGACATTTTTCATACAGGAAGCGGAGACAGTCTCGGAATTGATTTTACCTACACTCCTTGTCGCTGTAATCTTCCTTGACATAATGATTTCATTATTCTCAGGATAAATGTCCATCTCCTGCAGCTGCTGCAGCTGAACTTCGTTTTCCACACGAAATACCAGTTCCACCAGCGCATATTCCGCCTGGTCCCGCAGCATTTCTTTAGGCGCTTTTTCCCCCAGAGCAAGGTTGATGGAACCAATGATAATAGATTTCCCGGCTCCCGTCTCCCCGGAAAGGATATTTAATCCACTGCCAAATTCCACCTCGGCTTCCTCTAACAGCGCCAAATTTTTCACATGCAGACTTACTAACATATATTATTCTCCTCCTACTATCCTCCTCAGCCTTTCCATCAGACGTTCCGTATCTTCTACTGTACGGATTGCGCACATAATTGTATCATCCCCGGCAATGCTCCCTACAATCTCATCAAGGTCCATCGCATCCAATGCTGCCGCAACTGCCATTGCCATACCGGCTGCCGTCTTAATCACCAGAATATTCTGCGCCATATCCATGGAGACAAAACCATTACGGAAAATACCGATATATTTTTCACTCATATCCGCACTTTCCTTGCTCAAGGTCACATATTTCTGCCGCCCGCCTTTACCTGCCACCTTCGTTAGTTTCAACTCCCGAATGTCCCTGGAAACGGTGGCCTGAGTCACATGAAAGCCCTCCCGCTCCAAGCGGTCTGACAATTCTTCCTGCGTCTCAATGTTATGCTTTGCTATAATCTCTAAAATTTTTGTCTGGCGTCTCGATTTCATTCTATCCTCCAACTTACAGCCTGTATCCTTGTAATTTTTCCCTGAGCCTCTCGAGAAAACTCAGGCGGCTCAGTTTTAAAATACCCGTATATGATTGTGACTTCTTCACAACTATCTGTTCTCCTGCTCTCAACGCACCTACCGGAGCGCCATCAAAACTAATCTCTGCTTTCTCTTCCTGCCCCCCGCTGCGTGCCTTCACTTCAATGGTAATCTCATCCTCCGCGCCTAATACTATACTTTTGGCATTAAGTGTATGAGGGCTGATTGGAGTGACTACCAAAAGTTCCGCCTTAGGGTCCACAATCGGTCCGCCCGCCGACATGCTGTATGCAGTAGAACCGGTAGGCGTGGCAACAATAATCCCATCGGCACTGTATGTATTCAGATATTCTCCATTAACAGAAATAACCAAATCCATGACCTGCAGCGCCCCACAACGATATATAACAATATCATTGAGAGCTAACCGCTCCTCACTGATTCCGGCCTGACTTATGCTTCTGCCCGACAGCAGCATCCTCTTCTCTACAACATAATCCTCCCCATCCAATAACCGCCGTATCCCCTGAATTGCCGTTTCTTCCTCCAATTCACAAAGATAGCCCACATGTCCAGTGTTAATACCAATCAGAGGGATATTCCGCTCTGCCATATTCCGCGCAGCCCGCAACAAAGCGCCATCTCCGCCCACTACCAAAATACATTCTGTGCTCTCCGGAATCTTGCTTCCATCAAAAGACTTTCCCTCTTCTTCACGATTTACCTGATAATCACATACCCCGCCATTTGCCAGAATGAAATTGTAAATCTCTTTTGTAAGCTTCAACTGCTGGTCCCGCCTTGGGTTTACAACGATATAAAAATGCTTCATTGCACAACATGCCCCTTTCTTCCTTTCCGGTCTGCACTTCCGCCAGTCTGCTGCGGTTCCTTTGCCTTCAATGCTTCATGCGCCCTGTCAACCACCTTAGACACATCTACCTTCTCCTTATGGCTGCCTGATTGTTTGCTGATATGCACAAGATATTCAATATTTCCCTCCGGTCCCTTTATCGGGGAAAATTCCAGATTCCATACATAAAATCCCATTTCACGGGCAAATGCAAGAATCTTCTCAATCACTTCTCTATGTACTTGTGGGTCGCGTACCACGCCCTTCTTGCCCACTTTCTCCCGCCCCGCTTCAAACTGCGGCTTTATCAGACAAACCAGCTCCCCCTGGGGCGATAATAAGTCTTTTGCCGCTGGAAGTACCTTTTCCAGAGAAATAAAAGATACATCCACCGAGGCAAAATCCAGCACATCATCAATATCATCCGGCTGGACATACCGGATATTCGTCTTCTCCATGCAAACTACCCGGGAATCCTGCCGCAGACTCCAGGCAAACTGCCCATAGCCCACATCCACCGCATAGACTTTGACAGCTCCGTTTTGCAGCATGCAGTCTGTAAATCCTCCGGTAGATGCGCCGATGTCCATACAAATCTTATTGTGCAGATTAATTTCAAATTTCTCTATCGCCTTTTCTAATTTGAGACCGCCGCGGCTCACATACTTCAGCGTATTGCCACGAATCTCTATCTTGGCCTTATCGTCAAAAGAGCTGCCAGCCTTATCCTCCCGCTGTCCCGCCACAAATACATTTCCTTCCATAATCATAGTCTTTGCTTTCTCCCGGGAGGGCGCCAGCCCACGCTGTACTAACAGCACATCCAATCGTTCTTTCATGCAATAACCTTTCTCATAAATTGTTTCATATTTATTCCACCTTTGCTATTTGTGCACAGCTGGCTATTTACGCACATAGTTTGCTACAATCCGCTTTACCACCGACTCCGCATCGATGCCATGTTCTTTTTTGAGAATCTCTACATTTCCATGCTCTACATAGACATCCTCCAGGGCAATATTCTGTATTTTTAGTTCATTTCCTGCATTCTTTTCGTTAAAATACTGCACCACATGTTCTCCAAAACCGCCTGTCACTACATTTTCCTCCATAGTCACCAGCAGGTCATGGTCTTGGGCAAGATTGTCCAGCAGCTCCCTGTCCAAAGGCTTCACAAAACGAACATTTACCAACGAACAGAAATATCCCATAGACTTCAGCAGTTCATGCACCTGCCTGCCTGTCTCTACCATACTTCCAACTGCAAGCAGCGCAATTTCCTGCTCCCGATAAATAACTTCACTCTTTCCGAAGACAATCTTCTGCCGATATTCTTTCAGCCCATCATATGCCTTTCCCCTGGGATAGCGGATTGCAATAGGATGATTAAAATTTATGGCAAATTTCAGCATATCGGAAAGCTCCCATTTATTTTTCGGTGCCAGAATGCTCATATTAGGTATCGAGGAGAGATACGACAAATCAAAAATACCCTGATGTGTCTCACCATCGCTTCCCACAAGCCCCGCCCGGTCAATGGCAAACACCACCGGCAAATCCTGAATACAAACATCATGAAGAATCTGGTCGTAAGCCCGCTGTAAAAAAGAGGAATAAACTGCCACCACAGGCTTAAGCCCAGCTGCTGCCAGTCCAGCGGCAAAGGTTACAGCATGTCCCTCTGCAATGCCTACGTCAAAAAATCTCTCCGGAAACATATTGTGGAACCGTTTCAAACCGGTGCCGTCTTTCATGGCTGCTGTGATAGCTACTACTTTCTCATCACGTTCCCCTAGCTTGCGCATCACTGTGGAAAAAATATCTGTATAATTGGCTTCCCGCTTACGTTTCAGCGGAAGCCCTGTCTCTATCTCAAAAGGCTCCGCACCATGGAATCTCGCCGGATGACGTTCCGCTGGCAGATACCCTTTTCCTTTCTTCGTCAGGACATGGACCAGCACTGCGCCATTCACCTTCGCTGCCTCCCGCAAAATCCGTTTCAAAGCGCCGATATCATGACCGTCCACCGGACCTAAATATGTGATTCCCATATTTTCAAACAGCATTCCGGGAATCACAAGCTGTTTAATTCCACTCTTGGTCCGCCTGATACGCGTTACAATACGTTCCCCAAAAACAGGTATCTTATTCAGGGAATTCGTAACTCCCTCCTTCAGTCCCTGATAAGCATCTGCTGTGCGCAGATTCCCTAAATGCCTGGAAACTCCTCCTACATTTTCGGAGATGGACATATTATTGTCATTCAGTACAATGATAAAATTCGTTTTCATACGCGAAGCATTATTCAAAGCTTCATACGCCATTCCGCCAGTCATTGCACCGTCACCTATTACGGAAATAACCTTATATTGCTCTCCCGTAATTTCCCTTGCCTCCGCATATCCCAGCCCCGCTGAAATAGAAGTGGAACTGTGTCCTGTGTCAAAACAGTCGCAGGAACTCTCATTTCTCTTGGGAAAACCACTCATTCCGCCATATTTCCGCAAACGCTCAAACCCCTTCTGCCTGCCGGTAAGAATCTTGTGCGTGTATGACTGATGCCCCACATCCCATATAATCTTATCCTGCGGTAACTGAAAGACCAAATGCAGCGCCATTGTCAATTCCACAGTCCCCAAGTTAGAAGCCAAATGTCCTCCATTTACAGAAATCTTCTGAATCAGAAATTTACGTATCTCTTCCGCCAACAACAAAAGCTGTTCCTGATCCAGTGTCTTAATGTCATTGGCTCCCTTTATCTTCTCCATTACCATAGGAAAATCATCTCCCATCATTTCTTTCTGTGAACCAGCTCTAACATGAGCCGGGTAAGAAATTCATTTTTCACAACCAACGCATCCATCAATGCCACGCTGTGCTTCGATAGTTCCTCTACATCCTGCTTGGCCTTGTCCACACCAAACAAGGTTACCCACGTTGTCTTATGGTTCTTCTCATCGCTGCCTACAGGCTTTCCCAAATCCTCTGTGGTGCTCGTGACATCAAGAATATCATCCTGAATCTGGAACGCGAGCCCCAGTTCTCCTGCTGCCTGCTCTACTTTCTTTTGTTCACTGCCGGTAGCCCCGGCCAGAATAGCTCCTATCATCATAGAAGCCTCCAAAAGAGCCCCTGTTTTTAATTGATAGATGAAACGCAGCGTCTCCTCCGTCACAGCTTTACCCTCAGATTCCACATCCACACACTGCCCTCCCAGCATTCCATGAATTCCAGCTTTGCCCGCAAGCGCCGACAGTGCTTTTCCAACCTGAACATTTCCCGGTTCAATGGCGAACGCTTCCGCGGCCGTTTCAAAAGCATAATTCAAAAGCCCATCTCCGGCAAGAATCCCCATTGCCTCGCCATATTGCGCATGAGTTGTCTTCTTACCCCGGCGGTATTCATCATTATCCATCGCGGGAAGGTCATCATGTACCAGCGAATATGTATGAATCATCTCAATCGCTGCCATAAACGGTTCGATAACCCTAGATCTGCCGCCGAACATCTTATACGTCTCCCACATCAGCATCGGGCGTAACCGTTTACCTCCCGCCTTGACACTGTAATTCATTGCCTCAATCACTGTCTTCTGGCGGCCATCATCTTCCGGCAGATATCGCTCGATCACTGCTTCCATCTGTTTTGTGCGGGCAATTATCTCTTCCTTAAAATCGTTATTCATCAAATGCCTCCAGTTCTCCCTGCTGATTCAGCAGGAGCATTTTCTTTTCTACGCTGTCTATTTTCTCATTACAAAGCTTTAATTTGCGGATTCCCTGTTCATAAAGGGAAAATGATTCCTCCAAAGTCACTTCCCTCTCCTGCATTTTCTCTATAATCATTGAAAGCTCCTGAAAGGTTTCTTCCAGAGATGCTTTTTGGTTTTCATTTTTATCCATGTCTTCACTCCTCATTCAGGGCGGATGATATTTTATTTATCTTAGAATTTCTTACAATTTCACATACCTGCGCCTTTATGCGACCATCGCCCATATGAATATTCAGAGAATCCCCCTTACTCAGGTTCTCTACGCTGCGTATACCTTTTCCATCCACATCCGCAATAAATGCAAAACCCTGACTCATCTTTCTGGCAGGGGAAAGCGCATCTAACTTTCCGGCATACAATTCCAATCCATGTCTGGCAGCGGTCAGATGCTGCATCATCAATGACTGCAGTTTCTCTGCCAAATCTGCCGCCATCTGGCGTTTATCATTGATACGGCTGGCCGGAGCAAGCAGTTTAAAATTCCTCTCATACTGCTTTGCCCGCTCCTGGCAACGCTCTAATTTTTCACTCATTCTACGGTTCAATTCCATCCGCACAGTTAGTAATTGTCCCTGTAGTTCCCTGATATCATAAACTGCAAGCTCTGCCGCCGCCGAAGGCGTAGGCGCCCGCAAATCCGCCACATAATCAGCAATCGTGGTATCCGTCTCATGACCAACGGCGGAAATAACCGGCACGGAACACTCAAAAATAGCGCGTGCCACAACCTCTTCATTAAATGCCCATAAATCTTCTATGGAGCCTCCGCCCCTGCCGACAATCATCACATCCACGCCAAGGCGTTCCAACGCATGGATTCCATTGACAATGCTTGCCGCTGCACCTTCCCCCTGTACCTGTGCCGGATAAAGAATTACCTGTACATAAGGGTTCCTTCGCCTGCTGATATTCTGGATGTCCCTGATAGCTGCTCCAGTGGGGGCAGTCACAATCCCCATCGTTCTGATATAGCGTGGAATAGGCTGTTTATACTCGGCTGCAAACATCCCCATCTCCTCCAGTTCCTGTTTCAAAGCCTCGAAACGTTGATACAGCAGTCCGGCGCCATCTAAAATGACTTCCTTGGCATAGAGCTGGTATTTGCCATCGCGCTCATATACAGAAACAGAACCCAGCACAATTACATTGTCCCCATCCTTCATGTGAAATGCAAGCCCTTTGCGGTTACCGGCAAAAAGCACTGCCTGCAGTGCGCCTGTCTCGTCTTTTAACGTGAAATAAATATGCCCTGAAGTGTGGTACTTGCAGTTCGACACTTCACCCTTCACATAAATACGGCTCATCATAAAATCCTGAGTGAACATATTTTTAATGTAGGCATTGACCTGTCCTACGGTATATACATTTTTCGTCATACTAATTTTGCCAGTATTCCGTTGACAAACGAGGACGAATCATCCGTGCCGTAGTTCTTTGCAAGTTCTACCGCCTCATTGATTGCCACTCCCTGCGGAACATCCTCCTCAAATTTTATCTCGTAAACTGCCAGACGAATTAGGGTCAAATCTACTTTACCCATACGGCTGGTCTTCCAGCCCAACGCCACCTCATTGACCATCGCATCAATCTCCGTCAGATGGCTCAGGATATCTTCATATTTCTGCTGTATATAATGAGTATCCTCATTCTCTTCCTGTCCCAGTTCGTCCAAAAACAACTGACGCTGTTCCGGCAGGTCCTCTTCCTTATAAAACTCCGTGCGGAACAAAAGTTTAAAAATCTGTTCCCTGATTTCTCTACGGCTCATCTTTCCTCCTAATAGGTGAATTTTAAATATTTTCTAAGATAAAATAAGGGTGTCCCAAAGACACCCATATTTGCATTCGTCTTTACTTTTAAAGGTTCTCTATTTGCGTTTCTCCACATTCACACCCGCGATGCGGATATTGATATTGCTTACTTCCAATCCAGTCATGTTCTCGATGGCAGATTTCACCCTCTCCTGCACCTTCTCAGATACTTCGGGGATGGCATAACCAAAACAGATATTCAGCGCCACATCAACTCTCACCACATTCCCCTGTACATCTACCTTGATTCCCTTTGACAGATTCTTCATTCCAAGCTTGCTTACCAATTCCTTGGTAATGTTGCCCGCCATGGAACTTACTCCTTCCACCTCTGTTGCAGCGAGTCCGGCAATGATGGCAACCACCTCATCTGCAATTCGTACCTCTCCCAAATTGTCATCTTTTATCATATATGCTTTCCTGTCTTCTGCCATGATTACGCCTCCTAAACTTATTCGTTCTATTATTATAGCAGAATATCCATTTTTTGCAAAGGTATTCTGGATGTTTTCAAAAATAAATATTTCGTTATAAATAGTTACAGTTCACTCTCACGCCATTCGCAAAGGCGCTTACAGCGCTTTCCCGCTGCTTTGCAGCTAACTTTGCTCATAAACCGGCGTTCCCTTCGTCAGCACAAATGGAGAAATCATTATGCAAGCATATGATTGTCTCCATATTAGCTGACGAGTAAACTGTAACTACAAATATTCCATCATCAAACACTCAAGCAATGCAAGCTTCGCCATAATCACCGGCTTATCCTTGGTACTCAAATCCCTGTCTATCTCATCAAACAAAAGGCCTCGTTCATTTCTTCTTGTGAACCTGTAATTCTCCTGAAACTTCCTGAGAAATCCGACAAACCTGAAATCCTCAGCGCCCAAAAGAATAAATTTATCAAACAGCGTCAGAAATATAAACGCATCTTTTTTATTGAAGATTCCTTTGACATCATCGGTTATAATCTTTTCCAATCTGTGCAGATTACCGGCAAGATTTATGAACTCTTCTTCTGCCGCATTATCATTGAGGTATTTACAGAGCGCTTTCGGCTGTTTCTTCCATTTATCAAAATGATAAATGCACATGATAGTCTCAATCACAACCCGCTCAATCACCCCTTTTGTCTTCTCCTGTTCCGAAAAATTACTGTAATCCAGAAAAAACCTGCTGTCCGCTATCTCACGGATATTCCCTGCAAATCTGTCAATGTATGTAAAAGCTTTCTGTTCCGTATTCATCGGTGTGTGGTTATTGTATTTTTTGATATACTTTGAAATTCTGCCGCCATTACAATCCTCATGGATAACTGTTTCTATCTGATATTCATCAAACTTCTTCTTCAATTCATCCGGAAGCTTGCCATATGTCTTATTCCTCACATCAAACACCGCATCTTCCCATATCACATTGCCTTGTTTATCCTTGCCTTTCTTCTTATATGGTATCAGCGAATCATCGATCGCCGATGTTATCTTATAATTCCCATAGCGGAATTCGTTCAGAGCCGCGCTCCTACAGCCGCCGTCTGCAATATGTAACTGTGAATCACCTTCTTCTCCAAGAATAATCGGCGGAATATATTCATCAGTGAGAACTGTTACAATCAATTCATTAATCTGCTCTTTGCTCCAGACAAAACGTCTCTGTACATCTGCATTATTATCAATATCCCCTTCCTTTATCTTCTTTAAATACATATCCATTGTATACGTCTGTTTACGCGGTCTTGCCATATAAACCCCTCCTTTATCTGCTGTAATCATCTAAAACAATATCGATGTGTTCCGGTATGAATGAATTGCTGAACGGCAATCAGCATACTGCTTCTCTGTTATCTGCAGCATCTTTCTAATCTCACCCGGGAGATAACCGTCAGAATGCAGCATCAGCACTTCCCTCTGCAGGTTGGAAAGCCTGCCAAGATAAGTTGCCATCCGCCTGCTATACCCCTCTTCCCTCCCTTCAAAAACCTCTCTCTCAACGCTGAAGCTGCTGGCAATCAAATCGCCTATTGTAACGTCTTCTTCCTCGCCGGCAGGTGCATCGATAGACACACATATCCTGTCGGCTCTGCGCTTCTCCCTGTTCCTTCCTGTCATCTCTGTCTTGATTCTGTTCGACAGGCAGGAATACAGAAAAGAAGCAAACGGCTGTGAATAATCATACCTCTTCACCACATCTGCAAACACTTCATTGGCAAGTGAATAGAAATCATCTCTATCTTTATCTGACAATCCGCCGAACCTGCCCAATATCTTGTCCACCATCTGATGAAGCTTCCTGGCATTGTTCTCATAGTATTCGTTTAATATTTCTTCCATAACAATATTCCCTTCTTCCTCCTTGATAACAGCAAGTATAGAACATCTGTTCTTATTTGTCAATACTTTTTCAGAACATTTGTTCGCAAAATATAGAAATATATCTTACAGACCTAACAAACAACATCAAAAAAGCAATTTGGTAAATAGTCAAGAGTTATTTTAAAAAGATTTTCAGGGAAAAG
>CAJUHY010000018.1:0-43188 GCA_910585895.1 uncultured Lachnospiraceae bacterium
TTTTCCGGGCTTTTGTGGCTGTTTTTTGTTTTGTTCATTTTCCGGGGTAATACTAGCCCCGGAAAGCGCATGGCGTCATACATCCCCCAGACGTGTGCAGATAAAGTTTGTCGAAGGGTGCCGGAAATATAAATTGACAATTCGTTTACTGAGTCTTATAATTTTAGGCATAGAAGTGGGCACAGAAAAATGCCGGGCGCATATGATAAAAGATATGAGTGGGTATCCGGCATGGCACAGATGAAAAAGGATGGAGGGATTTATGTGAAAACGAAAATGAAAGGGATTGCCAAGAGGATTGCAGTGACAGCCATTGCGGTTGCAGTCGTGTTCGGGGGCATCCAGACAGCCAGCGTCACAGCAGAGGCTAAGGGTACGGCGTTCATCAACAAGAAAACCAGCAAGGTAACGCCGACTGTTAAGTCTGCGAAACGTTTGGGTGGTGGTAAAGTAGCCGTAACGGTCAGCGTACCTGCCAACAAAGTGAAAAAGCTGGGAAAAGTAAAGAAAATCACCGTGGCTTACGGATCTACAAAGAACAGCAAAAAGTTCGAGGCTGTAAAGGCTCAGGCAAAGGTTACAAAGAAAGGCAAAAACCAGTACACCTTTACATTAAACAGCAAGAAACTTAAGGGTTACAAAAATGCTTACTTAACAGTTCGGTTCGATGGTAAGAGCAACTGGTCTAAGCTGGCAACGGTTAAGGGCAAGGCAGAGCAGACAAAGGTAACTTACTACCTGCAATGTGAATGCGGTAAGAAATGGAGCGGAACTAATAGTATGGAAGAGTTAATGGGTTTATATTCTAAACATGCTCAAGACGAGATAGGTAAATTAAATGAGCAGGCTGGTGTAGGTTCTAAACCTATTTCTGCAGAAGAATTAGCAGCACTTTATAGTAATAACGCTCATGGTAGATATAAAACTTGGGTTGTTACAGGCACAAGCAACTAGCTGTACGAAATAATAAAGAAATGTTTTATAGTAATAAGCTAGTGGTTTATAGGGAACTTCTTAAAGAAGTTCCCTATTTTATATATGTTGTAAAAATAGGGGGTAAACTATGTCGTTAGAAGAATTAAGCTTAGATTTAAAGGGTAGGTACTATAACAGTAAAGTTGTATCGGATTATTTAAAGGAAGTTGATATGGGTAATACTGATTTAGTTCTTAATTTATTGGAGTATTGTAGTTCTTGTAAGGAGTGGTCGAGAGGTGAAGCCTGTGTGGTGTCTTTAAAAGTGTTATATAGGTACTTTTTCTGTTGTTTTGTACATAAACGCATGGGAGGGGGTTGTCGTTGGGAGGCTCAGTATTACTTCTTAAAAGTCTATGAAACTTATTGTATAAATAGTATAATTCTTATTATAGAGTATTCTATAAAAGGTTTATTAACTGGGTTAGATTGTTATGGTGAGATAGAAGACAATGTTTCGATGTTGTTAGAACTCTTATCTGGTAATGATATAATAACGGAGGAACAATATTTTATAACCAAGGGATATTCCAATAAAATGCATTTGGAACATCCCTTTTTCCATTCCGGATGGGATAACAGAGATTGGAAGTGAATCCTTTCGGGATTGCTGGCAGTTAAGTAAAGTAGAATTGCCGGCAGGGTTGACTGAGATAGGTGACTTTGCTTTTTCAAACTGTGACAGCCTTAGTAGCATAAAGCTTCCTGAAGAAGTAACAAAAATAGGACGGTGTGTTTTTTCAGATTGTGGGAATTTGAGGGATGTGGAATTGTCGGCAGGACTGACGGAAATAGGTGATAATGCCTTTGGGTACTGTGGAAGTTTAGAAAATATAAAGTTTCCTGAAAATCTTAAGAGAATTGGAAATGAAGCATTTTATGATTGCAGTAAACTGAGCGATATACAACTTCCAGCAGGTCTGACAACGCTAGGCTGCGAAGTGTTTGTGGGGTGTGAAAATTTAAAAAATATAAGTATACCGAAAAGCGTTATAAACATAGGGGAGCGTGCTTTCCAAGCTTGTAATAAAGACCTGGTTTTAAGTGTTCATAAAGGAAGTTATGCAGAAGTATATGCTAAAGAAAATGGACACAAATATTCATACGCCGGTTCCAGTGAAATTTTCCCCTGCACTCACACATTCAGCAGTTTTCTAACTAAAGCTATGGTAGGAAAAAACGGCGTCATCACAAAGACCTGTGCGAAATGTGGGGAGAAAACTACGATGACAATTTATATGCCAAAAACTGTAAAGCTTTCCAAGACAAGTTTCACTTACAATAACAGGAATCAGAAGCCATCTGTCATTATTAAAGACAGTCAGGGCAAGGTGTTAAGTGGTAAAACTGATTATGTTGTAACTTACTCTAAGGGTATGAAAAGTGTAGGAAAATATATTTTGACAATTAAATTCAAAGGTAATTATAGCGGTACAGTGAAAAAGACGTTTACCATAGTTCCGAAGGGCGTTTCCATATCTAAAGTAACGTCAAAGAAAAAGGGATTTATTGTCAAGTGGAAGAAACAGACTGTGCAGACGGTGGGATATCAGATTGCTTATTCCACGGACAGCAAATTTTCCAGTAAGAATACCAAAATAGTCTCAGTTGGAAAAAATAAAACTACATTAAAAATAATAGGCAAGATAAAGGCAAAGAAGAAATATTATGTGCGGGTTCGCACTTATAAGACGGTAAAGGGCAAGAAGTATTATTCTGGCTGGTCCAAGATAAAAAGTGTAATCACAAAATAGAAGGGGAGTGAGAGAAGGAAGACGACGGCGGAGAGCAGGACGATTGCCAGCGCGGTTCAGAAAGGCGTGTATCTGTTGAATTAATTTAAACTATGGAGAGCAAAGTTTTTTCAAGGAAATGGAATGCTTTTAAGAGGATTGTTAAAGGAGAGAAAAAATGCGAAAATTAGTAAATTTATTTGGAGTGATATTAATAGTATTCATGGTATTCTTACCAGTAAAGAGCAATGCTGCGGGAAAAAATATATGCCAGACATTGGAGGCATCAAAAACATATCATTATAACCTCAATCAGAAAGGGAAGAAAGAAGCCATTAAGATGAGCTTTTCAAAGAAGGAGCATAGGAGCGGATATGCTGTTACCTATGATTTGAAAGCAATAGTGACAGTGAATGGTAAAAACATATACAGCAAAACATGGGAAGGTCAAAATTCTGATGCTAACCCGATAAAAGTTATGGTAATGGATACAGATAAGAAGGATAAACAGATGGAACTCCTTATTATAGAAGGGGATATTTACGACGGAGCAGATGGCGGTTTTTGGGTTGCTGATATGGAGCATATTTATTATTACCAATATGCTGGAGGAAAGATGAAACGAAAGCAGGATCTTGCACCGCTGTTTCGGAAGAGTTTTGCAAATGTATATAGCCTCCATGGTATGGGAGACAGTTCTTATCTTACCACAAATGGAAAAAATGAGATATATGCGAGGCTTTGTGTGAAAGTACAGAAACCATATTTAATTGAATTATGGGATAACCGTAATATAAGATGAATATTTATTCCGTCCCTTGCCATCCGGCAGAATATTTTTTTGAATCTGCGGAAATATATAAATAAAAATATCAAGGAGGCGTAGTATGTGGAAAATATCCTGTCATTATTTTAATTTGCCCAACATTGATAAACGAAAGGACTGTAAATTTTGAAATCGCTGTGGAATGCAACTGTGTGTCGTCAAAATTTTCCATCGCTGAAAAGCGATATGAAAACAGATGTCTTAATCATCGGCGGAGGCATTGCCGGAATTCTGACCGCCTATTTTTTGCAGGAAAACGGCGTGCCCTATATTCTTGTTGAAAAGGACAGGATTTGCAGTGGGACAACGGGAAATACAACCGCTAAAATCACTTTTCAGCATGGATTGGCTTATCATAAAATCCTCCGCAGCAGCGGTTTGGAAAAAACGGAAATGTACTTGCAGGCAAACCGTTCAGCATTTGAAAAATATGCTGAACTTTGTAATAAAATCGACTGCGGATATGAAATAAAAAATAATTATGTGTACTCTGTAAATGACAGGCAAAAGCTTGAAAATGAAATCAACGCTCTCTCAAAAATTGGTTATCATGCTATATTTGCCGAGAATTTACAATTGCCTGTAAACGCTGCCGGGGCAGTTTGTTTTGAAAATCAGGCGCAGTTCCACCCGCTGAAATTCTTATTTTCAATTGCCAAAGGTCTGAAAATTTATGAACACACTTTTGTGCAGGAAATGATAGGTGCCACGGCTGTCACAAACTGCGGCAAAATTAATGCGGACAACGTAATTATTACAACGCATTTTCCATTTATAAATAAACATGGCAGCTATTTTTTGAAGCTGTATCAGAGCCGCTCTTATGTTATCGGGCTCAAACATGCGCAGAACGTTGATGGAATGTATGTCGACGAATGCAAAAAAGGATTTTCCTTTAGAAATTACGGCGATTTATTGCTTTTAGGCGGCGGGGGACACCGCACAGGCAAAAGTGGAGGAAACTGGGATGAGTTGAGGCGTTTTGCGGAAAAAAATTATCCCAACGCTGCTGAAAAATATTACTGGGCGGCTCAGGACTGCATGAGCCTTGACAGTATCCCATATATCGGAAAATATTCAAAAAACACGCCAAACTTGTTTACTGCAAGCGGCTTCAATAAATGGGGAATGACGGGAGCAATGTTATCGGCTATGCTGCTTAGCGATATGGTCTGCGGAAAGCATAGTGATTTTGCGGAAGCATTCAGTCCATCGAGAAGCATTTTCAAGCCGCAGCTTTTTATAAATGGCTTTGAAGCTGCAAAGAATTTGCTTACGCCATCTAAAAAACGCTGCCCTCACCTTGGCTGCGCACTTAAATGGAATCCTGCCGAGCATTCGTGGGACTGCGCCTGCCATGGTTCTCGTTTTGATGAAAGCGGGAAGACACTTGATAATCCTGCAAACACAGTTTAATCTGAATGCTTACTGCAAATCCCAGTTCTTGCGGAGACTTATCCCAAGTACAGAACACCTTAAAACCGGCATCCTTCTCATGCCCTCATATAGGGCAAAAGTTGCCGTGATTTCAACAATAAATGCTATGCCATAATTGTATATTGCTGTTAAAGTGAAATAATTTTATAAGATATAGCAGGTAGCGACTAAAATTGGATAATACAGCACATATATGCCCAAACTTGCTTTTGCCAGATACCTGGCAAAAGCGGTCTTGCGGTTAAAATATTTTCTGCCGCACCCAAGAACTGCCAGTATGGCAATCTGTCCCTTTTCTCCGACGGTGGTCGTCCATGCGTATTTCCCTTTAGGTCCTTTCATTGTGTAACCCTCCCTAAAAGTATGATTTCTTTAATTTGTCATATATAACTGAAAAAACAAAGTCAATGTTTATAAATATTATTTTATACCGATAAAGAGACGGTTCATGTCAGCAATGTGAAATATCAATTATATCCTCCGATAAATGTAGCAGAGAGAAATTACTTTGAAGGAGGATTAGATTATGAGAATTACAACGCAAATGTTAAACGCATCCATGAGAAAAGCAGGTCTGCCGGTCAATAATGTATCACTGTTGAATTACGTCAACAGCAGCAGCCAGGGCAACAGCTTGCTGAACGCATTGAACAAAAACGGCATAAAGCTGCCGGACAAAAGTTTTGAGAAATTAAAAGGACAGGCGGAAAAACTGCAGCAGGCGGCAGAAAAGATGGCTTCCGAGGAAGCCTTTCAGGAGGCGCGCACAAGCGGGGATTTGCAGGCTGTTTGCAGTAATGTGCAGGAAATGGTTAAAAATTACAACAATACCATCAAGTCAATGAAAAACACATCTTCCCCATTAAATCAGTATTACCGCCAGATGCTGATAGGGGCAGCCGAAGATGATAAAGATAAGCTCAAAGAAATAGGGATTACCAGGAATGGGGATGGCACATTAAAGCTGGATGAAGATAAGCTGAAAGCTTCAGATTTGGATAAGCTGGAAGAAGTATTGGGACCAAAGGGTACGTTTTCCTCAAAGGTATCTTTCCTGGCAGACAAGATTGCAGACAATGCCAGGGCAAATGCCAGCAGCGCATCCAGCCAGTATAATGCTTTGGGCAATAATTATTTTGCCTCCGCCAGCAAATATAATTTCTGGGGATAGGAGGTTTGCATGGGAATATATGCAGGCAGGACGGAGCAGCCAAAGCTGAACAAGCAGATTATGACCTATGAGGAGATGGCGGCACGTGCGCGGGAACAGGAGAAAAATCAAGCGGCAAAACCTAAGGTTCAGGAGATAGTGAAGGATAAGGTCACATTTTCTGAGGAGGGTCTGAAATCTGCAAAAGAAATGCGGGAATACCTGAATGAAAACAACTTGAATTTTAACCGATTACATATGGTGGATTTTGAGGAGTTGGATAAGCAGCTTCGCACAAAAAATATGGATTACAGCAATAATTTTCTTACGGAAATGCAGGAGGTTATCAACGAGGAGCGCAAGGCCTGGGGAAGCGAGGCTGGCGAACATTCCTTTGACAATTCGATGGCTCTGACAACGAAGGCATACCAGGTAGTGCATGACCGGATTGTCGATGAGTTTGCGCGGGAAGACCGCGATACGACATATGTAATTGATGAAGTTACCGGTGAGCGTAGGGAGGAGACGGTGGAGGACCGCTTGGCAGAGCTGGGGATGGCTTATGACAGGCACACGACATTTGTCGCAGCCTCCAAAAAGGCGATGGCACAGATTAAGGAGGCTTTTGGCGGCGTCAAAAGCCCGGAGAAGCCGGAGGATGTTGAAAAAAAGACGAAGGAAGCGTATATGGAAGCGGTTTCCGAGAAAAACCTGGAGCGTGCGCGGCAGAAAGTAAGTTCTTTTATGGGCTACCGTCCGGAGCTTTCCCTTGGTACCTATTGGGAGCAGATTTTAGCAAAAATCTGGTAGGGTTTCCTATAATTTAGTAAAGGAGAATACATATGGCTGTTACAGGAATCGGGTCAGTCCAGACTTATATTTACAATTCACAGACGGGGAGGCTGTCGACCAAGGACGGCTCAGCGGATGAATTTGTGGATTATTTCAATGGAGAGTTATCAGAGAAAGAGTGTGAGGAAAGGCTCTCCCAGCCGCTGCACTCAAGGGCTGGGAGGTAATTTCCGGCGGTAAAACCAAACTGAGACGCCCATGCCGATAGTCCAGCCAATTGGCCAGGAACACCATATGCCGATAGCGGAAGATGTCCAGGCGGAAAGCACAAAGGACAGGGCTACGCGCAGGATAAGGTCGGTAAAGGTGGCGGCCATGAATTCCCGCATGGCGCCTTCCCCACGGAGGATACCGTCTGCCATCAGCTTGGCGGAGATTACAAAATAAAATGGAGAAAGAATCCATAAGAACTGCCGGCCTGTCATAAGCGCGGTGGCAGAGCTCTGTTCCATAAACAGCAGCAGCAGGTATTTGCCAAACACAAGGTACAAAAGGCAGAACGGAACGCACAGGCACCATACCAGTTTCAGCCCGGCACGAAAGCCCTCCTTTATCCTGCCATATTTATTCGCGCCGAGATTCTGGGCGGTATAGTTGGAAATGCCGTTGCCAATCGTGGTAAAAGAGGTAATCACCAGGTTATTTAACTTGACAGCGGCGGAATAACCGGCGGCAACGCTCACGCCAAAGCTGTTGATGCAGCCCTGAATCATCATATTGCCCACAGAGATGAAAGATTGCTGCAAGATACTGGGAATGGCAATCACGGCTATTTTTTTCAGCAGTTTCCAGGAAAAAATCTGGATGTTCCCCTCACTGTTTATCTTGGACAGACGTCTTAATACGAGTACGACAGAACATAGGCAGCTAATTCCTTGACAGAGGAAGGTTGCCCAGGCAACGCCGGCGATGCCCATGGAAAATGCTTTGACAAAGAGGATGTCGACCAGGACATTGGCAGTGGACGATACGGCAAGAAACGCAAAAGGCGTTTTGGAATCTCCCAGCGCAGAGAAAATTCCTGTGGCGATATTGTAAAAAAATAAAAAGGGAAGTCCCCAGATATAGATATTCAGATACAGGGAGGAATCAGCCATGATTTCTTCCTGTGTTTTCATTAATCGAAGCAACGTATTGCAGGACAGCAGTCCGGCAGCCATCAGTACCAGGCATAAAATGCCGCTGGCAATCAAAGACGTGTAGACAGAAGACTTCATAGCAGCATAATTTTTTGCCCCGAACATCTGAGACACGATGACGGAACAGCCAATATTGCAGCCGAAAGCAAAGGCGATAAAGATGAGCGTGATATTGTAGCTGTTGCCTACCGCCGCCAGGGCATTTTCCCCAATGAACCTGCCCGCCACCAGCGAGTCGGCGATATTGTAGAGCTGCTGGAAGACGATGCTGCCAAACATCGGCATACAGAATGCCCATAATATTTTTGCGGGATTTCCGACAGTCAAATCTTTATTCATAGCAAATCAATCCTTTCATTTACATCTCACTGAAAATATATTATACTACCTGCGAAGCAATATGAAAAATATATATTTAATATAAGGGAAATATAAAAAAATTATGGATATTAATTTTGAGTACTATAAAATTTTTTACTATGTGGCAAAGTACAGGAACATCACAAAAGCTGCCACGGCGCTAGGAAGCAGCCAGCCGAATGTAACGCGCATCATGAAGCTGTTAGAGGCGCAGTTAAACTGTCGGCTGTTCATCCGCGAGGCGCGGGGAATCACTTTAACGGAGGAAGGGCAGAGGCTCTATTCCCATGTGGAGATTGCCTACAACCATCTGTTGAATGCTCAGGAAGAAATCAGCAGGCAGGATGCGCAGCAAGGGGGCACGGTGGAAATCGGGGCAACGGAAACGGCGATTCATTTGTTCCTGTTAGAAAAATTGCGTGGCTTTAAGGAGGAATATCCTGCAATCGCTATTAAAATCCACAACCAGACAACGCCGGATATCATCCGGCATCTCATCAGCGGCAAGCTGGATTTTGCAGTGATTACCATGCCTTATGAAGTGCCCAAAGGTATTGTCTGTGAAAAAGCACTGGATTTTAAAGAGATATTGGTAGGAGGTCTACAGTATGAAAAACTTAGTATGGAGGCATTAGAACTGAAAGATATAAAAAAATATTCCTGGGTCGGCATGAGCAGCGCAAGCGCCACCTACCACTTGTACAAAGATTTTTTTATTGCCCACAAGATTGACTTTGAACCTGATATGCAGGTTGAGACCTCCGGGCTTATGCTGCCGTTAATTGAGAGTAACCTCGGTCTTGGTTTTGTTCCGGAGAAATTGGCGTTGGCATTGCTGGAGGAAAAGAGGCTGGTGCAGATTCATCTCAAATGTGATGTCCCCAAGCGTTCGATACAGATTGCCTTGGATAAAGGACGGGGCAAAAGCTTTGCAGCAGATACTTTTTATAAATACTTGAAGAAGATTGTGCAAATTGACTAAATTAAAACAAAAATGAATTGTCAAAAAAACAAATATTGGATTACTATTTTTGTGTGAGTTATACATAAACAATATGTATAATTCGCATATGAGGTGTGCATTTTGCCTATGATGTGCACCTGAAAGGAAATTGCATTCAGCAGTTTCCTCTTTCCATAAGGGGGGCTCGCTTGCGGGTCCCCATCCTTTTTTCGTGAGGGGCGGGAAGCGCTTGTAAAATTTCCTGCTTTATTCTTGTAAAAAAGGTGTTGTGGAGGCAAAGCAGATTTTATAGAAGAAGGAGGAAGGAAAGAAATTGAAAAAGGCGAAGAACATGCGAAAGCGGCTTTTTGTGCTGGTTCTGGCATTGGCGATGGTATTTACATCTGTCAGTGTGCCATCCGTGACGGCAGAGGCAGCAAAGAATGTTAAGTCAAGAAAGTTCAGATTACGAACCCGAAGAAGAAAAAAGTGACGTTGGTCAAAGGCAAGACCCTCCAGATTAAGGTGAAGGTCACGCCCAAGAATGCGAAGAACAAGAAAGTAACTTACAAATCAAGCAAGAAGAAGATTGCTTCCGTTACCAAAAAGGGTAAGGTGAAGGGTCTCAAGAAGGGCACGGCTAAAATTACCGTGACCGCAAAGGACGGCAGCAAGAAGAAAGCAACCCTGACCGTGAAGGTAGTGAATCCGGTAAAGGTAACCAAGGTGAAACTCAATCAGACTGCCGCGGCCGTCAATGTTGGCGGTACGGTTACACTCAAAGCAACCTGTACGCCGACCAAGGCAACGAATAAGGCAGTAAGCTGGAAGACCTCGAACAAGGGCGTTGCCACAGTAACCGCCAAGGGCGTGGTCAGAGGAGTGAAGGCTGGTACGGCAACCATCACGGCAACGGCAAAGGACGGCAGCAAGAAAAAAGCATCCTGTACAGTAACAGTCAAGGCAGCTGCGCCAACGCCGAATCCGTCAGCGAAGACTCTTGAGGGCATTGCAGTTACGAAAGCGCCCACGAAGAGCAGTTATTATGCTGGCGGCAAATTCGACCCGGCAGGGATGGAAGTAACAGCAAGCTATTCTGACAAGAGCACGAAGATTCTTGCGGCAACTGCATACACACTTACCCCATCCGCGGAGACAGCGCTGAAAATTTCAGACAAAGCGGTTACAGTCAGCTACACGGAGGGCGGTGTGACCAAGACGGCGCCAACGCCGATTACGGTAACGAAAGCGCCCAAGCTGGAGGGTATTGCCATCAAGACCGGACCAACTAAGAATGTTTACGAGGAGGGTGAGAAGTTCGATCCGACAGGCATGGTGGTCGAGGCAACATACTCTGATGGTTCAACGAAAGCAGTGACGAGCTACACATACCCACAGGGGGCTTTAGAGGTTACTGCCGGCGCCCAGTACAGCGAGATTGTCATCTCGTATACGGAAAGCGGCAAGACGGTGACAGCGGAAGCGCCGGTTACAGTTAAGGCGAAAGACCCGCTTGAATCGATAAGCGCCCAGCTTAAGCAGACTGAGCTGTCAAGGGAAGGCGCATGCTTCACCGATGACGATGTTAAGGTAACTGCGACATTCAAGAGCGGCAAGAGCGCTGACATAAGCGTAAATGACTGTGTCGTAAACCCGGCGGAATTTACCAGAGAAACGACATCCGCAACCATAACTTACTGGTATGGCGGCATTGACAAATCGGTAGAGGTGAATGGGTTCACGGTGACGGCATACAGCGAGATGTATACGTTTGAGGATAAAGACACAATCGGCACTATCGTAAAACGTAAAAATGACGGCGACGAGATGGAGCCAACGCAAGAAGATGCAGCTAATGTGAAGGTTGACGAAACGGATTTCGTGAAAGGCGTGAAAGGTAAGGCGCTTAAGCTTGACGGCACTTATGGCCTGCGGCTCGATAAGATTGCCGGCACCAAATCCAAGAACTACAGTATCTGCGCATGGTTCAAGCCGGAGGAGGCGTTGGAAGGCAAGAACGCTCTCAAACAGAACCAGCCGCTGATTGTCTCCACGGCCAGCAAGTTCGGCTTTGAGACCGGAATGGATGAGACGTGGTGCGGGGTGGCGGCAAACGACCAGACTAAAAAGCCTGGGCAGCCTTCCGACAATAAGATTAAACTCTGGTGGTATGATAAGGATTCCTCACATACGGATGTAGGTACGACGGCCAATCCGGCGCCGATAGGCACGGGAGAGGATGTTGGCTGGACCCATATCGCGCTTGTGGTAGATGATTCCGGGGAGAAAGCGGAAAATTATGCAACCGGAACCCTCTGTGTGAACGGTAAGAAAATCTGCTCCGGCAAAGTACGCAACGAGAAAGGTGAACTGATGAAGACCTATCTTGGCGTGAATGCTTGGGCGGCTGACGGCTATTACAAGGGTCTTATTGACGAATTGGTGTTCACCAACGAGGTTCTCACGCAGAAAGAGTTGGAGAAATATTACCTTGAAGGTGCGGAAGGCGGCGGAGCCAGCCACCTGTCTAAGATTACCACGGTATCCCCGGGGGATGGAGAAAAAATTGAGGTCGAGTATGGAACCAGCCTTGCGGACGTAAAACGCGAACTGGCAAGGATTGCCTATAAGGCTGCAGCAGAGGATGAGGTGGACAGCATTAAGACAACCGAAGATATGTGGACGGTGAAGGATTATACGACCTCTTCCGCTGGAAACGTGCAGGCAACTGTCACATTGCAGGCGCCGGAAGGATATATCTTCAATATTGACGGCAAGATGTCTGTGACAATCGAGCGGAAAGTGACGGTTAAGGTGAAAGACCCCATAACAGTAACAGCAGTCACTCCGTCAAAGACGGCGCTTGCCGTGCCTTTCGGGACAACGGAAGAGGCCATTAAGGAGGAACTTGCGGGCCTCACGTTTGCGGTGACGACAGAACCAGACGGTACATTTGAGTTTGAGAACCTGGCACGCAAGTGGACTCTGACAAAGACAGAGACCGGCTATACGGCAGTGTTTGATTTGGGTACTCCGGAAGTAGGATATAAGTTTGCAGACAATTTGGCAGTGTCGGTCAATGTCACGGTAGCCCAGGCAATAAAAATTACCGGGCTGACAGCAACTCCGGATACACTTGAAGTGGCCTATGGAACGCCTGAAGCGGCAGTGAAAGCAGAGCTTGCCAAACTGGCAATCGGGGCAACAGTAGCAGCTGGCGGCACGGTGCCTGAAGGCATCGAAAATAAAGCATCCCTGTGGACGCTGACCAATTATACAGCTACCAAGGCTGGCAGTTATAAGGCGGAAGCAACGTTTGATGCGCCGGTCGGTTATGAATTCTCCGATCCCGCAAAGGCTAAGCTGGAGGTCACCGTTACAGTGGCGGCAGCAGGAGGCCATGTGCTCAGCAGCCTCGTGGTTGAGACCGCGCCAACTAAGACAAAATATATTGAGGGCGATGATTTCGACCAGGCAGGGATGGTCGTAAAGGCATACTTTGCAGACGGTCAGTCTGAGGATGTGACTGCGAAGGCTACGCTTGCGGAAGCGACAAATATGGCGCTTTCAAAGACAGCCGTGACTATCTCCTACACTGCTGGCGAGGTTACCAAGACCTGTGAGCAGGAGATTTCTGTTGTCAAGGTAGAAGACGGCGCGGCAGCACATTACACTTTTGATGACACTCTTGAGAATGCCGTGGATAAGACCAAGGTCGGGAAGACCGTGAAGAATAAAGATTTGACC
This sequence comes from uncultured Lachnospiraceae bacterium, assembly GCA_910585895.1. Classification (GTDB taxonomy): domain Bacteria; phylum Bacillota; class Clostridia; order Lachnospirales; family Lachnospiraceae; genus Petralouisia. The sequence goes on from CAJUHY010000018.1 coordinate 13,163, forward strand.
GCCTCTACGGTAACTGACATCTATAGCGAGGATGGTATCGGAGAAGGCAAGAGCCTGAAAATAAATAAAGACAATGCGGTAGAGATACCGGAGAGCATCAGCAAGGACCAGAAAGCGTTCACCATTAACCTCTGGGTGAAGAAGAGCGCAGGGACCACATCGTTTGGAACAATTTTGATGGGAAAAACGGATACAGGCGTCAGTGATGGAAAAGGGCTTGTCCTCTATGCAAATCCGCAAGACAGCACCGGAGAGATAGAAATGCAGGTGTCCCAGGCCGCTACGACCCCATTTTCCTATAACTGGAAACGCTTCAATGTGCCTATGGAACAATGGAAGATGCTGACGTTCGTCAACAGGCAGGACGGTATGGACTTCTACATTGACGGCGTACAACAGGAACTTACTGCAGACGACAAGAAAAAGCTTTCCGTAACGAACGGAATCGACAGCCTGTTCCTCGGAGCCGGGAAGTGGACCGCAAAGGAGTACCTTGTGGGCAACATCGATGAGGTGAGGATTTATGACTCCTCCTTAAAGGAATCGCAGGTGAAAGCGCTTTATGATACGGTAATACCAGTTATTTCCGGTTTTAGCGTAGATGCGAAGCAGGACGACTTTACATTCCTGAAAGATGATGTGACAGAGAGCCAGAAACCGATACAGGATGCCCTGAAAAGATTAAAAATCAATGTTGCTATGAAGAATGGCACGGCACCGGAGATTGAGAATGACACGGACTGGGAATTGGTGCAAACTGCAGACGGATATGCCGCAACCAAGAAGATTACCATTCCCAAAGGCTATGGCAAGGTGGAAGGCCTGGATACCAAACTGAGGGTAGATGTGATTGTAAAAGATATCCGGCTCGAATCCATTGCGCTGACGAAACAGCCAACCAAGGTAAATTATGCTGCAGGGAAAGAATTTGACCCGACAGGTATGGTAGTGACGGCAACTTATAGTAATGGGGACAAAAGAGATGTGACCAAGGAGGTCGAAATCACAGAAGGCGGCAAAGCATTGACGCCGGATGACGGCACGGCGGTTACAGGAGAGCAAACCGTTACCATCAGTTTGACAGAAGGCGGAGTGACAAAGACCGTTACGTTGAAGATTACAGTCATCAATCCTTCAACACCCAAGGGAGCAATGCTTGCGGCGAGGACGGCATATTATACGTTTGATGGTACGCTGGAGGATTCCGTTAAGAACAATACGGTTGGTAAGACAGTAAAGCTTACGGGTTACAATACATATGCCGACACAAATCTGACGAATATTTACAGCGGCCAGGGTATAAAAGGAAAGAGCCTGGATGTGAAGCAGGATGTTGGGGTAGAAATCCCAGAGAGTATCAGCAAGGCAGACAGAGAATTTACCATAAACCTCTGGGTGCAGAAAAAAGCGGGAACTGCAGCGTTTGGGGCAATATTCCATGGAAAGAACGAGACAGATGCTCATGGCAAAGGTCTTGTTATGTATGCAAATCCGAGCATAAACAACAAGATGGACAATACTAAAATACAGTTGGAGACCAATGGAGGCAGTTCGGCAAAGACGTTTGCGTTATCTGATGATAGCTGGGCGATGCTGACTTTTGTAAATACGAAAGACAGTATGGAATACTACATCAATGGCACAGCAGTGAATTTAACCGCAGAGGAGAAGAAAAACTTTTCCGTAAAGAATGAAATCTCAAGGATGATTTTGGGTATTGGGCAGTGGAATGCAGCTGATGTTTTTGTCGGCAATATTGACGAGGTAAGCATTTATGATGCTTCGCTGACTGCAGAACAAGTAACATTGCTGAAAGAGGAAGTACAGCCAGCAAGCGGTCAGTAAAAAATAATTAAATCGTGTAAGCAGATGATGCAGATACAGAGCCGGGAGCCGGAGAGAAATTTCTCTGGTTCCCGGCATTGTTAATTATGACTGTTTAGCGTATAATAAAAGGCAAACAGGAGCAGTGAAGGAGGCATTGTCAATGGGAATTTATCTGAATCCGGGAAATAAAAGTTTTTGGAAATCTACCCGCTCAGAAATTTATGTGGATAAGAGTGGGGTGATTTCGTTTCTGAACAGATGTTTAAATACAAGGGAGCAATTTATCTGTGTCAGCAGGCCGCGGCGTTTTGGGAAGTCCATGACCCTTGAGATGCTTGCTGCCTACTACAGCCGTGGATGCGATTCGGCAGAGTTGTTCCGGGGGTTTAAAATTGAATCGGACGAAAATTTTTCAGAGCATCTGAACCGGTACGATGTGATTTTCCTCAACATGCAGCAGTTCTTGAGCGAGGCGCAGCCGGGGAAAGTGACTGACTATCTGGAGCAGGAGGTGCTTGAGGAAATACGCGAGGAGTATGGGGAATTTCTGAAACAGCAGGACATAGGGCTTGCCGCCACCCTGCGGAAAATATATGTCAGGACGGGCAGGGAGTTCATTTTCCTGATTGACGAATGGGACTGTGTGATGCGCGAGAAACAGGAGGCGGAGGACCTGCAGCGGCACTACCTTGATTACCTGCGCAACCTATTGAAAGACAGGGAATACGTTGCGCTGGCATATATGACAGGAATCCTGCCAGTCAAGAAATATGGCTCGCATTCTGCGCTGAACATGTTCTGGGAATATTCTATGACAGACCAGAAAGAATTGGAGGAATATACTGGTTTTACAGAGTGGGAAGTGAAAAATCTCTGTGCGCGGTATGGGATGGATTTTGCGGAGACCAGCAGCTGGTATGACGGCTATGTTTTCCGAAAATTCCACCATGTATACAATCCCAGGTCTGTCGTTGGGGCAATGCGCTATAGGAAATTTTCAAGTTACTGGACTTCTACAGAGACATACGAGGCGTTGAAAATCTACATGGACATGGACTATGATGGGCTGCGTCAGGATATCGTGCAGATGCTGGGCGGCGGACGCGTTACAGTAAATACTTACAGTTTTCAGAACGATATGCAGAATTTTAAGACGAAGGACGATGTGCTCACGCTGCTCATCCATCTGGGATATCTGGCTTATGATTCCGAGACGAGTGAAGCATTTATCCCTAACAAGGAGATAGCGGGGGAATTTGAAAATGCCATGAGCACGGGCGGATGGCAGGAAATCATGTGCATTCTCAAAGCATCGGAAAGGCTATTGCAGGACACGCTGCAATGCGATGAGAAGCGTGTCGCCGAGGGGCTTGATGCTGCGCATATGGAGGCCGCATCCATATTGCAATATAATGATGAGAATTCTCTCAGCTGTGCAGTTGGGCTTGCCTATTACAGTGCAAGGAGAGAATATCGGCTAATCCGGGAGCTTCCAGCAGGACGCGGCTTTGCTGACATTGTATTTCTCCCATTGCCCCAGTCGGGGAAACCCGCGTTGGTCATGGAACTGAAATATGACAAGACAGCCAGTGCAGCCATAGCGCAGATAAAGGAGAGGAAGTATATGAAAGCCCTGGATGGCTATACAGGTGAAATCCTGCTTGTTGGCATAAACTATGACAAGAGTGACAAGACGCACAGCTGCAGAATAGAGAAATTGGATTTGCGTACAAAATAATGATGGAATCGCTAATTTATAGAAACCGAAAGTATGGGAGAAATTATGGTAGATAAAATAACATTTATGGAGACGTTGCATTCCGTGCAGGATATTATGAGGGCAAGTGCTTCGCCTATGACAAAAGAAGAAATCCAGGTCTATTTTAAAGATATGGACTTATCAACAAAGCAGCAGGAAATGATATACGAATTTCTGCAGAAGCCTCAGCAAGAATCCATAGAAGAAATAGAGGAACAGGAAGGAGAGGACGCTGCCGATACTAAGAAGCAATCTGGCGCAAAATCTTTATCCGGAGCAAAGGCGAAGTCAGCACAAAAGCCACAGAACCCGCATTTTCAGATGTATTTAAAAGAAATTTCCGCGATACCGGCGTTGACGGGAGAGCAGCAGAATCTGCTGTATCAACGTCTGCTGGCAGGTGAAGAAGCTGTTATAGAAGAAATTTCTCACCAATGGCTTAAGAAAGTAATCAGGATTGCCGGAGAATATGTGACGCCGCGGGTGTTTTTGGAGGATTTGGTACAGGAAGGAAATATCAGCCTGCTGCTGGGCTTAGGGCAGATCAGCGGGAATGCTGCGGAGTATGGCGTGGATGAAGCCAAACCTCTGGAACAAACGCAGCAAAAGCGTGTGGAGAAATGTCTGGAAGGATTTATCCGGGAGGGCATGGAGCAGTACCGCCGGGAGTTGGAGGGAGAAGCCGACAGCGAAAATACAATTCTGGCCAAAGTCAGTCTGCTGCATGAGGCACGTAAAGCTTTGGCAGAAGAAAATGGCACAGATCCTACGATTGAGGAGCTTTGTGAGTATACGCGGATTTCGCCGCAGGAGATTGCGGATATTCTGGACTTACATGAGAAAGCAAGGCAGTGATGGTATCAGAATGGAAATAAGAAAGGAGCGTTAAGATGAATTTAGGACCAATAGAGTATATAGTGGCACGGATTGACGGAGACTATGCATATCTGCTGCAGGAGGAGCAATCGAAGGAGGAAGAAAAATGTGTTGCCAGAGCGTTGCTCCCCCCGGAAATAGCGGAGGGAACAAGGCTCCATTATGAGATGATGGAGTACACCATCAGATAAACATTTACCTTAAGCGTAGTGCGGGCTGCGGATAATGGGATATATCTGATTAAGCGCTGTGCGGGCTGCGGATGACAGGTTGAATCTGTTTGCCGTTCAGTGCGCAGTTGATGGTTTCCGGCAGAAGTTCCGTGAAAGCCGTCATTGAGTTCGGCTTTGCCTGGTAATCATCCTGCCCAAAGGGTACAAAATAGATATTTTTTGTATTCAGGAGAATACCAATATTTTTCAGATTCATTCCCAGGGCATCGTTTGTGGACAGGGAAATCACCAGAGGGCGGTTATTGCGCAGGTGTGATTTTGCTGCCATCAGTACAGGAGTGTCAGAAATTCCATTTGCCAGTTTAGAAAGCGTGTTTCCAGTACAAGGCGCAATTACCAGGATATCCATCAGCCCTTTAGGACCAATTGGTTCAGCAGCTGGAATCGTGGTGATGGGCGCATGGCCGGTAAGCTGCTTAGCGCGTTCAAGGAAAGAGGCGCTTGTGCCAAAACGTGAGTCCAGGGAAGAAGCGTTTAGGGAAAAGACCGGGAGAAGTTTTGCGCCGGTCTCTTTTAAGTGTTCCAATGCCAGAAATATTTTTTCATATGTGCAAAAGGAACCGGTGAAGCCGACTCCAATGGATTTGTCATGAAAATCATAAAGCATGTTCAGTCATCCTTTCTATGGTTTGGCCGATGATTCTGCCGGCGTTGACAGGGGAGAAACGTCCAGGAATGCCCGGAATCCGATAATAGGGCAGCAAACATTTCTCCGTAGTATCTGCTGGGAAACCAAAAGGAGCAGAGGCAATGTCAAAAATATGACAGGAACTATGCAGCTGCGTTAATTGCGATGTCTCCAGGATGGAAGCAGGTACCGTGTTAATTACAATCTGGCACTGCGGTAAAAGTTTAGAGAAATCATTTTCACGGATTAGAGAGATACCTTTAGATTCCGCTTCGTTTATTTTCACAGTATCCTGTTCGATAAGATATATATTTTGGCATAGCGGAAGGAAAGTATTGGCAATTTCTTTGCCGCAGCAGCCATAACCAAGAAGCAGTATATTGGCACAAGATAAAGCGAAAGGCGTGCAGCGTATGACTTCCGCGAGAAGTCCCTCCGCTGTGAGTCGTGCATTTTCTTTCTGGAATAAAGGGAAATTGCCCCAAATCACAGTCTGGCAGCCGATATTTTTAAGAAGTTCCTGATATTTCCCTGGCAAACTGTGTGCTGCAATAATATGGTCTGCTGACAGCGAATTCCACAAATCCTCCAGGCCACAGGAAGGGTAGATTTCTGTCTGGAACAGATGGACATTATCACGCGTCAAAGGCGTTGGGGCCAGCACAAGACTGGGATGTTCCAGAGACTGAGCGATACTGTCGGTCTGTCTGATTTCTGAATGATATGGGAAATCAGGCGTATGGCAGCATATGACTTTATAGCCCCGGGCATTTAGATATTCTGCCGCATAACATTGTCTCAGGTCTCCACCGATTATGGTGATAGATGATGCTTCCATAAGTTTCCTCGAAAAGAAATAATCCCTACAATATATGAAAATAGAAGAAAAGTGTGTCTGTACCTAGAGTATGGGTTAGTTTGCAGTTCCTCAAACTTACCTGAATTGGGCATTGTTTAATTGAATATAAACCAGTCACAAGAAAATATCTTTAGATAAATTTTAGATTTTTTAGAAAATTTCCATAGGAATTTTTGGACAACATTGCTATAATAGTTAAGTGTAAAATAATTTGTTATTATGGCAGAATGTGAGAATTATCATGAAATTACGGACAAGGCTGATTATTTCATTTTTCATTATTATACTGGTGCCGGTGCTGCTGGCAGGAGCCACTATGTGGGGATTCGGAAAATATCAGATGCGCACTATGCGGCAGATTTACGATACGGATGGCAATGCATACGATTATTTTGTGAATTCTTTTGAAGCGCTCAGCCGTTTTACGAAGTCTACATATGAAGAGCTGCAGAGAGTGGCAGGAGAGATGCCCGAGAAATTGGAGGACAAAGCGTATCTGGATCAAATTAACCGGGAATTGGAAGCCAGGTATTCTTATCTTGTCGTAAGACGTGGGGAAGAATTAATTTATGAGGGCAATGGGGTTTCTGAAGATAAACTCAAGCAGAATTTGCCGGAATATGACAGCGATGTACTGCAGAGTGCGGGTTCCGGATTCTATATGGAAGGGGAAGAACAGGCTCTGATAAAGCAGATTGATGTGGTCTTTCAAGATGGGAGCAAGGGGAGCGTCTTTATTATTACTTCTATGGAACAGCTGATACCAGATGTCAAAGGTATTTTGGTGGATTTGATGATTTCTGTACTGTTGATTCTGATTTTTACGGCAGGAATGCTGACTGTATGGATTTATCAGGGAATTATCAATCCTATCCATAAGCTGCAGATGGCAACGGAGAATATCAAAGCCGGAAATCTGGACTTCACCGTTGAAGCAGAAGGGCAGGACGAAATCAGTGAATTGTGCCGTAATTTTGAGGAGATGCGTTTTCGCCTGAAAGAATCTGAGGAAGAAAAGCTGACGGGAGAGAAGGAGAACCGTGTACTTATCAGCAATATTTCCCATGATTTGAAAACGCCGATTACCGCGATAAAGGGATATGTGGAGGGTATTATGGACGGCGTGGCAGATACGCCCCAGAAGCAGGATAAGTATATCCGCACCATATACAATAAGGCAAATGAGATGGACACGCTGATTAACGAGCTGACTTTATATTCTAAGATAGATACCAACCGTATTCCTTATAATTTCAGCCGTATCAATGTGGCGGATTATTTTGAGGATTGTGTGGAGGAAGTGGGGTTGGATTTGGAAGCTAAGAACATCCGCCTCAATTACATTGATTATGCAGACCGCGATGTGTTGATTATTGCGGATCCGGAACAACTTCGGCGGGTGATTAACAATATTATCAGCAATTCTATCAAGTACCTGGACAAGGAGCAGGGGTTTATCAACATTCGAATACGTGATGTGGGAGATTTTATCCAAATTGAATTTGAGGACAATGGAAAAGGAATTCCGGCCAAAGACCTGCCCTATATTTTTGACCGCTTTTACCGGGCGGATGCTTCCAGGAATTCTTCCACCGGCGGCAGCGGAATCGGGCTGTCGATTGTGAAGAAAATAATAGAAGACCATGGGGGCAAGATATGGGCCAATAGCAAGGAGGGCACAGGCACAATCATGTATTTTGTAATTCGGAAATATCAGGAGGTAACAAGTTGAGTAAAGTATTAATTATTGAAGATGAAGTGGCAATTGCCGATTTAGAGAGGGATTACCTGGAGTTGAGCGGGTTTGACGTGGAGGTCGAGAATGATGGCAACTGCGGTCTTGCGCGAGCTTTAAGCGAAGAATTTGATATGTTCATTTTGGATTTAATGCTGCCGGGTGTGGACGGTTTTGAAATCTGCAAGAAAATCCGCGAGAATAAGAATACGCCGATTCTGATGGTGTCGGCGAAGAAAGACGACATTGATAAGATACGCGGGCTGGGGCTGGGGGCAGACGATTACATTACAAAACCGTTTTCCCCCAGCGAGCTGGTTGCCAGAGTGAAGGCGCATCTTTCCCGCTATGAGAGGCTAATCAACAGCAATGTCCAGGAAAATGATATCGTAGAGATTCGTGGTCTTAAGATTGATAAGACGGCAAGGCGGGTTTGGGTTAATGAAGAAGAAAAACAGTTTACCACCAAAGAATTTGACCTTCTGTCATTTCTTGCACAGAATCCTAACCGCGTGTTCAGTAAGGAAGAATTGTTCAGCAGAATTTGGGATTTGGAATCGGTGGGTGACATTGCCACGGTGACTGTGCATATTAAGAAAATCCGCGAAAAGATAGAACTGAACACGGCGAAACCCCAGTATATCGAGACAATTTGGGGTGTAGGATACCGTTTTAAAGTGTAACATTTTTGTCAGTACACGAAGAAGACAGATGGAGAGAGCCCTGATGAATCAGAAGATAGAGATTATTTACGAAGATCAGGATTTGCTGGTATGCCGTAAGCCGCCGGGGATTCCGGTGCAGACGGCGAAGCTGGCGCAGCTTGATATGGAGAGCCTTTTGCGCAATTATTTTATGGAAAAAGGAGAGGAGAACCTGCAGGTATTTGTAGTGCATCGCCTGGACCAACCGGTGGAGGGAGTCATGGTATTTGCCAGGAATCAGCGGGCAGCGGCAGAGCTTAGCCGCCAGTCCCGGGAGAGACAAATGGATAAGACCTACCTGGCTCTGGTGGAGGGAATATTCACGGAACCGTTCGGTGTACTGGAGAATTATCTTTTGCATGACAGGAAGACGAATTCCTCGCGTGTGGTAACGCAGGGGACGCCAGGGGCGAAACATGCAAAACTCACATACGAGACAGAGAATGTATATAAGGGGCAGGATATCAGTCTTGTGCGTGTACAGCTTTTGACCGGCAGGCATCATCAAATCCGCGTACAAATGGCATACGCCGGACATCCGTTGGCAGGCGACCGGAAATATAACGCCGGTAGTTACAGGGAAGCTTCGATTGGTCTGTGTGCTGTTAAAATTGCTTTTGTACATCCAATTACAGGAGAGTCTATGGAATTTGCTGTGGAGCCGCAGGGGCAGGCATTTCAGTCGTTCCTTTTGGTTTCTGAGGCAATTAGCAAAGGGCTGGAAACAAGAATATAATTTACGGTAAGTGCGCATACTGTTTCCATGAGGAATGATGTGAAAGAAAGTATGCGGAAAATAGGGAAGATTTTGGGAATTACCCTGGCAGTTTATGTCTGTCTCCGTTGGCTGCTGCCGCTGGTAGTTCCTTTTTTTATTGCTTTTCTGCTGGCAAAGCTCATGAATCCCTTGGTAGAAAAGCTGGAAGAAAAATTAATATGGAAAAGAGGCATTTGGTCAACACTGCTGGTGAGTCTGCTGTTTCTGGTGCTTGGATTTTTAGTGGTTCTGTTTGTGGGCACTTTGCTTGGGCAGATGAAAACAGTGGTAAGCAATATGGAGATGTATAAGCGGCAGGCGGGAGATTTTTTTCGCGAATGCTGCTGCCAGGTTGAAGTCTTTACCGGAATACAGGCCAAAGATATTGAGGAGAATGTGCAAAGACAGCTTCCGGGGCTCATGCAGCATATGAAAACCAATGTGGTCCCAGTATTGATGAACGGAACAATTTCCTATGCCAAAAGTATGTTTATTTGGGTGGGAATCTGCTTTGTTATCATAATCAGTACGGTCCTGATATTAAAGGATTATCGCAAAATAAAGTCGTGCCTGCAGAATCATCCTGTCGGGCAAATGGGGCTCAAAGTCTGTCGGAGGACGTATGAAGCGGGCGGGGCTTACTTGAAAGCGCAGTTTATTATCATGCTGATAATCACGGCAGTCTGTGTAATGGGACTGTATCTGTCAGGCAATGAATATGCATTGCTGACAGGCTGTGGTATAGGAATCTGCGATGCCATGCCCTTTTTGGGGACCGGAACTATCTTTGTGCCATGGGCGCTGATTGAAATGCTTCAGGGTGAGTATATGCTGGCGGTTATCTATACGGTTATTTATACAATTTGCAGTATTTTACGAGAAATTTTGGAGCCAAAACTTCTGGGAAATAAATTGGGAATGCATCCTCTGACAGTCATTGTCAGTATCTATGTAGGGCTTGGAATATATGGACTGTGGGGATTTGCTTTAGGACCGCTTTCCTATATATTGATTCGGGAAATTTACTTGACAATCTGAGGAAATTATTTTAGAATAGCCGTATATATCTGGTGTGTTGACACATTTTTAATTTATTTCGATATGAATGTGTTGTCACTCAGGAATAAAGGAAAAGCGTTGAAGAGGAACAGTACGGATAAGAAGATGCACAGAGAGGAAATCACAGGTGAGAGATTTTCCATACCAATATTCGGAACCCGCCTTGGAGCTGCGCATGGGAGTGTGCCGTATGGGCTGCGTTAAGGCTGCAGAGAGAATGACAAGTGTGCATTAATCAGGGTGGTACCGCCGGTATTCCGGTCCCTATGGGGATTGGAAGCCCGGCATTTTTTATTTTGTAGGATTAGCTTGTCAAAAGGTTGGGAATATATGGTTCTGAAAAATTGCGAAAGTGTCTTCCTGTTAGAATAAAAAAATCTGCACACTCATACAAAATGATAGAAAAGGAGAATGAAATTTATGGCGAAAGACAAGAAGTTAGTGGAGGCCATCACATCTATGGATACTGATTTCGCACAATGGTATACGGATGTGGTAAAAAAGGCGGAATTGATTGATTATTCCAGTGTAAAAGGCTGTATGGTCATAAAGCCGGCAGGGTATGCAATCTGGGAGAATATTCAAAATGAGTTGGACAGGAGATTTAAGGAGACGGGGGTAGAGAATGTCTATATGCCCATGTTTATCCCGGAGAGTTTGCTTCAGAAAGAAAAAGACCATGTAGAGGGGTTCGCACCGGAAGTTGCCTGGGTAACCCACGGCGGTTTAAATCCGCTGCAGGAAAGGATGTGTGTCAGACCTACATCGGAAACGCTGTTCTGTGACTTCTATGCAAATGATATTCAGTCCTACCGTGACTTGCCCAAGTGCTATAATCAGTGGTGCTCCGTGGTGCGTTGGGAGAAAGAGACCAGACCGTTTCTGCGTTCCAGGGAATTTTTATGGCAGGAGGGGCATACGGCACATGCAACTGCCGGGGAAGCAGAAGAGCGCACAATTCAAATGCTCAACCTGTATGCGGATTTTTGTGAGGAAGTGTTGGCAATGCCGGTTGTTCGTGGAAAGAAGACAGACAAAGAAAAGTTTGCAGGAGCAGAGGCAACCTATACCATTGAGGCATTGATGCATGACGGTAAGGCGCTTCAATCTGGCACCAGCCACAATTTTGGCGATGGTTTTGCCAAAGCATTTGATATCCAATATACAGACCGCGATAATAAATTACAGTATGTGCACCAGACCTCCTGGGGCATGACAACCCGACTGATTGGAGCAATTATCATGGTACATGGCGATGATTCCGGGCTTGTGCTGCCTCCGCGCATTGCGCCTGCGCAGGTGATGGTGATTCCGATTCAGCAGCATAAAGAAGGTGTCTTGGATAAGGCAGCAGAGTTGAGGGATATCTTGAAGAAAGCTGGAATCCGTGTGAAGATGGATGACAGCGAGAAGAGTCCGGGCTGGAAGTTCTCGGAACAGGAAATGCGTGGTATACCCATCCGTGTGGAACTGGGACCTAAAGATATAGAAGCTGGGAAATGTGTGTTGGTACGTCGCGATACACGCGAGAAAATCGAATGTACCCTGGACCAGGTGGCAGAAACAGCAGAGAGGCTCTTGCAGGACATTCAGAAGGATATGTATGCACGTGCCAAAGAACATCTGGAATCTCATATTTCTGAGGTGAAGTCCTACGCTGCATTTAAAGATGCGGTCGAGAATAAGCCTGGTTTTATCCGTGCGATGTGGTGCGGCAGTGAGCAATGCGAGGTTAAGATAAAAGAAGATACTACGGCAACATCACGCTGTATGCCTTTGAAGGAGGAAGCAGCAGTTTCGGACGTATGCGTATGCTGCGGAAAGCCGGCGCATAAGTTGGTGTACTGGGGAAAAGCATATTAAAGAAATTATTTAAGAAGTACAGTAAAAGGCTGCATTGATATTTGATTATCAAATGCAGCCTTTTAAACTATGCTGTCCATGGGACTTCCCTCGTTCTTTCTGAAATCTCAAATTTTCTTCCGAAATTTTATCGCCACTGAATATTTGTATGTATCCATATCTGTACGTTACCGGCTGGAAGTGCATACTTACTTTTCATTCTGTTTCAGGGATTCGTTACGAAAATTATGATTTCTGTTGTCAGTGTCCAAATCTTCTTCCGAAATTACTACTCTTACAAATTCAATTTCTCCGATTCTGAATGAAATATCTTATGCTTATGAGTTGTTCCGCCGATTTCTCCATTCCGAAAATACAAGGTCGGATGCTTTCACGTTGGTAATTCTTTACTGTATCTTTCAGTGGGATGTGGCAGCTATCACTGTGGATAGACCGCTCCTTGTCCTTTGTGAAATCTTCCAGTTCTGATATTGCCAGCCGGGAGAAGAACCTTATTGTAATTTCCCATTCCAGAAATCCGGGTTCCTATCAACAGCAACTGAAAATCCATTTTAGAAATCTGAGTTCTTTAATCTGTAATTGTTAAACTTCCTCTGAAGATTCGATTGAAAATTTCTTGTACCTCTGTTCTTATCCAGAGGTGAGAGTAAACTTGATTAGTTTGGTGGACTGTACCTCTCTTTCTCAAATTATGGGGTAGTTCATTATGTTTTGATTGGACTGTACCTCCTGTTCTGTAGTTGTTTGTTTTGATATGTTTATTATATCTAACAAAAATAAAAAAGTCAACAACTTTTTTAAATATTTTATATTAAAGATACTTATAATTGAAATAATATAAATAAGCACGAGAAAATTCTGACAATTTATAGAAAGTTCATAATTCGTTCATAGGTTTGAGTATTGTTTAACAGCAGGGAAAGTGTTACAATGTAAGAAGTTGTCCGTGTATACGGTAAAAGATATGGCAGGGGTCTGCCAGAAGAATATAGGAGCATTTTAATATGAGTATTGTAAGCAAAATCTTTGGTACGCACAGTGAGCGGGAATTGAAGAGGGTCTATCCTATTGTGGATAAGATTGAGTCTTACCGCCCGGCTATGATGGAACTGACAGATGAGCAGTTGAAAGACAGGACGAAGGAGTTTAAGAAACGCCTCTCTGACGGAGAGACGCTCGACCAGATTCTTCCCGAGGCTTATGCGACTGTTCGGGAAGCTGCAAGGCGGTCTATAGGCATGGAGCATTACCGGGTACAGCTAATCGGCGGGATCATCCTGCATCAGGGACGTATTGCGGAGATGAAGACAGGTGAAGGAAAGACCCTGGTGTCTACTTTACCGGCATATCTGAATGCCTTAGAGGGCAAGGGTGTGCATATTGTTACCGTCAACGATTACCTGGCAAACCGTGATGCGGAGTGGATGGGCAAGGTTCACGAATTCCTGGGTCTTACAGTCGGAGTTGTTCTCAATTCCATGGATAATGATGAGCGCCGTGAGGCTTATAACTGCGATATTACGTATGTGACGAACAATGAACTGGGCTTTGATTATCTGCGTGACAATATGGTTATTTATAAAGAACAGCTTGTACAGCGCGATTTGCATTATGCCATCATCGATGAGGTTGACTCTGTACTGATTGACGAGGCGCGGACGCCGTTAATTATTTCCGGACAGAGCGGTAAATCCACCAGTCTTTATGAAGCCAGCGATATTCTGGCAAGACAGATGGTGCGCGGTGAGGACATGCCCGAGTTCAGTAAGATGGATGCCATCATGGGCGTAGAACGCGAGGAGACCGGGGATTTCATTGTCAATGAGAAAGATAAAGTAGTCAGCCTGACAGAAGAGGGCGTTAAGAAGGTGGAGAAATTCTTCCGTATAGAGAATCTGGCTGATGCCGATAACCTGGAGATTCAGCACAACGTGATTTTGGCGCTGCGCGCTCATCACTTGATGTTCCGCGACCAGGACTATGTGGTGCAGGATGAGAAGGTTGTGATTGTCGATGAATTTACCGGACGTATCATGCCGGGACGCCGTTATTCGGATGGTCTGCATCAGGCGATTGAGGCGAAGGAGCATGTGAAAGTCAAGCGGGAGAGTAAGACGCTGGCAACAATCACTTTCCAGAATTTCTTTAATAAATATGGTAAAAAGGCCGGCATGACAGGTACAGCGCTCACCGAGGAGAAGGAGTTCCGTGACATTTATGGCATGGACGTAATTGAAATTCCCACGAATAAGCCTGTGCAGAGAATTGATTTGCAGGATGCAGTCTATAAGACGAAGAAAGAGAAATTCCATGCAGTTGTAGAGGAGATTAAAGAGGCTCATAAAAAAGGGCAGCCGGTGCTGGTAGGTACAATCACGATTGAGACGTCTGAGCTGTTAAGCGGTATGCTCAAACGCGAAGGGATTCAACATAAGGTTCTGAACGCAAAATTCCATGAGGTTGAGGCTGAGATAGTTGCAGAGGCAGGACAACATGGGGCAGTTACGATTGCTACAAATATGGCAGGCCGTGGTACAGATATTAAGTTGGACGATGACGCTAAGGCAGCAGGCGGACTGAAAATAATCGGTACGGAACGCCATGAGTCCAGACGTATTGACAACCAGCTGCGCGGACGTTCCGGTCGTCAGGGAGACCCGGGAGAATCCAAGTTCTTTATCTCTCTGGAGGATGACTTGATGCGTCTGTTCGGTTCGGAAAAACTGATGAATATGTTTAATGCTTTAGGTGTGCCGGAAAACGAGCAGATTGAACATAAGATGCTTACCAATGCGATTGAGAAGGCGCAGATGAAGATAGAGAGCAATAACTTCGGAATTCGTAAGAATCTGCTGGAGTACGACCAGGTCATGAACGAGCAGAGAGAGATTATCTATGCGGAACGCCGCCGTGTGTTGGATGGAGAGAGTATGCGTGATGTTATCTATAAGATGATTACAGACCGCGTGGAGAATACAGTAGATACATGCATCTCAGCAGACCAGGACAGTGAAGAATGGGATTTAAATGAGCTGAATCAGCTGTTGCTTCCGATTATTCCTCTGAAAACAGTAACTCCGGAGGATGTACAGGGTATTCGTTCCAATGAGCTCAAACATCGGTTAAAAGAACAGGCAGTAAAAGCTTACGAGATGAAGGAAGCAGAATTCCCGGAGCCTGAGGCAGTGCGGGAGCTGGAGCGTGTGATTTTGCTGAAGGTTATCGACCGTAAATGGATGGCGCATATTGATGATATGGATCAGCTGCGTCAGGGAATTGGCTTACAGGCGTTTGGACAGAAAGATCCATTGGTTGAATATAAGATGAGCGGTTATGATATGTTTGACGGCATGATTGCTAATATTCAGGAGGATACGGTAAAGCTTCTCTTCCATGTACGCATTGAGCAGAAGGTGGAACGTGAACAGGTGGCAAAGGTCACCGGAACTAACCGTGATGATTCGGGACCCAGAGGACCTAAGAGAAGGGAGAAAGCCAAGGTATATCCCAATGACCCCTGTCCTTGTGGGAGCGGCAAGAAATATAAACAATGCTGCGGCAGGAAGTAAGCTGCCAGACGCCAGATTACAGGCATTTATCAGAATAAATAAGCGCTGTGCAGAATTTGCGTAGCGCATGGCATTAGGAAAGCCAGCTGATGATTTCAGCTGGCTTTCGGTATGTAAGTAATTATTGGTCTCTTTCCGGCAGTACAAAATGTCCGATAAGTTCGTCCAGAACAGAAGCCTGAGCGGAAAGCTCTTCGCTGGTTGCCGCAGATTCTTCGGCTGTAGCAGCGTTGCTCTGTATAACTTCTGAAATCACGTTGATGCCGGATTCCACGCGCTTCATGGATTCCGTCTGCGTTTCCATCATTACCTTTAGATTCTTAGAGAATTCTGCAGTTTCTTTGATTCCTTCGATTACAGATTGGATGGCCTCAGCAGCGTGTTCTGCTGCGCGGTTACCCTCGTTTACTTCGCTGATAGATTTCTCAATCAGTTCCCTGGTATCTACCGCTGCCTGCGCGCTCTGGTTGGCCAGTTCCCTGATTTCATCGGCAACAACGGCAAATCCACGTCCCGATTCCCCTGCCCTTGCAGCCTCTATGGAGGCGTTTAATGAAAGGAGGTTTGTCTGAGAAGCGATGGATTCAATCTCAGAAATAATATTGCCGATTCCGGTTGTAGCAATATTGATGCGTTCCATGGCAGCCATCATACTGTTCATTTCCTGACGGGTATTGTCTGCTTCGCTCGCATAAAGCTGTGCTTTCTCATAGGATTCGTCTGCATTCTGAGCGCCGCTCTCTATGTTGGCTGTAACATCTGAAATTGTCTCATGAAGTTCCTGTACAGAAATACTCTGGTCAGTAGCTCCTTCTGCAAGCGCCTGCGATGCCTGTGCCAGTGAATCGGAACCGGCGGATACCTGTGTGGAAACGTCTCCGATGGATGACAATGTTTCCGACATCTGATTCCGTAGTGCGCGCATGGAATTATATAATTTCTTGAAATCACCGGTATAGCGATTCTCGGCGTTGGATTTGACAGCGTAATTACCGCCTGCCATTTCACTTAGTATCCCTTCAATATCGAAGATAATCTCATCTAATTTCTCAGCCATTTCCATGGCGTCTTTTTCTATAGCTTCTATTTCATCGCCAGTCTCTATTAATGGGAAAGGAGATGTCAGTTCGCCATCGGCAAAAGTCTTAAAACGTGCACCCAGGCTGCCAAGAGGGTCGGCAATTCTTTTGGAGAATTTTTTGCCTAGCTTAACGGATAATATCATGGTAAGCCCAATTACAATGATGATAACGACAATGAGCACCCATAAAGCTACAAGCAGCATTGTGGAAAGGGCGTTTCCTTCTTTTACTTTAACCTCTAACAGCTCTGCCATCTGATCATATATGCTCTGGTAGATAGGAGCCAGTTCTGTCAAAGCCATATCCTGTGCCTGCTTACAGAGCTCGCGGTCTGTGGTTGCCCCAAGCGCCATAATCTTGTCATCCAACTCCCAATAAGCGTCCAATTCGGATTTTATATTGTCATAGGTAACCCTGCCGCTCTTGGATACGATGGTTTTTTCAATTTTTGCAAAAGATTCTTCAAAATCAGCTTTCAGTTCACTGTGCTGTGCCACTACGGTTTCAATCGTATCCGCATCGTCGTAGCCGATTGCCGCACGGAGCGATGAGCGGATATCAGCAAACTCAAACATTGCTGTTCCGATATCTCCCTGTGCAAAACCAAAGTTTTTCAGTGCGTGGGAATACCTGTTGGAAATGACAATCAGGGAAATCAGTGCGAAAACCACGACTGCTGCCATAATTGCTGCAATTTGGAAAAAGGACTTGGTAAGCCGTTTTTCTATGTTTTCTTCATAATTCATTTGTAACTTGCCCCCTTTGGAATTAAAAAATGGCTGTAATGCTATAATTTTATTATAGTACTTTTTGGTAAAAATGCAATACACAAAATATATTTAAATTCTCTGGTTATTTGTTAAATTCTCACTATTGAAAGAATTAAGAAATCAACGGTTTTAAATATTTTGTACATAGAAATGTTTTGTAAATAAAGGGACTACAGATAAAAATTGTGCAATTTGTTTGGTGTGGCATGAGAATTGAGTATAAAAGATGATTCCAATCCTGTAATTTGTTATTTGTGGTTCACGCTCAATAATTATGTTTGCGCTAAATTGTAAATAAAACAGAACAGGCGGCAGAAAATTTTAGAGAAATGGTTAAGTTAGATGGTTCAAATGGTAAGGATTTAAAAGATGTTTTTAGCCAAGAAACAGCCCAAACGAAAAATGCATTAGACAGGGTATGGAGTACGCTGAAATCCAAGAAAAACAGCCTTGATACAAAGCTTTCTAATCTGCAAACACAATTAAGGCAGGCAAACAGTAATTTGCAGAATATTGACAGCAGCAAAAGACAGTCTAATGCTAATTTGTCGTATTGGAGAGGACAGAAGAACAACAATTATTATAGTATGGAATATTACAGAGGGAAAATGATGCAAGAGACATACTCATATTAATGATATCCATGGCAGCTATTACTCTAGTTCTTCAATGGATGATGATATTATAAAAGATGTACTGGACGTATGAGGAGGGAGGCATATCGGCTTTTATGGTTTGAATTCCATGAAAGATATAACGGTTGATAAAATATGAAACAAGGGGTGATGAAAATGTCAAACGAGAAAGTAACACAGTTGTTATCAGATTCACGTCTCGCATTTCTGAATCAGCAGAATGATGTGGCACTGAATCTTGCCAACCATGCCATCCAACTGGAACCTAAGAATGCCGATGCCTATAAATTTGCCGGCAATGCCTTGATGTCGCTTGCACGCTATAATGAAGCCATTGAGAACTACAGCCTTGCCGTAAAATACGATGCGGGCAACGGCAACCGCTATTTTGATTTGGGCTTTGCCCAGGCAACGGATGCGAGGATGGCAGACGCCATGAAGAATCTTGCCAAAGCGGACGAACTGGGCTGCATACCGGAAAACATGATTCAATTACATAATCTTATGGGAATCCTTTGTTTTGACATTGGCAGGTATGAGGATTCTCTTATCAATCTGAATAAGGCAGAGCAGCTTATTGGCGTGGATTTGGATATTCTAAAGCGCAAAGCCATTATCTATGGCATCCGGGATGATATCCGCAATGGCTTGCATGTTGCAAATCAGATAAAGCTGATAGCTCCATCGGAATACACAGGTTACCAATTGGCTTTTAAGCTGCTCATTCAGGCGGGACGTCTGGACACTGCCCGGACGGAACTGCAGAAAGCAGCAAAATATACAGAGCCGATGATGGAATTTTATTTTGACCAAATGACGCTTGAACTGGAATTTTATAAGAATGATAAGGACAGAGAGCATTTCCATAAAGCTTTGGGGATTATCGACACGGCTTTGAGAACGGTGAAGCCGGAAATCACCAGCGTAGCGGAAAGCTATATCAATGCTGCCGAGATTTACCTGCAGCTTGAACATGCAGATAAGGCATTGGATTGCCTGTATGCCGCACAGGCGCCTGTGGAAGCATACAACAACGGATTTGCCATTGTGGAGGAAGAACTTGCGCCGCCTGCGGAACTGGATGAGTATGCCATCGAAGAAATGATCGCGACAGACCGGGAGAAAATGGAAGAGGAACTTGGGGAGTATGGGCTGGAAGAACTGATTGAGAACACAGAACCTAACGAGGACGGCGAACGTGAATTTTTCACGGAGATTGAAGAAGTGGAAGAGGAAGCCGCGCCAACATTTAAGTTAGACGGCTCTGGAGAATTTGAATTATCATCTGCGAACAGAGACCAGATTAATCGTTTGTATATTGGCGCGTATACCCTGAAGAAAGATTTTGAGAAGGTCATCGCTTACGCAAAAATGCTGCAGGCTAGTGAGGGCTTACAAAATATCTACATTGGCAAGTATACAGAGGTAAATGCCTTAAAGGAAATGGGCGCAGAGGACGCGGAGGCAAGATACAAGGAAACAATCAAGTTTTTCCGCAATGCGATGATAAAAGATCCGACAGATATCATGGCAGTGACGTTCCGTGTCCAGTGCTGTATCGATATTGGAGATTACGCGCAGGCAGAGGAAGTATGCCGTCTGCTGTCCGATGAGATTAAAGCGCCGCTGCTGGAGAAGATTGCAGAAGCGAAGTCAGGAGGTGAGTGATATTGGCCTTATCACGAGATATTACGATAGATGATGCTGCTTTTAAAGTTGCTGCGCAAAGTATGAAAGATTTGAAAAAGAGGGCAGAGGATTTAAAAACAAAGCTTGAGCAAATGTATGATGATTTGTCCACTGCCTTGGATACCCCAGCGGGAAAAGCGATTGAACTGAAAGCAAAGGACGTTCTCATAGAACCGATTGAGAACTTGCGGCTCGTAATTGACCACATTTCAACAACGCTTGAGGCAATAATGGGATCAGGTTATTACAAGGATGTATTTGATAAGTTCGAAGAACTTAACAATAGCATACAATTTTAATTAAATATGAGGACAAAAATATGGCGATGGGAAGTACAGAAACAATTAATATGACCGCAAAAATGTTGAACGACATTATACAGGCGGTGGAGGATTATTGGGCTAAGGCCCATGCCAACGCAGAGGAACTGGAAAATACAGTTACAGGACTTATCCAGAGTGACTTTCAAGGGGCGGCGGCTGATGGTTTTAAGGCATTTTACGACAAAACATTCACATCGGAGGAAGGTCTCAATAAAGGGATTGAAAACCTGTTAAACACCATCAAGCAAATGGCAGAAGAGACTTTAAAGGCAATTCCAGGTGCAAACGGCGTGGACGATCAGCTTGGTGAGGGGAACAACCAGTAATTTTTAAAACTATCATCAAAATAAGGGAGGAAAATTAAAATGGCAGATTGCAGAATTGTTAATGCTAGTGTGGTGAACGCAGTAAGTGAAATAATTAAAATATCAAAACAATATAAGACTGATGGCGATGCTTTTATGGCGGCATTGAATGAGGCGATTTCCCCTATGGAAGGCGAGACAAAGGATGCTTTTAATAATTTCTTTAGTAAGATGGTTCAGCCATTTATCACTGAAGGGGTGCCAAAAGCTGTAGAATCCACATCAACGTTGTTGGATGAGAACAGGAAGAACTTTATAAATGTTGACAGCCAGATTGCGGAAAGTATAAACAGTGGCACTCAATAAGCAGAGGGTTTTTGGAGTATTATAGATAAGGATGGGGTTGACATGGCATTTAAAATATTATCTTTTGAGGAGCTGGAACTGCTCACAGAGAATCAACGTGAAAGCTATGAACGCGAGCTTGCCATTTATAATGAGCGGGTTAAGTTTGTAGAGCAGATGGAAAGGCTGGAAAATACGGTTATCACACCATATGAACTAGAATTGGCAGCTATTCCGGCTATCTGCGAGATTCCCCAAGAAGAGTTTGTGGAGCCGGAATATGTACTTGCCAAAATGGCTCCCATAGTAAAACCGGAACTTGACGTACCAGTGTTTGACTTTGGCGGACCAGTTATGGCAGTGTATCCAGAACCTGTTAAGATAACAAACATACCGGTGGGACACATGGAAAAAGTGGAACGAGACAAACCAATTCTGCCGATAGCCTTCAAAGCTGCTGCTCCTGCCGCTTCATTTGCAAAGGTTGGGCAGCAGCGGCCCACTCTGCCTGAGTGCGTGAAAATCAGCATTCCGGACAATCGTTTTCACATATCGGAGCGGACAAGTCCCAGTCTTCCGCTGGCAGTAAGACCGCAGAATATGGCAGAATTATGTTATGCGCCTATTGCTATTGACAGTTCAGTCATTTCGGTGAACAATCCACAGCTGGCTATGCCGGTACTGGAAGCCCCCGATTTTGCAGTACCGGAAAATGATGTACCAGTTCTGCCGAAGCTAGAAGTGGATATTCCGAAAGCAGACATAAGAGTGTTGCCGGAACTGGAAGTTCCTGTTTTGCCGAAGATAGCTGTCTCGCAACAGATGGATATTTCATTCAGCCCAATAGGCGAAATAAAGGCAGAACTGCCTGAAACTTTTGATATGCCGAATATCAGCGTTTCGTTTGGCAAACCTGATATTCAACAAATAGAATTGCCAACGGTTTCCAAGGCGGAAGTTCCGGCAAAAGAATTTACGGCAACAGAGTATACAATGTCTGAACTGCCGATGGTTGGCATCCCCCAATCAGGCGTTTTTGTATTTACTGCGCCGGAAATTTCCGAACCAACAGTTCAGACAATTGTGAAGCCGGCGATGGGTCCGAAGCTTTTATTTGCTGTACCTGAATTGCCAAAACCTACGGTTCCGGTAGTTGCGAAGCCATCAGCAGTGCCAAAGCCATATGATGGTAAGCTTTCTGTCGATAATGCGCCTAAAATTGAGTATCCGTCAATTGCTGTTTTATCTGTAAAGCCGTTTGAAAAAATCCATAACCAAGACAGCAGTTTGCCGGCAATCCATACAATTGATTCCCCTAGAGACTGCGCAGAGGAACTGCTTAAAATACGCTTATTATTGCAGGAGGAGTATGGAGCTGGAAGGGAGGGCTTTGCATGAAAAATAACGAGATTATGATTTCGGCAAGGTTTCAGAGTGCGGAACTCTCCGATGAGGTTTCTTTTCTTATTATTAAGGATATCACACTCCGGGCACTGATGGAGGCAATCTATTATGGGTTAAAAAAATCCGCGAAATTTGAAAAACATTTTGCCTTGTTGGAAAGATATCTGAAAACAAGGAAAGAGCTGCAGGTTCTCTACAATGCCAAGGGCGATTTCAATGTAATTGACTTTACGGAGATATGTACCGCTAAGGATGAAAACGGCAAAGATAATAATCTGAATATATATAATAAAAGACTGGATGAACTGGGCTTTGTGACTTCCAGTACGCTCTTGTTTACAGATAAGACGGAAGTAGAGCCGCAAATCCTGTTCACCAGAATAGAAAACAGCTACATCTTAAAAAATAACGATACTCTCGAATATAATATAAGTACGCGCCGCTTAAATGTTATCGAGTCATCCGTTATTGACATCTTGCCGCCAGGCGAAATACCGCAGAAAAATAAGCAGACATTGCTGGATGTGATTATTCCCACCGTGTTGTCTGCAGGCGGTATGATAGCCGCACGATTTCTTATACAGCGATTTTCCGGCAGTGCGGGAGGCATGGGAGATACGATGATGATGATGTCAGGAGCGATGGCGGTTGTTGCTTTTGTAACCTCGTTTTACAACTTTCGCAAGCAGAAACGTGAATATAAAGTAAATGTTGAGGAGTGGAAGGAAAATTACGAGAACTATATTGCCAGAAAAATTGCTACCATCAAAGAATGGCAGCAGAGCGATATCAAATACCTGAACAGCACCTATCCTGATATGGGCACGTTATTTGCCAATACTGCCGATATCAATGGAGCAATCTTTTCCCGCTCACAGAATGACAACGATTTCATGCGAATTTCCCTTGGCACTTCGGATGAAGTGAAACCGTTGTTTGAGATTAAATCTGAGAAAAAGGATACGATATCTTATGATGTCTATTATAAGAAAATAGGTGACAGAATTAAGATTTTTGTGCCGGGCAAGAAGGAGGATAAACGCCGTAAGAAATTGACGCCCGATGAATTGGCTAGTGAAGATAAGAACAAATTCCTTCTTACGGACCTGCCTTATGTGTTTGCCAATAAGGGGATTGACCTTGTGGATAACAAGGAGATTATCGGCTTTAACTATCTGCGCAGCGATGATGGGAGCAAGCCGCCGCTGCTTGTAGATTTGAAATCCAGCGGAGCTTTGGGCGTGATTTCAAATGACGCCCATACCTCCCGGAATTTTGTGCAGCATATTGTATTTGAACTTGCTTACTATCATTCGCCGGAGGATTTGCAGTTTGTATTTTTCTTCGATTCGCGATATGAAGAAGATATCCTGCGGCTGGAAAATTATAAATACCTGCCGCACACCAACGAATTGTTTGACGGCGTGTCTCAATTTGTCTTCAACAAAGAAAGTTCTGGTATTGTGTTTGGACAGTTGCTTAGCATAATGAATGAGCGCAGCAAGAATAAAACAGATAATGACGATGAAAAAGGCGCTGAGCAGAAGCAAACGCAGATTGTCTGCGTGGTTTTTGACTATTACGATATCAAAGAGACGGGTTTTTCCAAGTTTATGCCGGAGGTTCCCAAAGAAGGCGAAGCTTATGTAAATGAGAATGGCCTGACTTTTATCTTTATTCAGGATGTCAAAGACAAGCTGCCTAAATATTGTGGGAACATTATCAATATTGACAAAGATAATCCCAAGAACAGGCTCAGCAGCCTGCGCTACAATGTTCTCAGCCGTGAAACGCTGAATGTTTTAAGCGAAGGCAGCAGCCAAATGGGCAGACAGGCCAATGACACGGACAAGCTTATTGAATACAAAACATTTCAGAACGAATATATTTTTGACCAGCAAGGAAAATATGGCGAAAGTTTCACAAAGGCTTTTAAACAGCTGAGCGCAATCTACTATACGCGGGTTGCTGAAAACGGTAAAGTACCGTCCATGGTAACGCTCTTTGAACTTTGGGGTTATAATTCGGAAAGTATCCGTAAAGACGAGCCCAGGCAGAAAATGCTGGCAAGCTGGGAGGATGTACAGAAGAATGATATTACCCGCAACCTTTGCGTACCGATTGGGGCAAATGAACATGGCGCTATGTACCTGGATTTATATGAAAAAGCGGATGGACCGCACATGCTGGTGGCAGGCACGACCGGTTCCGGTAAATCGGAGACAATTATCACCTATCTGATTGGCTTATGCATGAAGTTTTCGCCGATGGACTTGAATTTGATGCTTGTTGACATGAAAGGCGGCGGATTTTCTGACCGTCTGGGCGATTTGCCCCATTGTGTCGGTGCCGTTACCGATACAGCCGGTGAGGATGAGGGAACTTCTGCAGCATATATGCTTAAACGTTTCCTGCAGTCGTTAAATGCGGAGATAAAACGCCGCAAGCTATTGCTTACAAGCATGGGGGTAGACAATGTCGATTCCTATATCCGTGCGCTGCGCGTGATAAAAGAAATAAAGGGGATACAGAATCCAGAAGAAAGTCAGGATGGGATTGAAAAGCTCAAGAAGAAGCTCAATGATAAACAGAAGGATGCATTAGAGAAGAATTTGGAGGATTTATGCCCGCTTTCCCACCTTGTTCTGGTTGTCGATGAGTTTACCGAACTCAAAAGATTCTCCAGTGAAAGCAGCGATATTGATTTTATTGCTGAGATTACAACCATTGCCCGTGTGGGCAGGACGCTTGGCTTCCATATCATCTTAGTCTCGCAGAATATTGAGGGCGCGATTACAGACGATATCCGTGTGAACTCAAAAGCGAGAATCTGCTTAAAAGTTGCCACCAAACAGGCATCGAAGGAAATGATTGACAGCCCGGCAGCTGCGGCTCCGACCATGCCATTGAATGGGCGCGCTTACTTGCTTGTAGGCACAGGGTCACGTTTTGAATATTTTCAGTCGGCATACACTGGCGCCAACAAAAATATGGATATTGAAGCGCCGGTGTTGGTGACAGAGGTCACGAATTCAGGTAAATTCAATCCTGACTTTTACTCTTCCAAAAAGGACAATGAGAAAGAGCGGAAGAAAAATGTTAATGTCAGCGAACATGATACGCAGCTAGCCTATATTACAAAGACAATTGTCGAGATGAGCAGGGATATGGAAAGACCCAAACCAATTTTCCAACCGCCGCTTCCTGTGGAAATATTCGATGAAACAGAATGGAGGTCTGCGTGATATGAGTATGAATAAAATGTTGTGTACACTGGGCAGATTTGACATCCCCATTATTCAGATGCAGCCGCCGTTTGAGGTTGATTTACTGGATTCAAACCTTATATTGTTTGGTTCCTCTATGAGTGGTAAAACGACGTTGGTTAAAACGCTTGTGAATATCCTGCATAAACAATATAACGACAGGCAGAAGCAGGTATTCATCCTTGATTTTGGCGGGGCGTTGTCTGTATACCAGGAATTTCCGCTGGTGTCGGCATATTTTGATAATGCCAACGAAGAGTATGTGAAACGTGTGTTCAAGATTATGGACAACATATGGAAAGATAATGTCAAAGAACTTAAGGGCAAAAATTACCGTGACGCTGAAAAACAGCCCATACATACAACCTTCATCATTGACAATCTTAACGCTTTTATGGACGAGCCGAGATATTCATCGTATCAGGAAAAGTTGGCCAAACTTTGCCGTGATGGGCTTTCCAAAGGCATTACCATTGTCGTGACGGCGACTGAGACGAAAGGGCTGAATTCTTATCTCGGCAGTTTTAAGCAGAAGATAGCCTTTGAAATGCCGCCGGATAAATATGCGGAAATTTTTACAGGCAAAGCAGGGCAGATTGGCAATAATCCGGGACATGGATTTGCCAATGTAACCGTCAGGCCGGACGGCGTCACGGGCACATTCCGCATGAATCTGCCATACGAGGTTCAGTGTACGTTGCTGTATTCGGTGAAAGAAGGTGGGCGTGCGGACACGGAAAAAAGTTTTGTGAAGAAGATAATGCAGAAATTTAACTATCAGGACGGCAGTTTTGGGAGGTGTGTGAAAAAATATCAGATGTTCCCGGAAGAACTGACTTTTGCTGCTTTTGAGAAAATAAAACAGCAGCCCCCAAACAGCGAGAAAGAGTTAAAATTTCCGGTAAGCGTTGCCTTGGACTATGTTGATTTTTTTCCGGTGTCTGTTGACCTGGAACAGTCGCATGTGCTGTCGATATATGGCAAAAAAGAATTCGGCAAGACGAATCTGCTTCAATTGCTGTTAGCTGGCATTGTCCGTCAGAAGCCGGATGCCCGCATTGTATTTTTGGATGATGGGCGCAACCAACTGCAGGATATTTACCATAAATATCAGCATAAAACCGACAGCGTGTATTTCAATGGTTTTAATCAGGAAACCATCAAGCTGGCAGCTGCAGGTCCGAAGCCGGAAGAAACAAAGTCCAAAAAACTCTCGCCGCTGCAGCGGTTTTACCTTTATCTCAATGACAGCTATCTTGATTTACCGAAAGGCTTAATCGGCGGCATGTTCAGCATACCGGAAATGGATGTAAGGCGTATAGTGGGCAAGAACGAATATGAGGACACGCCATTTACCGTTTTCGTGATTCAAAGTAAATTAGTCTATCTAAATACGAATGAAAACAAGCATTTTATTGAAAAAGTACTGCCAAGACTGGCTGCAGTCGCAGAAGATAAAGGGTATGTTTTTATTTTCTCTGATGTCCAGAAAATCAGTGAAATGGAGACGAACACAGTATTCAACAGTGTTGCCGGGACGGTGTTTTTGCTCGACAACATTGCTGAATTTGCAGGTGAGCGCGGACAGAAGACAGTATTCGGCAATATGGACGTCAAAGCCTTAAAGGAAGATTATGCCCCATGCGAGAAGGGCGATGGGTATTACTATGATATTGAAGCAGATCATTTGCTGAAAGTAAAGTTTATGAAATATGAGGAGGATTAAGTTATGGATGAGGGCAGTTTTGTTTCGGCGGACATAGGGAAAATCACTAAGTTTATGTCTGAGAGTGAAGCAGCAATTGCTGAGTTTGATGCAATTAAGGATGAGTTCAACTCCATAAATTCCACGTTGCTCAGCAAGTGGAAAGGACAGGGCGCGGATGCCTACAAGAAGGAAACCGACCATATTTTGGATAATATCGGCGGGATTAAAGATGTCTTGGACAGCATGAACAACGAGACTGTGAAAAGCATCGTAGACGAGTATACGAGGGCTGACAATGAACTGGGAGAATACAACAGAAATCCGCCGACAGAGGGGGAAAATGGAGGTTGATATTATGGGGCTTGAGAAAAAATTCTCTAACACAGTTCCCGATGAACAGGAGCAAAAACGAGAGATAACAAAACTCACCGAACTGCTGGAAGATGATAAAAATACCATTTATAATTTGTTTTTTGCGGATATGCCTGTGGAGAGAACGAAGGGATAAATATAAGGGGGTAAGCTATGGCAACTATCGAACTTTATGCAAACAAAATTAATAGTATGCCGGGTCTGGTGACTGGTATCCGAAATGAGACAAACGGTTTGAAATCCGAGTTAATGACTCTGAGAACCAAGGTACAATCAATTAATCGAAATATCTGTAATGTTGATGATGTGATTTCCTCCATTACTGCTTCAACACAGACGCAGGAAGATAAAATAGATGTCCTTAAAAATCTGGCGGAAGATATTCAGGAGTTCGCTTCGGATGCTGAGAGAACCGACAGAGAGGTTGCAGATACAGTTAACCAGAACAAAGAGGATTTCTATGAGGAGTATAGCTATCTCAAGCCATTCTGGGAAAAGAATCTGTTTGAGCAGATATTGGCGGTCTTATTGGAGGCGGGATAAATGTGCTGATGGGAAAGTCGTTTTTAGAAGGTTTTGAGGATGGCGCGTTCGAAGGAGCCATTTCAGGAATGATTTTTGGAGGACTTTCAACATGGGCGTCAGGTGGCAAATATTTTGCGGATATTCTTGGAAAAGCCCAGCCGTTTGAGTTATTAGAAAAGACAGGAGCAATTGGGCGTTTCAAGTTTTCTTGGATGCTAACCGGGAAGGCTGCCGGTTTATCTGCCGGAGGAAAAATGACGTTCAAGAAATTAGCATTAAATACTCTTTTTGGTATAGGTTCAGACGCAACGGCTTCTGTTGTGGGAGATGCCTTGGATGTTAAGATTAAGGGCGAAAATATTTCTATGGGTGAAATTATGCGCAATGCTGGTTATGCGGCTCTTACATCTGCTTTCTTTTCTCCCATTTCCCAGGTTTTGCCTAGCGCCAAAATATCTGGAATTACGAAAGGGAACGGCAGCTGGGGACATGTTTGGGCATCGCAGTCGACACGTTACTTAAGGTATGGAACTAATTTGCGCTTTAAAACATATTTTAAAGGAATTGGCAAATGTGCTGCGGAAAAGGTAGGGGATTTGGCTCTTGATGTAGCCCAAAATGCAGTAAATACATGGAGCAAATCCTGGAATTTACAGCCACAGCAATAAAAGCTACAACAGAGGAGCATCAAACATGAGCAGAACAATAACCGGCAATTCATACAAGTACATCATTGATGAATCCTACGGTATCAACAAAGACGGATTCATCGCCATCGGTACGGAAAGCATTGTTTACAAGGGATTGAAGGTCATGTTTAGCGGCAGCCTGCAGTTCTCCTGCGTATTGAAATTCAAGCCGAAGACCCAGATAATTGATGGCAGGAAAGTGGATTGCCTGGAAAAGTTCAAGACGGAGGAATGGAAGATTTTTGAGGAACTGCGGGAATGCCGCTCCGTAGTGCGCGTGGATGATGTCGTGGGGGACTTGGGCGATTTTTCCCTGATATGTCCCCACATTGACAGCGGCGTCATCGATGCCTCTTCCTATTACTGTGTGATTGAAGAATTTATTGACGGCTGGAATCTGGACGAGTACTGCCAGGAAGAATATTGGAAGCTCAGGAGGTACGAACCGCTTGACAATGGCCTCAAAAGGGAAGTGGGGTATAACGAATACAGTAAGGCGGAGAAAGCGGCCATTCTTGCAAGTTATAATTACGATAATCAGCTCAAGTATCAGAATCAGATTCTGCTCTTTATGATTAACCTGTGCGAAATCATGGAATTTGTTACGGAACAGAAAAACATTCTGCACTTGGATATAAAGCCGGAAAACATTATGGTAACCAGATATGGGAAAGAACTAGTGCTGATTGATTTCGGGCGTTCCAAGCGTGTTACGGTTGCGGACAGGTTTGCAAGCAGCGGTTTAGATCCGATAGATTACAATCAGGGAGAGACGCAGGAAAAGCAGTATGAGTTTGGAGCGTTGGGATATGCAGCCCCGGAATGCTTCTGTGAGGCTGCAGAAGGTTCAGAGTTTCCGTTTTCCTATTCAGGCCAATTGGGGCGGATGTCGCTGGAAAGCGATATATTTTCGTTTGGAGCGACTTTTTGGGAATGCCTGAATATGTTTGAGTTAATTACGAGGAGCGGCAGCTCGAAGTTTGATATTTATGATTTTTACAAGGATAATTTCTTAAATGACAACGCATACTGCAACCGTGACTT
>CAJUHY010000018.1:43288-44621 GCA_910585895.1 uncultured Lachnospiraceae bacterium
TTTCGAAACTTAGTGAAATCGCCAAGGATTGTATTTCGTTTGCCCCTGCCAACAGGGTCAATGACACATACGATAAAATTGTTAAATTTACCTATCAGAATAATGGCAGCATCTCAGATTATGAAGCTGCAATGATTGTTGAGATTCTTACGCAGCTGCGTGATGACAGCCACCTGCCGGAGCGTGTGGATGAAATTATGCTTCATGCAGATACTGGCAGTTTTCGTGCCATTTCCAGTGAGATTGTCAAACTGGATGTGGCGGAAGAGTGTACTGGATATGAACTGGCAACGGCAATTTACAATGTTGAAGTCAGCAAGACAGGCGTGCTTGAGGCGTATGATATCTTGCAGAAATATAAGGAAAATACAGATTTTATCAATGCCGTAATCAAGCTTAAAAATGTCCTCGATAATGATGACAACATTGCCTTGATTATGGAAAGTACCGGGCAGACAAGGCAGGAAGTTCTTGATTTTTTCAATAGCATAGTGAAATAGGGGGCTGGCATGAAGAAAATATCCGAAAAAATACGATCAGTCTTTGACAAAGTTCCAGTCGTGGCATATGCATTAAAATCTTTTATCATATCATTTTTTATTGCTGCAGTAGTGCTTGCAGTTCTGTTTGCCATCCTCTGGCAAATGGGGATTTATGCCGAACTGGAAGCGGCGCTTGATTTAAAATACAATTCGCCGTTTATTGTTGCGCCGATGTGGACATTCGCTGCGCTGTTTTTAATATGCCTGATGGTAGGGTTTCTGATGTATTTTCACAAATACAAAAGAGGTAAGGCGAAAACGGATTTCTATAAGGCTGTTGCTCCGGCTTTGAGGAAAAAATAAATTTGTTCTTTCGGGGAGATTTTGCGTAATTTACAAAAGGGGGGAAAGCCATGAAATGGAAAAACCGGATATTATCTCTTGTAATAGCGCTGTTTCTGGTAGTGAATGGCATACTGTTTGTCTATGCGGAAAATAGCGATACCTTGACAGTAAATGGTAACACATTGACCGAAAATGATGATACAACGACCGAAGATGGAGATTCGTCCACAGAGAATGGCGATTCGTCAACGGAAGATGGAGATTCGTCCACAGAGGATGGTGATTCGTCAACGGAAGAAGATGGCAGCAATGAAGATGACACGAATGTGGACACTGTTTCGCCAATGATAATTTTTGATTTGCCTGAGAGTGACGGAATTCCCAGGGATGATGGTCAGTCATGGTATAAAGATAACAAACAATTGGAGCTTGTTGTCCGGGATGAAGATTCCGGCATAAGCAACATTGACTTTTCGGTGAATGATATTGAGGTTTTAGAAGATAAA
>CAJUHY010000019.1:0-30722 GCA_910585895.1 uncultured Lachnospiraceae bacterium
TGGCAGTCTATTTCTTGTTTTCGGTTACTTGCTTCTTTACCGTACATGAGCATTTTTTACAGTAATGAAGCATTTACCTACACTCTCCTTTGCTTTTTGGATTATTATAACAAAACTGGCAGGAAATGTCCATTTTTTACACAGGATTCCACAGCCTGCATGAAGTATGGTATTCAGGACATTCGACAGCAGCCTTGACCAATGAACCGCCAAGATAGGGATACTGGGGAAATCGTTCAATGAAATCGGGACTGCCATCGGCAGCGCATTCCGGGATTCCCGGCATAACTCCGGGCAAGGCTTAAGTTTTGGAAGACTGCTGAGGGAAAATCTATTTTCCAAAAAGGACCTCCAAAGCCAACTCTGGAATGTAATGCCTAAAATAGACAGCAGCAATGTCTCCAATGCAACAAGATCCATTAAAAATATGACTTCAGATGTCGCTACAGGGCAGAGCACCTGGCAGCAGTTATATGATACAAAACCTGCAGACCAAAAATACCTAGTCCAGTTGGGACAGCAGATGGAAGGGCTAATCATCACGGAACAGGAGGTCATCCGCACCAATCAGGCCATGCGCCAGTCTGCCCTTGAGCACAACGCAGCCCTCAAAGCACAGACCTTATCTGCCAGGGCTGGCAAGATGGCATTCCAGGCGCTGTCGGCCGCAGGCAACATGCTATTGTTCACAGCTGTCATGGAAGGGGTACAGTTTGTCGTCAACGCCGTAGACAGCTGGATTCACGCCGATGAGATTGCCCTTGAGAAAGCCGAAGCTGCACAGTCGAGGATTGATGACATCAACAGCAGCTACAAATCCCATAGGGACACCGCTGAGGAACTCGGGGCTTCCTATGACAGGCTGTCCAAAGGCGTGGACACTACCAACAACAAGAACCTTTCGCTTTCAGACAAGGACTACAAATCCTACCTCGACATCACCAACCAGCTGGCTGAGACATTCCCCACGCTGCGGAACGGCATTGATGACAACGGCAATGCCCTCCTCACGCTCGGACAGAATGGGCGCACTGCCGCGGAGGACCTGGAAGAGCTGCTCAAAGCAGAGGAAGAACTGAACAGCTACAAAATCTCCCAGGACCTTGACACATTGCTCAAGGGCGTATCTGTCAAAGTAAAAGAAGCAGAAACGGATGGGACGCACTACGAAGATACCCTCCACTCTCTTGAGGTTGTCAAGAACCTGATGGAGGGCAATACAGCAATCCAGGAAAGTGAAAGAGAACCCCTTGACATCTTCCGGATATCCGGCGACTTAACCAACGAGGCAGATGCCATGTATTACGATGCCATCTACACGGCGTTAGCACAGCGAACATTAAGTATCTTTATGCTAAACTTGCCTAAATTTCCTTCTGCTGCGTTAGATTTTCTAGCCGTAGCCACCGCTACGCCGTTAAAAATCTGCCTTGCAGGATGAAAATTTATTCTGCGTTTATCAAAAAAGAACTTAATGTTCGTTGTACTAAATGAATTCAATAACTCCCTTGACACTGACAGGCAGATGTCAGGAATTATAACCAACGGAACAAGCCACGTTTTCTACACTTATCTGTGCTGGCTACCGACAATATGTTTGTTACCCGCTTTCTTCACCAGACCTTCCCCAAAACTTCAACCACTATCAAAACTTGCAGAATCCTCTCTCCATTCGGAAATCTACCCCTTATTTGCGCACTGCCCCCAGGGCACAAATTAAAGTTATATAGGACAGGGGAAACCCACACTGCTGCCCCGCTGTCCGCAAGGAAACAAAACATTCACCACTCAAAAAGGAGGAACCATTTATGTCTAATTTTGACAAAATCAAAGACTTTCTGACCCCTAAGGCACAGGACGCCATCTCTGAATTAAAAGAAATCAACACGCTATTAACGGAAATACGGAAAACAGGTAATGCACTTTCCCAATCCGAACTGGAGCGGATAGGCAGCAAAGCATTCACTGCTGCCAACAGGTACGGCAAAGCAGCTGCCGAATACCTGGAAGCTGCCCAGGAAGCTGCCGCCGCTGGCTATGGAAATGCCGCTGACATCGCAGAGCTTTCTCTGGCAGCACAGAACGCCGGAGGCATCACCGCAGAACTTGCAGGTCAGTACATCAATGCCACAGACAGGGCTTACCAACTCGGGGGCTCCATCCGTGAACTGACGGAAATCCTCGATGGCGCCAATGCCATCAGCATAAACAATGCCGTTGACATGGCAGAACTCGCGGAGGGCATGTCCATTGCCGGCGGGTATGCCGCAGCCTTAGGGCTTGAATCAGACGAAGCCACCGCTGCCCTGGCTGCCATCATCTCAGCCACCGGGCAGAGTGGCTCCGAAGCTGCGGAATCGTTGAAAGCCATCCTCTCCCTCATCCAGCAGGTAACGGATGAAAATCAAGGCATTGACGGCGCCGGGATTGCCAAATATGCCAACTCCTGCCGTGCGCTGGGCGTGACCCTGAAAGAGACACGAAACGGTATCACCTCGCTCAGGGAGCCCATGGATGTGCTCAAAGACTTAGCCGAAGCATACACCCATCTAACTCCTGGCGACACCCGGGGCACGGATTTGCTTGCTTCCCTTGGAAGCACACAAAGTGCGGATGCACTGTCCGCCCTCCTTGGGGATTACGACATGTACGAGAAGATACTGCAGGACTATGCCGATGGAACAGGAACAATGGCTGCACAGGCGGAGCTATCCGCCAATTCATGGGAGGGTGCCTTGAGCCGCCTCTCCAACACCTGGACTGACACCATGGGTAACCTTGTGTCTTCCGATGCTGCCATTGCCGCCATCGACAGCCTGAACGGCATCCTGTCCGTCGTCAAGAAACTGACAGAATTCCTTGGTCCCCTCACGACAGTCGGGATAGGCATCGGACTGGCTGCCGGAATAAAAAATGTAGGTAGGGCAGAATGTCAGCCCTCACGTAGAATATGCCTACAGCAGTGCATTTCTTATCCAAAGGATAAGTTTTCAGGCATTGCCCTTTGCGGAACACGCAACTGAAACCCGTGTGGAATCAACCACCGCATGCCTTAGGCATGGCAGATATGGCATCCCTCTGCATATGGATGCACCCTTTAGCAGTTAAGGGTCTTGGAAGCCAGTATACAGGCTCTGCTACTCCCCTCCGTGGCGACATGGGTGGCTACAGTGACAATGCAGTGCCTGATGGCAACGAGCAGATGACAGCGCACAGCATGTGCAGAAGCCCTCTTAAGGGCTGGAATCTCGCTTGGCGAGTGCTAATCCCAGAGAGCATCAGGGCGGGCGGTGCCAGGTGAAACCCCTGGCGCTGCAAGGAGTGCTCCAGACTTTGCCGACTGTGACGGTTAGTAACTGCCGTCAGGGACTTGCCCCCTGCGTTCACACCCCTGTTGGAGCCCCCATTGCCGGGGCAGGCAAGATGGCAATAAAACACCCCACAGCATCCAGAATCCCTGGACAGCATATGGGGTGTCTTTCTGTTTTAGCGGTAATATTCCAAGAAATCGGCTGGCTGCCATGGTTTAAAAATCACTGCCGCATTTATTGCAGTGCCATTGCTTGCCAAGCTTCTTGGAAGCCATGCCAAACAGACCGGTAGACACCATCCTGTCTGCAGTGGATATCTTCTTGACATCATCTGTATGGCAGTATGGGCACTCTACTTTAGGTATATGGGCACGAAAGCCATATGCTCTATATTCATCCTCTGGTATTAATTCACAACCACAAAACAAACATATTTTATCACCATCAGTTTTGTCGCCAACACGACCACACTTCGGACATCGAAGCATATTTTTTTTTAATATAAACAATCCCATGATTACCTATCCTCCTGATAAAATAAATATAATCCAACAAAATTTATTCTACCATAGTATGATATTCAAAACAATAGAAAGATCAAATGGAAATATAGGTTTTGGGAATAACTTCAGCACTATCAAAGGCTTCTTTTCCAGACAGAACAAACTATCCGATACCGACACTGCAGCCATAATAGCATACAACAACGAATTCAACCGGTTGTCGGAAATAGTAAGGCGCAACGGCGCCAGCGTCAGCAATTATACGATTGCACAGAGAGCCGCAAACAAAACCATGAGAAATGCATCGGAAGAAGCACGGAACATGGTCAAAAATGCCAATAACAATGTAGTTGCCTTCAATGACATGACAAAGTCATCCAAAGCGGCTGCACTCGGCATGAACGCTCTTGTAACTGCCAGCAACATGGCACTGAATATGGCAATCGCATTTGCAGTATCCAAGGCAATCGAGGGGATTGACTACCTCATCCATTTTGAGGAGAGGCAGCAGGAGGCATTCGAGAACGCCAAGGCTGCTGTGGAAGAATCTGCCGGAGCAATCCGCGACATAAAGTCCGGTATGTCTGACACTTCCTCCAAAGCATCCGAGCTCTCCCTGGAATTTGCAAAATTAGTTCAGGGGGTTGACCCTTTCACAAATGAAAACAAAGGTCTCTCCACAGAAAGCTATGAACGCTTCCTCGAAGTGAACAGCCAGCTGTCAGAGCTCTTCCCTTCACTCACAAAGAATTATGATGAGAACGGCAATGCCATCCTCGGACTGAGCGGCGATGTCGACACTGTGACTGCTTCCATCGCCAAACTCGTGGAGCAGCAGAATAACCTGGCAAAAGCAGAAATACGCGAACAGCTCGGTGCGTACGTGGAGGGTTCTGACGGAAATGAGGGTATATTCCAGGTACTGTCCGGTCAAAAAAGAGAAATATCCGATGCGAAGGACAACCTGGAAAAATTAAAAAAGACATATAACGACATCATGAATATGCAAGGAAGAAAAGTCATTTCCGGGAAAAGCAACGAACTAAATGACTACCTTGACTTTGTCGAAAATAATTTAGGACAAAAGGCACGTAAATCGTTAGAAAAAGCAACAACAGCTGAACATCATGGGCAAGGCATTGATTCATATACCATTGACTTCAGCAAACTTGAATTAAGTGAAACTGACAAATCAAACATCTCAGACTCTTACGACAACTTTTACCACGACATGCAGACCAACCTTTCCATAAAACAGTCTGAACTGAAAGCGAAAAATCAGGAAATGTCCGAGATGATGATGACATGGGTCGGTGATCTCGATTTATATAAGGACAGTGACGCTCGGTTTCAAAAAGTAATAGAATCAATGGTTGGTGACCTGCAGTGGTCTGAACTGGGTATCGAAGATGGCGATATCGGGGCAGCAAAACAGCTCATCCAGTCGCTGGTATTGTCTCCCCTGTCCGCTGCCTGTGAAAAACCAGACACAATGTCCATGCTCATGAAGTCCATAAACAACCTTTTCACACTGGATTTTTCACAAATGTCTTATAAGGACGCTAACAAGAAAATCAATGACCTTCTTACGCCTGTCATGGAAGCAATAAATAAAAACATCCCAGATAAGCAACAGAAAAAGTCACTGGCAGACATGTACAGCCTTTTCAATCTCGAAGAGTACAGTAAAACAAACAGCCGAATGAACTGGAATCTCGCCAACATTTCTCCCAGAGGAAGTTACGACTATTACAAGCTTACCAACTACACGCAAGCCTTTACCAAAGAACAGACGGAGAAATGGCTGTCTGCAACAAATGGTGCAACAAACGCAAACGATGCCATCAGTCGATATAAAAAAAGCATTAATACCCCATCTTCCTCCTTCACCGAAGTCTGGGCCTCCCTCGACACCACAGAAGACGAGTCCTTAAAAACTCTCAAAGAAGACCTCCTGTCGCTTGCCCAGGCAGGGCAGCTGACCATAGAATCATTCAATGATACCAACGGATCAGACAACTTCCTCGCCAATCTTGGAATTGAGCCGGACAGTACCAGAGAGATTAAGGGAGTCCTTGAACAGGTAAATGAGCTCGTGTCATCGACAGACCAGCTTGCTTCCATGGAAAAGGGCATTTCCGGACTTACCGGAAACCTTTATGCCAAACAGCAGGACCCAGGTTCTGCCATCGGCGCAGAAACTTTTACCGGCATGGACAGTGGGTTAAAAGCACAGACTGCTGAATGGAACAACTATGTCAATGTCCTTGGCAGCGCTTCCTCTTCCTTAAGCGAGGTTCAGGCCGCAACAAACAAACTGGCCAATGCTTACATCAGCAGCAACAATTTCCTCGCAAACCTGACGGAAACGAACAAAGGTTATTATATCAGCCAGCTGGATGCTATGGGCATAGACAATGCTGAAGAATTTGTACAACAGAAACTCACAGAAAAATACCAAATTCAAGACCTGAGCCTGAAAGCTCTTGCATTGACAAAAGACGGCGTAAACGTCCACTCAAGGTTGGCTGTCTATAATCTCCTTGAAGAAGCAAATGCCACAGACCAAGTAAAATACGCTATTTTAGACTGCATTGTACAGGAACAGATTTTCTCAGAAAATTCTGGCTTAGGGGTACAAGAGAAAATAACCCAGCTCCAATTGCTGATAGATCATTTTTACGGCGCAGCTGATGCTGCCGCATTCGCCAATGCCGTAACCGTAGGGAACGATGGGACGGGCAAAGGGGGCGCCCAAAACCATTATGAAACGCTCACACCGGAACAAGCATACGATAATACTAAAAAGAAAAATAAGGATAACTACCAAACCTCTGCCCAAATCCGCACATTACCCCGCAGCGGCAGAGGCAGTTCCGGCGGTTCCACACCCCAAAAGACGCAGACCCCGGAGACTTTCAACTTCATAGAAACTGCTATCACCCGCATCAAATCCCGCATTGACGAGGCCAAGAATGCAGCCAAAGAAGCCTTCCAATCTTTCAAGGACCGGGGAAAATCATATGCCAATGCAATCTCAGAGATAGCAAAGCAGATTGACACCCAAAACAAGGCAGAGGAGAAATACTTAGAAAAAGCAAACAGCGTAAAGCTTGACGAGAAATATGTGTCGCAGATACAAAACGGCAGCTTCGATATTGAGACTATCACAGATGAGGGCTTGAAAAAACGTATCCGCGAATACAAGGAATGGTATGAAAAGGCCCTTGCCTGCAGGGATGCCGTCAGGGACCTGAAAAAGGAACAGGCAGAACTTGCACGCGAACGCATAGAACTTACCATTACCAAATATGACAAACTCTCTGCCAAAGCACAGGCCAACAAGGACCGCTCCCAGGCCAATATAGAATACAAAGAGGCAAGGGGTTCTATGGCTTCCGCCAAAGACTACGCAAAGATAAATACTGCCAATGGAAAACAGATTTCCTATTACCGGTCAATAAATGCAGCACTCAGCAAATTACAAAAGACGGTTCCCAAAGGCTCCCAGGCGTGGAGGGAATATCAGGAAAAGATTGATGCCAACAATAAGTCGATTGTTGAACTAAAGAAGAACATCTTTGAGACAGCCGCGGCAACAGCAGCCCTTGCCGGCAAGAAAGCAGAAAAAAAAGCTGCCAAAAAGGATTCCAGAAATGAGTTTCTCGACGCAAAGTTAGACAACCAAACAAATACCCATACGAAAAATGATATCATCAACTCCAAAATTCAAAACATAAGGAATAAAAAGAAATTCTACGATACAGCCGTCTCCGATGATAAGAAAAATATCAAAAAATCATCCCAAAAATTGAAGAATTTCAAGCAGACCTCCAAAAATAAAGAGCTGCTGAAAAAAATTAAGGCATGTGTAAAATCTAAGAAAAAAATAAGCTCTAATCTGCTTAGCGCCGCTGCAAAACTGAACGACAAAGGAAAACTGCTGGCAGCCTGTACCACTTACAACGCCCACAGAGATGCCCTGGAGCAGGATAGGGAAACGGCCAAACTGTTTGCACAGACTTCCCAGACGGAAATTGCCGATTTGGTACTTGAAAAATTCTCCAATGACTCTGAAAAATGGGATAACACGCTCTACAAAAATACCCAGAAAGAGACAGAACTCAATAGCCAGATAGGTATAAATGAATCCAGCGGCAAGAAGAAAGATAACCTGAACATATATCAATCCCTGGTTGCTAACGAAATGAACAAAAAAGAAAATCTCATCAAGAAACGGCAGGAACTCCAGAAGCGTCTCAACAAAGCCGTTGCTGCCGGAAACATAAAAGAAGGTTCTTCCCAGTGGCTGCAGATGACCCAGGAAATTGACAACGTGACTAATTCCATCAACGAGGCAGCTCAGTCCATCATCAATTACAACAAAGCATACCACAGCCTGCAATGGGATTTGTTTGATGATGCCATGGAAACGATGGAGCGCATCAATACAGAAGCAGACTATTACATTGACATGATGGCTAACGAGGAACTGGTGGATAAAGACACCAGCAGCCTCACGGAATATGGAAAAGCCACGTTAAAGCTCCACCAGAATAATTACCAGGCTTACCTTGCCCAGGCAGAAGAATACAAGAAACAGTATGCCAAGATTATGGACCAAATACGCAAAGGCGAACTGGACGGCGCAGACCCCGACGTAATTGCTCGAAAGCGTGAACTCGAAGATAAAATACATGAAAAAAATCTCGCTGCAAATCAGTCATTCCAAGAACAAAAGGAGCTTGTAAAAGATTTATACGACATGCAGCTGGAAAAAGTCAGCAGCCTAATCTCCAAATATAAAGAGCTCATGAGCACGGAAAAAGACGCCTACGAATACCAGCGCACGATTGAGCAAAAAGTAAAGGACCTCGCTTCCCTGCAAAAGCGCATGGACGCATATTCCACAAACGATGACACGGAAGAAAACCGCGCCCGGATACAGAAAATCAAGCTGGAGCTTGCCGAGGCACAACAGGACTTAAAAGACACCCAGTATGATAAATACCTGTCAGACACAGAAAACATGCTGGAGGAGATGTATGATGACATGGAATCCTTCTTCGATGAGAAATTAGACGACACAAATTTTATTCTGGAAAACCTTACAGAACTGCTTGGCACAGACAATGAATCAATTATCAATACTTTGAAATCAATTGATGAGGGACTTAGTTCCACGCTGGAAGAACTACTCAGGGGAGTACAGACAAATTCCCAATTTGGCGCTGTAACAACTACAGAGACAACTCCTGCTCCACCCACGCAAAACACAAATCAGAAGAAAACGGAAACGCCGGCGGCAAAAAAGAACTCAACAAAGAATAAAAATTCCTCCAAGGACAAAAAGACTGTTAAAAAAAAGAATTCTTCCAAGGACAAGAAAACTTCTCAGAGCAAAAATACTTCCAAAAACAAAAAAACAGAACGTTTCACGAAGGAGGTTGTCTTTGACTCTGCCCCCACAAAAGATGCCCCGAAGAAATCGGAAATAACTGTCCCGGAAAGCCTACCTTCACGCAGAAATTTATCGGAAAGCCAGCTTAAGGAAAACCTGCTAAACAAAGCTGTTATTAGTTCAGACAATCCCCTACTGAAATTAGATCCGACTACCTTATTCCAGGAAGCATATCTTACCCCGGTACAAAATCCCCTTCCTCAAACATTGCCCACCCAAACGAGCAGCATGGGAATACAGAATATCAACATTGACCTGGGCGGCATCACCATGCATGGGGTAAACGACCCGAAAACCTTTGGAAGACAGCTGCGCGAGGAAATCTGTCAAAACGGACAGACCACAAGATGCCTCACAGAAGCTGTCATCTCTAACGCGATGGGAAATGGCGTCGGAAATGCCC
Organism: uncultured Lachnospiraceae bacterium; assembly: GCA_910585895.1. Lineage (GTDB taxonomy): Bacteria > Bacillota > Clostridia > Lachnospirales > Lachnospiraceae > Petralouisia. The sequence continues at coordinate 9,679 of CAJUHY010000019.1, forward strand.
GATTTTATCAGCATTAATTACGCAAAATAATTAAACCTGCAGAAAAACATCATCTTTCGGAAATTGCCTATCTATTTGTGCTCTGGCATCAGGGTACAATTTTACGTTGTATAGGACAGGGCGCACTGCAAAAATTACCGCAGCCGCCCTGCCTTGCTGCAGGTCTGCAGATACTCTATATTCTTTGTTGCAAAAACAGAAAGTTGGTGATGGATTTGGAAAATGATGAACTAAAATTATACCGCGGGCAGGATTTTGCCGTTTCCAGGCATATTACAATCCACCAGCCTTCCCTGGATGAGATATGCACCTATGGGGAACGCGATTATTACTCCTTGCTGTATCATTTGACAGCAACTCCGCAGTCCATGAAATGGCAGCTTTGGGATATCGGCCTCGACTATACGAAAATTACGCCGTTTGAACTGTTTTATGGATTTCTGTACAATTTCTACCCGCAGGAAAAAACTTCTATCCTGTTCGGGGATCTGGATTTTAAAAAATTTGAACCTGTGCAGCGCAAGGAAGACGAATCTCCACTGCTGCTGCAGGTTAAGAAAAAAAACTTTTCCGGTGACATCCGGGAAGAAGAAATCGTAATTGACGAGTTTACTTACCATGTAATTACAGATTATCTGCGCAAAGCACATTTTATCCATAAAGACGAGAAAGTCCCCGCAAATGAATCCACAAAAATGATTCTCATAGAAGACGCAAGGGAAGATTACCTGCGAAACAAAGACAAAGAATACCATTCTGCTTTAAAAAACATGGTATCTGCAATGGTCAACAGCGCGGGGTTCAAATACAACCACTCGCAAATATGGGATATGAAAATTAACGCGTTTATGGATTCAGTCAAACGAATTTCCAAAATAAAAAACGCAGAACTTCTGCTGCAGAGCGGTTACTCTGGATTCGGGGTGAACCTCAAAGAAATATCACAAAAACAATTAGACTGGTTTGGAGAACTTGACTAACAAATTCTCCTACAAGAAAGGAATCATTATGGCAGAAAAAATTTACAAAAACAACCTCAATATCAAAATACCTACCGTGGTCATAAAACGCCGGACCTATGAAAACATTGGTTATGTAGCTGTTTCCGGCATGGTCTACACCAAACATTTTAATGCGGCCAATGAATTATCATTTACAGTACATGCACAAGACACAGACAGCGACGTCTGGGACAAAATCAACGATTACAATATCGTCTACCTTCCTGAATATGAGGAATATTTTGACATGCAGATTGAAAAAAGCGAAGAGCAGGATGTAGTCAAGAACGTTTCCTGCCATTCCCTCTGCGAATCGGAATTGTCCCAGGTAAACCTCTACGACATTGAAATCAATACGGAGGCGGACATTGCCCGGGACGACTACAACCCAGAATATCCCACAGTTTTTTACCGCGATTCTCCACAATCGGCTTCCCTTTTGCACCGCATTCTCGATAAAGCAGGCCACTACTCCATCGGCCATGTGGATGAGCATTTAAAAGAATTGACTGCCTGGTATGAATTTTCCCTGTCTGGCACAACCGTTTACGATGCGCTTATGGGGGAAATTGCCAAACAGTACAACTGCCTGTTCACATTTGACGCGGCAACCAGGACCGTCAATGCCTACGACCTCTGCAATAAATGCCAAAAATGCGGATATCGGGGCGAATTTACTGATGTCTGCCCGGAATGCGGGAGTAAAGACTTTGACGGAGCTTACGGCAAAGACACATCCATCTATATTTCCAGAGACAACCTTGCCAAATCCGCTGCCATCAAGAGCAATAAGGATTCCCTCAAGAACTGCTTTCATGTAGAGGGCGGGGACGACGTCATCACCGACGCCATCACGAACCTTAACCCTGATGGGACCAACTACCTCTATTATTTCTCTCCGGAGGCAAAAAGAGAGATGCCCGCTGATTTAGTACAAAAACTGGAGGACTACAATAAAGCCTATACGGCCACATACCACAGCAAACTTTTTCCCATGCCGGACTTATCAAACTACAATGGTATCATCAGCAATATCAACCGCATTTTCGGTAAACAAGATTCCACAGGCACTGCCACGGATAAATACCATACCATAGAAACGACTGTGGAGAATGGGCGAAATTGCGTACAGGGGTACAAGAACATCATAAAATACCTCTATGAAAATACCGACCTGCAATACTTCCTGCAATCTTCCATGTTCCCCACGATTATCACGGAACAGGAGACTTTAGAAGACACGCTCGCACATTTGACTGTCGAAAATTTAAGCCCTGTCAGCGTTGCCAATGCGAACACTGCCGTCTTGTCATCTATCGACCGCGCAGTGGAAAATTACTGCCGTGTATATGTTAACACCGCATTATATAAAATTTCCACAAAAAATACCTCTCTTACGACCCAAAATGGTGTCAAAAAATGGCAGGGTACCATCTTGCTTACAGAAATTGCCGACAAGCAGCACAGCGGCCAGACAACACTCTCTATTTCTATTAATTCTGACCTTGAGAACTTCCTCAACCAGAAATTGGAGAAAGAACTGGCGAAAGCAGACAAATATGCCAAGCCCATTACTGACATGAGTTTGACGGAATCAGAATTCGCCGCAAAACTAAAACTCTATAATATAGACTATCTGGGCGGCATACAAACAGCATTCCAAAGCTGCCTGGCAATCATAGATAACGTGCATTCTGAAAATGATGAGTCTGCCATGAGCACAGAATTATACAACAAATTTTACCAACAATACCGTAGCCGTATCGACTATACTGCTGCTGAAATAGCCGCCAAAACCCGACAGCTTAGCGCTGCCCAAAATATTTATGAGCATTTGAAATCAGTTAAGGAAGCGGAACGAAAGAACTTAGACCTGAAGACATCCCTTGGCAGCTTATGGGTCACATTTTGCTCCTACCGACGCGAAGATAATTACAAAAACGACAACTATGTCAGCAGCAACCTCACAGATTCCGAGATTATTACTAAGACGGAAGAATTGCTTACGGCAGCTAAAAAAGAATTAATAAAAGCCGGGAACATGCAGTTTGAGGTGAGCGCAGACATCAACAACCTGCTCATCTTACCTGAATTCGCTGATTTTGCCCGGGATTTTCAGGTAGGAAACTGGATACATCTGATGGTAGATGATACGATTTACCAGCTAAGGCTGCTCTCCTATCAGGTTACCTTTGATGATTCTGCTTCCATCAACGTAGAATTTTCAACGCTGACAAAGACTTCCCAGGGGGTTTCCGACTTGCAGTCCGTCCTCAGCGCCGCAGGTTCGCTCTCCTCCTCCTATACTTCCTTCAAGCAGCAGATGCAGCACACAATTGCCACTTCCGCACAGATAAAGGACTGGGTAAAAAATGGTCTTGATGCCACAAAAACGAAACTGGTCAACGACTCCCTGACACAGGAGATTGTCATTGATACAAACGGCATACTCTGTCGTGCCTTTGACGATATCGCAGATGGATATGACAGCCATCAGCTGAAAATTAACCGCAATGCACTCTTCCTTACCAGTGATAACTGGCAGACTATTCACAGCGCAATTGGCAAGTATTATTACGTTGACCCTGAGACCCGCAAGGAAATGACTGGCTACGGCGTAATCGCAGACTCGATTGTCGGAAGATTTATCCTTGGGGAAAACCTCGGCATTTACAACGAGAACAGCTCGCTCAAATTTGATTATAATGGGCTTGCCATAACCAACAACAAGAATACCGTGACCATCAATCCCAACAATTCCAGGCTCTTTAAAATTTCCAAACGCAATGCCGAGACTGCAGAAAATGAAGACATTTTTTATTGCGACAGGGATGGAAACCTGCACTTAACTGGAACTGTCGAGGCTACCGATGGGACTTTCCATGGCAAGGTCTATGCCACCGATGGCGAATTTACCGGCACAGTCCATGCTACCGATGGCGAGTTCAACGGCACGGTTCATGCCACTGATGGTGAGTTCAGCGGCATTGTCCACGCTACCGGCGGTGAATTCACCGGCAAGGTCCACGCCACCAGCGGCTCTTTTACTGGTACAATCCATGCCACGGATGGTTCTTTTAGGGGAGAACTCATGGCAGAAAGAGGTACCATTGGAGGATTCACCATCAGTGAATCGGCATTATCTAACGGCCTCACCAGTTTGAATGGAACAAATGGACATGGAATTTATCTGGGAACAGATGGATTTCGTTTTAATAGTGCCCTCTCCCATGGATATACCCTCATTAAAGATGGCGAAATCTCTTCGTATGGATTGGGTTCAGTCGCCTCTATGTTAAACGGCTTTTTTCGTTGCTGCAATACTACCAGCCTTGACGGCGAAGGTACATATACTGGCTTCTTCTTGGAAGACCAAGCTGCCAATAATTCCATATCCATAACAACGGATGGGATATCCATCTGCAACAATAAGCATGAAGTCATTCGCTTTGGCATAGACGGCAGCATAGTGGGAAACAAATTTCTTAGTTTAGATTATAGGTCATTATTGGAGTATAAAAACAAAATTTTATTTGTCGGCGACAAGCTTTGCGATGCTTTAGTCCTCCGGGGACAAGCCATCACATTACATTCTGCTTCTGGGGCAGGCGTTGTCTCAGACGAACGTCTGAAGAATTCTTTCAAATCATTAGATGAGTTCGACGACGTATTTCTGGATTTAAACCCATGTGCCTTCAAGTTCAACAATGGGACTTCCGGCAGATTCCACTTCGGGTTTGGCGCAAAGCAAATTAGAGACTGTTTCCTCTCCCACGGATTCACCACCAGGGATTTCGGAGGATTTGTTCAGATGGCTGACTGCCCGGACGATGAAGATTACTGCGGCTGCACCGACCCCATGGGACTCATTTACACTGAATTCATTTCCTGGAATACGCATATGATTCAAAAACTTTATCAGGAAAACGCAGCTTTAAAACAACGCATGACACAGTTAGAAATGACGATGGCTTAATGCCATCTATTTTATTTAGGAGGAAAAAATATGAAGCTAAAAGCAATTGATATTTTAAATATCTACCATTCACTGGAAAAAATGTCTGACCTGGAATTAGACTTAAGTCCGGCATGTACAATTGCCAAAAATCTAAAAGAACTTGCAGTGGCGAAAGAAGTGATTGAAAACAAACGAAATAAACTTATCACAGAATACGCCAAAAAGAATGAGGACGGAACAATCTGCCAATTAGAAAATGGCAGCATAGAGATTCAGCAGCCGGAAACCTTCTCCGCCAAACTGGACGAACTCCTGTCCTCTGAAACAGAAACAAACCTTATAAAAATACAAAAAGAAACACTCAGCGAAATTAAGGTTTCAGCCAAAACTCTGCTTCCGCTGATGACTATTATGGAGGATTAAACTATGTATGCAACAGATTTTGAATATGACCAGAAAAGGCTGTCGGAATTCCATATGATGGTCTGCCATTTCGATGGCGCTTCAGGTACCGAGTCCATGTCTTCCGGGGCAGATATCACCTATCATCAGGAACGGGCGGGCGGCTCTGATATTTTCAGCCTGTACGCTTCCACTTACGACAGCCCTTACACTTCCACTTTCCAGATTTGCAAAAATCCCTGCACACTGGGAAATACCGAAGATATGTACTTATCTCCGGCTGAAATATCTGTCATCCAACGGTGGCTCTGCCGTAAATCATTCCATCCGTTCAAGATTGAGCAGGATGGTTACCGGGACGTTTATTGGAACGCTGTGTTTACCGCCAAGCAAATAAATCTCAATGGGAAAATTGCCGGCCTGGAATTAACCATGTATACGGACTCCCCCTACGCGTACCGCGATGAGGTTGTTCATTCGTTCCATTTCGAGCCTATAGGTTCTGGCATACCAAAATCCCGGGAAAAATATTTCTATAATATTTCCGATGTGGAAGGCTATCTCTATCCCAATATGGAAATTACCCTGCGCCAGACCGGAGACCTCATCCTGTCCTTAAACGGCAGAAAAACAAACATAAGAAACTGCCGTGCTGAGGAAATAATCACCATCAAAGGCAAAGAACACATTATTTCCACCTCTGACACTACACATAATATTGCCAAAGATTTTGACTACATCTTCCCCAGAATGGAACGAATCTTTGGCGAAAATAAGAACTGTATCACTGCCAACCTGGCGTGCACCATATCACTCAAATACTCTCCTATCGTATTGATAGGATTATAAGAAAGGAGACATTATGATTTTTACACATGAAATTACTTTGGACGTTACTATCAATCAAATCAAGACTTTGAACATCAAGCAGTACACGAAGGGCAGCTTTAAGCTGCACGTAAACCTGACAGACAGATGCGAGCCGTTTAAAGCGGAAAAAGACACGCATCACTGCTATTTTAAGATGGAAACGCCGGACAAGAAACATATCTTCACGGACGCCACCATCAATGATGACGGCAGCGTAGACATTTCCATCCCGGAAAAAGCCTGCCTTGCAGCCGGCAGCGGGACTGCCGAACTTGTATTTAAAGAGCAGGCAGAGGAAAGAATATTTGCCACCATGAACCTCAACGTCAATATCATACCCAGCGCCTACCACAACAGCCACATCACTTCTTCCGATGATTTTGATGCGCTGCAGCAGGCACTGTTTGCCGCAGACAAGACTTATAACCATGTCATGGAATCTGCCGCTGCCAGCGCTTTACTCGCCCAGTCTTACGCCAAGGGGGATACCAACTCCAGGGAAAATGAAGACGCTGACAACGCCAGATACTATAAAGAGGAGGCTGAAAAAGCAAAAAACACCGCTGCCGATTACAGTTCCGCTGCCCAATCTTCAGCAGACACTGCCAGCACGAAAGCAGGTGAATCCGCCAATTCTGCCACATCCGCTGCTGACAGCGCAGATACCGCAGCCACCAAAGCAAATGAGTCTGCTGAACATGCCAAAACCTCCAGGTCATATGCCATAGGAGATACTGATTTACGTGAAAATGAAGAGAATGACTGCGCAAAACATTATTATGAACAAGCACAATATTACTGTAATCTGGCACAGGACGTCAAAGACAGTCTGGGCAGCGCACTGCGCCCGATGGGCACAAGGACCTTCGCCAACCTCCCCGCTTTGGCTGATATTGAAGCCGGGGACATGTATAACGTCTCCGACCAGTTCACCACAAACGGAAACTTTGAAGAGGGAGCCGACATCACGGTCCCTGCAGGCTCCAATGTCTATAAAACTGTCGGCGGCAAATGGGATGTACTGGCTGGAAGCCCGGTGACCGGCATAAAAGGAAACGCGGAAAGCAGTTACCGCAAAGGGAATGTAAATATCACTCCGGCCAATATCGGGCTTGGAAATGTGAATAATACGGCTGATTCTGCAAAGAACGTAAGCAGCGCGAAGTTATTGGCAGTACAGGAAAACAACTACCGGCAGGGTACAGACCTCCCCAGCACATATCCGCGCGGGGTTACCGTATTTCTTAGCGATAATCCGACAAATAAGTTTAATGGGATTACATATTGCACAATCCATACCATAAAAGGTTATACCAACATGGCATGCATACAGTTCCTTTATCCATACAACACAAACCATGACAAAATTTATTTCAGAGAAGCATTATACAATTCAGATTCTTGGAGACCTTGGTATGAAGTGGTAACTTCTGCAAATATCGGCTCGCAAAGTGTTAACTATGCTACAAGCGCAGGTAGCGCCACCAAAGCTACGCAGGATGGCAATGGGAATGTGATTAAGGATACTTATGCAAAAAGAAGCATTTATGGAGATGATTCTGTGAGCATGGGGAGGAGCTCAGGATCAAAAGTTGGAGACAGAAGCTTTGCGTTTGGAACCTACGCAACGGCAAGTGGTGGCTATTCCCATGCATTTGGAACCTACGCAACGGCAAGCGGTAACTTTTCCAATGCGTTTGGCTATAATACAGCGGCAAGCGGCACCTATTCCCACGCAGAAGGAAACAATACAAACGCGACCGCATCCTGTACCCATGCAGAGGGAAATGGCACCACAGCAAGTGGGTATGATGCCCATGCAGAGGGAGATGGCACCACAGCAAGTGGATTGGCTGCCCATGCGGAGGGATGTAGCACCACGGCAAGTAGAACGGCTGCCCATGCGGAGGGAAATAGCACCACGGCAAGCTCGGACTACTCCCATGCTGAAGGGGAGCATACCACGGCAAACAACTATTGTTCTCATGCAAGTGGAAAATTTAATAAAACTATGGAATCTGGAGGAAGTTTTGGCAATCAAATCGGCGATGCATTTGTGATAGGTAATGGTTACTACAATCCAGTTAGCGCGGCAGAATTCAGATCCAACGCCCTCCGCATAACCTATACCGGAGACATCCTCGGTACCAAAGCATTCCAGTCCTCAGGCGCCGACTATGCGGAACACTTTGAGAAGAAAACCGGACTTGGTGAGGACTGGGTAGGTCATTTCGTCACGATTAAGGACGGCTATATCTACAAAGCGAACGAAGGAGATTACATATTAGGCATTGTTTCTGGCAATCCCTCAATCATCGGAAATTCAGATGAAGATTATTATTGGAGATATGAACGCGATGAATTCAACCGCATTGTCATGGAAGATGTTCCAGAGTTGATACAAAAGACGGATGAAGATGGGAATCTGGTATTTGATGAAGAAACTCATGAACCAATTATGATTGAAACAGGAAACATCGTCCCCAATGCACGAATGAAACTTGCAGAGGGGTATGACCCAACTCTGCAAGACACTTACATACTACGAGAAAAAAGAGATGAATGGGAATGTGTAGGAATGCTGGGCGTTATCCCTGTCCGCGATGACGGCACATGCCTCCCCAACCACTTCTGCAAATGCGGAACAGACGGCATTGCCACGCTTGCCGATAACAGAGGATTTGATACATACTTTGTCATTGAAAGAATTTCAGATAACGTAGTCAGCGTTATTTTAAAGTAGATAATGCAAAAAAACCCCCCAATTCGGAAATGAACAGCTAATTTGTACCCTGACGCCAGGGTACAAATTAAAGTTGTATAGGATAAGGCAGAGTCAATGATAATTCGGCAGCTCTGCCTTGTCTCATTATGAATTCTGCAGATTCATCTACAAACCATGACTGCCCCTAACCAGGGCAAAACAAAAAAACAAACAATTATAAGGAGGAAATTATTATGTTTAACCCAAATGAATTAGTTCTTGAAAGAATCAGAGCCGTAGAGGAGTATGACCCAGCAACCAGCGAGCTGACAGGCCGCTACACACAGATTGAGGAGCCAAGTTTAAAGACTGCCGCAGAGGGCACAGCCGTTACCGATGCCATGGGTGCGGAAATCGCAACATTCTATAAGGCACAGACAGGCACATTCAGCTTCTCCAACAGCCTTTTCTCCCTCGACCTTGCTGCTTCACAGTTCGGTACGGACAAGGAGATTGCCGATGCAGACAATAAGGTTACCATTCCGGTATCCGAAATTATCAATATTGCCGCTGACGGTACTGCAACGCTCAAATATGTTCCTGTGGGAACTGCTGGCGCAGAAGTAAAATATGTAAAGGTAATTAACGAAAACAATACTTTCGGCAAAACATACGAAGTGTCTGCCACTCCCGGCGATGACAAGTTCACGCTGGATGCCGCAAACAAGAAAATCACCTTGCCGGAAAATGTATCAGGACGTGCATTTGTCCGCTATGAAAGAGAAAGCGACAGTGCCGTTAAGGTGACCAAAAATACAAACGGCGTACCGACAGTGAAATCACTGCTCATCCACGCCCTCTTCCATGACCCCTGCAATACCAATTCCGTATATGCCGGCGTCATCAACGTGCCGCGTGCACAAATCAATCCTGAGGCGGTAGAGATTTCCCTTACCCCGGACGGCAAGCATTCTGCAGAATACAAGCTGCAGAAACCATATTGCGATGATAATGCCAGACTGTTTGACATCATCATTGCCTCTGAGGACTAAAAAAACTGTGGCGGTTTGAAATACAACCGCCACGAAAATTAATCTTTAATCCGAAAAATCCTTTCTGTATTCTTCCTTGCATTTTCCATCAGTTCTTCCCCTGATATTTTCATATATTTTGCCAAATCCCTGACCACATATTTAATATTCTGCGGGACATTCGTCCTGCTAAGTCCCGGAACATTTCTAGGCGTCAGATACGGCGCATCCGTCTCCACCAGAATTCGGTCTAAGGGAATCATAGATACTGCCTCACGCAATTCTTTCGCCCGTCGGTCGTCACAAATCCACCCGGTAATGCCGATGGAAAATCCCATAGAAAGATATTTATCCAAGGTCCTCTTATCTCCTGTAAAGCAATGCACCACAGACTTCCTGCAGATATCTGGATGCTTTTTGAATCTTTTTATAAAATCATCCGCCGCACTGCGCTCATGGAGAAACAACGGCATGTCCAGTTTTTCTGCAAGTACAATATGCTTCTCCAGGCATCTTATCTGATTCTCTTTCGTTGAGAACATTCTGTCATAATCCAAACCGCACTCTCCCACGGCAACAATTTTGTCATTCTCAGACAAAATTTGCCCCATAGCCTTAAAATCTTCCTGCTTTGCACGGTCTGCATTGTGTGGATGTATTCCGACTGTACCATATACATCATGCGTTTTCACAAAATCATCTATCTTCCGGTTCTCCCTCATTTCCGTGCCGGTCAGAATGCAGCATACCCCCTCATTCTCTGCCTCGCTAATTACCTGTTCAGGATTCGGAAATTGCTTGCAAAAAAGATTTAAGCCAATATCGTAATATTTTACCTGCATATGCTAACCTTTCCCATACTGATATCTGCCATAAATACCAGTTAACTGCCAATCATCATTCTTCAAAATTACACGATACGGAAAGAACCCCATCAACAGCATTTTATCTTTTGTAGAAATAATTAATACTTCTGCTATTGATATGGTTCTTTCCTTAATCTGCATTGTAACATAATATCCGGTATTTTGGTATATGAAAATTTGAAATAATTGATATTTTATAACATCATATCTTTAACCATATTTTCTCTGTCTCCCGAGCTCTATCCTATGCAAAATCCCCTCCCCATTCGGAAATTGTCTCCCCTTTTGTACTCTGCCCCCAGGGTACAATTTCAAGTTGCATAGGATAGGGGAAAACCCACACTGCTGCTCCCCTGACCTCTGACCATAACAGCTTCCCATTCTATCAAACCCAAACACGCAATTGCACCAAGGGATTCAAAATCCCTATCAGGAACGCGCCGCGAAACTGGCAGAACAGATTACTTTCCTGACAGCTATCCGCGATGACATAGACGCCTTATACCAAGACCTTATTTCCATCCAGGAAGAAGTCAAACACGACTGGGATTTTGAATCGTGGATTGGCAGGGACTTATGGCGGATATTCTGCTCCTACCGCAGGGAGGACAGTTATAAAAATGATAATTACAAGTCGGACGGACTTAGCAATTCCCAACTGATAGAACAGGCAGAAAAACTCATTCAGGCAGCAAAAAGAGCTCTTTACAAAGCTTCTCATTTACAATACAATATCAGCGCCTCTTTGAACAACCTGCTGGCTCTGGAGGAATTTTCACCTTTTGCAGACAAATTTGCCTGCGGAAACTGGATTCATATGAACGTGGACGATAATCTGTATCATCTGAGACTCTTATCCTACGAGATAAATTTTGATGATTTAAGCAGCCTCCCGGTGGAATTTTCCACGGCAGAAAAAACATGGTCCGGTATATCCGATGTCGACTCCATCTTCAAATCAGTGGGCTCATTTTCCTCCTCCTACGCTTCCATTAAACAGCAGTTGGCAAAACACACAGACACTTCTAAACAGATAACCAACTGGATAACCGGGGGAATCAATGCAGCAGAAACAAAACTTGTCAACGATTTCAGAACACAGGAAATTGTCATCAATTCCCAGGGAATCCTCTGCCGGGCGTATAACAACATCGAAGATACCTATGATGACTGCCAAATGCGCATTTGCCAGAACGGTATTTGCCTTACCGATGACAATTGGGACCATCTGCGCAGCGCCATCGGAAAATACCAATATACCGTGCCAGACATTTTTGACCCCAACATTACGGAAAAAAAGACAGCCTACGGAGTCCTTGCCGAGACAATAGTCGGTAATTTCCTATTAAGCGAAAAATCAGGCATAAGCAACGGCAAAGATTCCCTCATCCTGAACCAAAATGGCATCCTTGCCAAAAACAGCCAGAATACCATAAAAATAAACCCCAATGCCAGCAAATTACTGACATTTTCAAAAAATACTCAGGATATTCTTTATCTGGATGAAGAGGGAACTTTACATATGTCCGGCATTCTTGATTCTGCCACTGGCGATTTCAGCAATATTTCCATCAACAACGGTACCATCAGCAATATTTCCATCAATAACGGTATTATCAATCATATTACTGCTAACAGCGGCAATATCGGCGATTTTACCATCGACAATGGAACTGTCTATTCTGAGAACCAAGTGGCAGTCATCTCCGACAGGGAGTTGCAAGATAATATCGAACCAATCACGGAAACATATGAAAAAATCTTCCTCGAAACACCCACGTATACCTATGTTTCCAAAAATGGCAATCAGCATCATTTCGGGACGATTTCTCAGGAAATGGAGGAATTACTGGACAATCATGGCATTTCTCCTCTGGGTTTCGCCCCCTTCTGCAAAACCGTAAAAACCAAAGAATTGATAGATGGGGAGGGCCACAGACAAGTCATTCCTGAACTGAACGATGCGGGCAGTGAACAATACATTTATTCCATGAGATATGGCGAATATACGATGCTTACCGTGCACATGGTCCAGAAACTATATGCAAAAAACGAACTCCTAAAACAGACCATCGAAGCCTTAGAAGGACGAGTGACCGCACTGGAAAACACGCTTACTCCGCCACAGAGTTAAAATCAGCTTATTGTTATTGACTGGAAATCAATTAGGCATTACAATAAAATCAGAAGCTGCTAATCAGGCTTATGATTTCAGAAAGGATTGTGATAACATGAATATGACCGAAGTTGCAAGACTGTTGTTGGGGCTGCGCGCTGCCGGATGGAGCGAGAAAGAAATCAATGACTTTGTTCTCTATATCGAATCTGGGGAAGAGCAGTATAAACCCAAGCCAAGAGATACAAAAAAAGAATAGTTCCAAAAAACCAGGGTAGGCTCATTCTCCTCTACCCTGGTTTTATATTGTTTCGCAATTGCGCCCAACGCAGCAAACCGTGAATATACGGCTATTTACGCTTTTTCGGCTGTACAGCCGTGTATTCATACGGTGTAGCCTGATAGACATAATAATTCAGCCAATTGGAATAGAGCGCATTGGCATGGGCGCGCCACTGCAGGTTGGGACGGATGGTATAATCATCATCCACATAATAATTCTTGGGCAATTGAATATCCAGCCCCTTTTCCTTATCACGCATATACTCTGTATGTAGGGTTACCCTGTCGTACTCTGGATGACCCATGACAAATATTTTCTTCCCGGTAGTATCCATCAACAGGAATACGCCAGCCTCCGGCGATTCAGCCAAAACCGTAAGCGCCGGCACTTTATCGATATCTTCCCTGCGCACCTCCGTGTGCCGGGAATGCGGCGCAAGAAAGTAATCGTCAAACCCGCGGACCAGCGGAATCTTGCGGTTACTGACCTTGTGTTCAAATATGCCGAACATCTTCTCATCCAGCTTATGCTTGGGGATTTTATAATGGTGGTAAAGCCCCGCCTGCGCACCCCAGCAAAGATGCATGGTGGAAGTCACATTCGCCTTTGTCCACTCACAGATTTGCTCAAACTCTTTCCAGTAATCCACGTCCTCATATTCCAATTGCTCCACCGGAGCGCCGGTAATAATAAACCCATCAAATTTCTGGTCCTTTATTTCATCAAATGTATTGTAAAACTTATTCAAGTGGCTGCTGGATGTATTGCGTGATTCATGGCTGCCCACCACCACAAACGTCACATCCACCTGCAGAGGCGTGTTGGACAGCTCCCGCAGAATCTGCAGCTCTGTATCTTCTTTTAAAGGCATTAAATTCAGAATTCCCACCTCAATCGGGCGGATATCCTGATGCATAGCCCGGCTTTCATCCATTGTAAATACATTTTCCCGCTCCAGCTTTTCTCTCGCCGGCAATCCGCTCTGAACCTTAATCGGCATAACTCATTCCTTCTTTCTTCTGCAATCTATTTCAACATTTCAAACAATTCTTCTTCAGATATCACACGAATTCCCAGTTCCTGCGCTTTTGTCAGCTTGCTCCCGGCGCTCTCTCCAGCCAGAACTATTGATGTCTTTTTGGAGACAGAACCGGAAACCTTGCCGCCCTGGCCCTCAATTAATTCAGCCGCTTCCTTCCGTCCCAGCGTAGGCAGCGTTCCGGTAACTACAAAGGTCATGCCTTCAAACTTGCTGCCCCGCGGCTGCTCCTTTGACTTCATGTTGACCCCATATTCTTTCATGCGCTCCACAATCCGCTGGTTTTCCTCTTTCGCAAAAAACTCCAGAATACAGCCTGCGCTGACTTCACCGATATCATTTACATTCTGCAATGCTTCCCCATCTGCCTGCATCAAAGCATCGATTGTCCTAAATTCCCTTAAGATTGCTTTAGCGGCAGCTTTTCCCACGTTGGGTATTCCAAAGCCTGTTAAAAGCTGGCTGGCATCATTTTCCTTGGACTTCTCAATAGCCTCCAACAGCTTATCAGTATTTTTTTCTTTGCCTATAACCCCCTGTTCAATCAGCTCATTGCGATACTCTTTTAACGCATAGATATCAGCAATATCTTTCAGGTATCCCAAACGCACCAGCTCTTCTACATATACCGTTCCGAAACCTTTAATATCCATGGCCGTCCTGCCCACAAAATTGATGATATGACGTTCTAACTGCGCTGGGCAATTGGGAGAGGTGCATTTGATATCCGCCGTATCTTTCTCCCTCTGGGTCTTTGCGCCGCACACCGGACAGACCTCAGGCAGACGGAAAGGCTGCGTCCCCTGAGGGCGTTTTTCTTTTAATACCTTGCGGACTTTGGGGATAATCTCACCTGATTTATACACCTGAATCCTGTCGCCGATACGGATATCCAGCTCATCAATAAAATCCTGGTTATGCAATGTTGCCCGGGACACGCTGGTCCCGCACAGACGCACTGGCTCAAAAATGGCAGTGGGCGTAATTCTTCCTGTACGCCCGACAGACAATTCAATATCCAGAAGCGTTGTCTCCTTCTCCTCCGGCGGATACTTGTATGCCACTGCCCAGCGGGGAACCTTCGATGTGGCTCCCAGCCTCTCCCTGTCTGCAAGCGAATTAATTTTAACGACAGCGCCGTCTATATCATACTCAAGATTCCCCCGGCTGTCACCAATGGCACAGATGGCATCCCAGACTTCTTCTTTTGTCCGGCATACCCGGTAATCGTCAATGACCGGAATTTTATTTTTTTTCAGGTACTCATACCCCTCGGTATGCGTCGTGATGTCCATTCCCCGAATCTGCTGAATGTTAAACACAAACATGGAGAGCCCGCGCTCTTTGGTAACCTTACTGTCCAATTGCCGCAGCGTCCCGGCAGCACAATTTCTGGGATTGGCAAACACCTTTTTGCCATTCAATTCCTGTATCTCATTAACCCGTGCAAAATCATGCTCTTTCATATAGACTTCCCCACGGATTTCCAGATATTCTACCGGGTCTTTTAATTTCCTCTTAACATCTGGAATCACCCTGGCATTGGCAGTCACATCCTCACCAAAATTCACGCCGTCTCCGCGTGTCAGCGCCAGCTCCAACTCTCCCTGTTCATAACGGAGCGCCATAGATAAACCGTCAATCTTGTACTCCACAACAAATTCTGGTTCCTCCAGCTGTTTTTGCATCTCCTCCACAAATTCTTCCACTTCTTCCCTGGAAAATACATCCTGCAGACTCAACATAGGCACGTTATGGCGCACCAGCACCCCTGCCTCTCGTTTTGCCGTTCCGCCTACCTTCTGTGTGGGGGAATCTGCAGTGACAAGTTCTGGAAATTCCTGCTCCAGTTTCTTCAATTCCTGCATTTTCATATCATATTCATGGTCGCTAATTTGTGGATTGTCCTGATTATAATAGCGGTCAATATGATATTCCAACTCGCTTTTCAATTCTTTTATCTTTGATTCAGCCTGATTCCTGTCCATAACTCATCCTTTCGAATCTTTAATCTGCTCCTGCAGCCTCCCCCACTCTTCCTGTGTCACCTTGCGGTAAGAGCCTTCTTTTAAATCTCCCAGACAGATATTCATAATACGCACCCGCTTCAAATCCATGACACGGTAATTAAATACCTCGCACATTCTGCGAATCTGCCGGTTCATGCCCTGAGTGAGGATAATACGAAACGTACGCCGCGCCACCTTTTCCACCTTGCAAGGTCTGGTTGTCGCTGCCAAATCTTGCAGATATACACCCTTTGCCATACCCTGCAGGAATTCATTCGTAATATCCCGGTTTACCTTGACAATATATTCTTTCTCATGGTAATTTCCGCTGCGCATCATCTTATTTACCAAATCTCCCTGATTTGTCATCAACAGCAGTCCATGCGATGTCTTATCCAGACGCCCAATGGGATATATACGTTTGGGATAACCCAAAAAATCCACAATATTGTCTTTTTCCCGCTTCTCAGCAGTACACACAATACCTGCCGGCTTATTCACTGCAAGCAGAATTATCTCCTCTTCTTTTGAAATTTTTTCCTTCCCAAACATGACCACATCCAAGGGAGAAACCTTATCCCCTGCCACTGCCGTCCTGCCATTGATAGATACGCGCCCCATCTCAATCTGCCGGTCCGCTTCCCTTCGGGAACAAACGCCCGCCTCGCTCAGAAATTTGTTAATTCTTACTAATCCTTCCATTGATTTTCCCCAATTTTACAGGAACCGTTTCAGCCTTTCAATATTTTCTTCTTCAAAATCCATCAGTTCCTCGGCAAGCTCATTGGCAAAACTGCCGCTTACCTTGTTGTTATGCTTTGTTTTCATAAGTTCCGTGATTCCTCTGACATTTCCCTGAATCACCATATCTGCTACATGGTTAGTGCTGATATTCAGCATCGTATTTGCCTGAATAGAACCCCACAGCATCGCTTTTTGAATGCCGGAATCTCGACTCACCAATCCATGTTCCCACAGCCCGGCCTCTGCTTTACGCTCAAAATCGCGGAAACGCTCCCGCTCAGCTGTCAGTTCATAGGCAAATTCCTGATTATAAATCTTACTCATCAGCGCATCAATGGCGTTCACCGCCATAGCTGCATTCTTCCTAGTTTCCTTTAACACATTGATTTCTTCATTTCTATACATAGCTTCCTCCTGATAGTTTTACCATTAGGTTGAAGCATTTTTCTTTTTTTATGCAAATCCACGTTCCACATATGATTAATTTTCATTGAAGAAAAAGGAATTGCCTATGCAGGCAATTCCCTTCTTATCTGTATAGGAAATTAATTGTTCAGCAACAAATCTGTGCGGATATAACCGGTAGTTCCATTCCACTCTACCTTCGTCCAGCCCTCTGCATAACTGAGGATAATCGTAATGCTGTCGCCGACCGCTGTTGTTCCGACAAGCTCTGATGTCTCATCCATGGAGATACGCACATTATATCCATCATTGGCTGTCATTACAGTTCCCTCAGGAACATAATTCAGCCCTGAACTATTGCCATCATCAGAGTTCCCATCGTCCGTATTGCCATCATCGGCACTTCCATCGTCTGCGCTTCCGTCATCTGTATTGCCGTCATTGGCGCTTCCATCGTCTGCGCTTCCGTCATCTGTATTGCCGTCATCGGTGCTTCCATCGTCTGCGCTTCCATCATCTGCATTGCCATCATCCGCGCTTCCGTTATCTGTATTGCCATCATCGGCCGCCTCTGGTTCTTCTGGCGTCTCTTCCTCAGCAGACGGCGTATAAGATTCTTTCCAATTTGCTATGGCATCCACCATCTCGTTCAGTTTCTTCTGCAGTTCTTCATTCCCTGCCACAATCTTGTCATATTCCGTCTGCACTTGCTGCTGGAGGCTTACAATAGCATCGCTTTTCTCAAATTCTTCCATCAGCGTCAGAATCTTTTTCTTTGTCTTCTGCTCTTTCAGCTCGCGGTTAAAGGAACTATAACGGTTATTAATGTACAGCCCGCCGTTTTTGTCAGTCTGAACATAAAAAACATTCATGCCTGGAAGTGTCTCATCCACTCCTGCAAATTTCATATCATAGACAGCACAGACAATATATGCGTCTTCTTTCGCTCCAGCTGTGACAGTACAGGAAACATTGCCGTAGCTTTCCACATGCTCATTCATCATTTTAATATAATCTTTCTCCATATCAGAAAGTTTCTGCGCAATACCGGAAAGCTTGTCCAAATCTCCTGCTGCATAAGAATTATAATAAGTAGAAATCAACTCTGTAATCTCCGGATGCTCATCCTTCTCCTCATCCGCTGGAGAATCATCTTTTACTTCACTGCCATCCTCAGCTGCATCTGTCTTCTGTCCTTCATCCTGAACAACAACTTTATCATTTTGTTTGTCCTGTTTACCGGAATTATTTACCGCCGTAACTGCCAAAAAAGCGACAAGAGCCACCGTAACTACTCCCGCTGAGATATATTTCACATTTTTCTTACAAAAATCTACAATTTTATCTATATTAAGTCCATTACCAGACCCATTCTCCATATTAGCCATGTTATCTCCTTATCTATGACACTTTATCAAGCAAAGCGTCTCTATGTGCAAAACTTCCTGCCGCAACGCTGCCGACAGGGAAGTCATCTTCAATAGCGCCAGTACACCCAGAGGGAATCGAACCCCCAGCCCCAGAACCGGAATCTGGTGTTTTATCCGTTAAACTATGGGTGCATCTCTATTATTTTACGAACGTAGGTTATTATAGCACACTTTTTTTCAAAAATCAAAGCAAATTTTACTAGATTTTATTTTTTTCTCTATCTCATCTGCAATCTCCTCAGGAGAACGCAAATCTGTGGCAACTATAACTTCTCCCGCCGCCTCATAATAAGGAAGCCTCTTTGCCAACAGTCCCTGAATATACGGAATATTCATATTGCCATTGAGAATAGGACGCCCATCATCTCCCTGTACTCTGTCAAGAATTGTCTGCGGCTCTGCCGTCAAAAACACAACCACGCCATTCTCCTGCATAAGTCTGACATTTTCCTCTCTCATCGCCATGCCGCCGCCGCAGGAAATTATCTTATGCTTCTCCTCCCCCAGCCTACGCAAAAAATCCGTCTCCAGATTGCGGAAAAACTGTTCTCCATGGCTGTCGAACATCTCTGGTATACTCTGGTTCTGCTCACATACAATCCATGTATCCGTATCTATTTCCTCAAAACCTAATAATTCTGATAAATGATGGGATACCGTAGTCTTCCCGGTTCCCATAAAGCCAATCAGATAGATATTACATTTCTTCATACCTTATTCCATGCTTTCTGAAATCTTATCCAAAATCCCTCTGACATCCTGCAATGGCAGCTGACCAGGCGCCGAGGCTTTGCCTACGCTTGCAAATGTCATGCAGGAACCAAATATTTCTCCGCTGACACGAGAAATAACTCCCAGACCGCCCATTGCCATTGTTACCAGTGGATACTGCGGATATATCTCTTTCGTCTTGGCAGTTGCAGCCAAAAGGCCCAGCACATCCAAAGGGCTGTGCGGCATCACTGCAAGTTTGCCGATATCCGCTCCCATTTGCTGCATTGCTTTTAAATCCTCCTGCAGCTTCTCAATCTCAGGCGTATGGGTAAAATAATGCCTGGATCCAATAACATACTGCCCTAAACTGTGCAGCAGCCGGATTGTCTCTGATGGCTCTGCGATTTCAGATACCTCTACATCAAGCAAATCCGCCTGCCCGCTGGCCGCAATGCTTTGAAGCAGTCCCAGATATGCTTCTTGGGAAATCTCCAATTCCCCTCCCTGGGGTTTACTGCGAAACGTGCATAGTAAAATTACATTTCCGCATATTTGCTGCAGCCTATGCAGAATCTCTTCCACCCGCTTCCAGCAGTCAATCTGTGCAAACCAGTCCATACGCCATTCCAATACCTGTGCCCCAGACGCTGCGGCAAATTCTGCTGCTTTATAAATATCATTTTCTTCTGTTTCCACTATCGGGACGCAGACCAGCGGCCTTCCTATCCCAACCGTCTGTTGTTTGATTTCCATTTTACGCTTCCTGTATCCTCTATCCATATACCGGCAAGTCTTAGTTTCTGTAATTTGCAACAGTACATACTGCTTTTTACATTTTAACATCAGATGGGAGATTTTTACAAGATAGTTTTTCTAAATTTTACATTTTCATAGATAAAAAATTACAATATTTTGGTATTTTGATTTAGATTTTTGCAAACTATGCCGATATAAATATACCACATTTAAAAGAGAAAATCACATTCATTTTTAAATTTCAAAACATAAGAAATAAATGCAAGGAGAACATGATATGGTTATACAACATAATTTACAGGCAGCAAACGCTAACAGGATGTTAGGGATTGTAACATCAAAACAGTCTAACTCAGTGAAAAAGCTATCTTCCGGTTACCGGATTAACAGCGCCGCCGACGATGCAGCAGGTTTGTCAATTTCTGAGAAAATGCGTCACCAGATTCGGGGATTAGGGAAGGCTGCTAATAACGCCCAGGATGGAATTTCTTTAATTCAAGTGGCAGAAGGCGCGCTTAGTGAGGTTCATTCCATCCTCCACAGAATAAATGAACTGGCTACACAGGCCGCCAATGATACCAATACTTCCATAGACCGTGATGCGATAAAAAATGAGATTGACCAGCTGGCAGTAGAAATTGACCGTGTCGCCAGCGCAACACAGTTTAATTCCATGAATCTCATTGATGGTACTTTTAGACGAAAGAATCTCCAGG
>CAJUHY010000019.1:30732-44525 GCA_910585895.1 uncultured Lachnospiraceae bacterium
GGGCAGAGAATTGAAATTGACATTAAGGCTATGGATACCCATGCTTTGGGTTTGTCATTTGATTTTAAGGACGCCAGAATTGACGATGTATTGGCAACCAAACCTTCCATTGAGTTTATCGAGCAGAACAGAGAAACAGATACTGCATATCCCGGTTGGGGATCCACAGATATACCAACAGGAAGGAAGAGCCGCTATAATCCGTCGCAGAACATGCTTGTTAATTCCTTTGAGATGGCATCAAGAAGTATGATAGTAGCTCAAAATGCCGTAAATCTGGTTTCAGAAATGCGCTCAGAACTGGGCGCAACACAGAACCGTTTAGAACATACAATTTCCAATCTTAATAATATTGAAGAAAACACAGCCGCAGCTGAGTCAAGGATTCGTGATACCGATATGGCTGAGGAGATGGTTACATACAGTACCAATAATATTTTGGCACAGGCAGGACAGACTATGCTTGCGCAAGCCAACCAAAGCTCACAAGGCGTATTATCCCTCTTGCAATAAATATGTCAGATTTTATGTAAAGTTTGTTGTATCAACACAATCGTTTACACCCTTTTAGCCACCCATAAAAACAGCCGTTTATCCTTGACAAAATTTTGTCAAAGTTATATATTTAAAGCAGTTACAAATACATATATCATCTAGGAGGGTTCTACACATGAATAATTTAAAATTAGACGTAGCTGACCAGATTGCTGTCCTCACAATCAGCAGACCAGGCGCATTGAACGCGCTGAACAGCGAGACATTGGACGAGCTGAACACTGTCCTCAGTGAAATTGAAGCAAGAGATGATGTTAAAGTTGTCATCTTAACCGGCGGTCCTGACAAGAAAGACAATGCATTCAAGTCCTTCGTAGCTGGCGCTGACATTGCTGAGATGGTTAACTTCTCTGCTGCTGAGGCACGCGCATTCGGCATGAGAGCTGCTGAGCCGTTCTTCAAACTGATGAATATGCGTCAGGTTACTATCGCTGCTATCAACGGATTTGCATTAGGCGGCGGATGTGAAATCGCTATGGCATGTGATATCCGTATCGCTTCTGATAACGCTACTTTTGCACAGCCTGAAACAGGTCTTGGCATCATCCCCGGATTTGGCGGAACACAGAGACTTGCCCGCCTGGTAGGCATGGGACGTGCCAAAGAACTCATCTTTACCTGTGACAACATCGATGCTGCTGAAGCATACCGCATTGGTCTGGTAAACAAAGTTGTTGCCAAAGAAGAATTGATGGACACCGCTAAGAAGATGGCTTCTAAGATTATCTCCAAGGGAAGCTACGCTGTTTCCATCGCTAAGGCTGCGATTAACAACGGCTATGACATGGATATCAAGAATGCAGTTGAGATGGAAGCAAACCTGTTTGGTATTACCTGCTCTACTCACGACAAGACAGAGGGCATGACTGCTTTCTTAGAGAGACGTGCTGCTGACCTGACAGATTTCTAAGGAAACACTGATTATAGCGTTATCATAATTTTAGCAGTTTTTTCAAAGAGGATGTCGGGAAATAGACAGTTCAATGTTTCCCCGACATCCTCTGTTTCTCATTATTCTTCTCCATTGCCAGAAGCGCAGTTCATTTATGCTAGATATTTGCTGGTCACCGTTTCAATATTGGCGGCAACTTTACCGCCAAAAACCATACAATATATAAATATCCTGCAAGAATGGCTTGTCCTCAGAATTTTACTCTATACCTCCATATTTTGCCTGGTTCTTCATCAGTATCAAAATGTGTCTTTTCATAAAACGGATATGTAACTTTAACTTTATCCTGGTAATCTAAGGCAAATAGACATGTGCCCAACGCCATGGGCTTTGAGCCGATTGTACACAGGTTCAGCAAAGTTCCTTCGCATTCCTTTAACACCGTACATAATAAATTATAAGTCTCAAACGGATTATTTGCTGCGGCACACAATACATTCCCTCTTTCTATTTTATTGATAAGGTCCTCATTATTAAAAAGGCTCACATCTTTTAGCTTTGCCGTATACGACGGAAACCCATTCACTGCCAGTGTCCGTACAATTTCTTTTCCCTCTTCGCCCAATTTAAAATATACCAAATCAGCCAGTCCACCATCAAATCCCAGAAAAATCGTCAAGATTTCTCTCTCATCCGTACCTGCATTATAATATCCAGGTACAGGCGCACAATTTCTTTCTTTTACATTTTTATGATATGCATCAAAATACCCTTCTTCATATATATAAAACTTAGGCTCTGTATAAAAAATGTCCAAATTCCTAATATGAAAAACATTTTTTAAAACCGCCATAACCCGATAAATGTTCGGTATGCTAAATCCTGTAATGTCAATTGCTATATTGTCATCACTTTTAATACCTATCTTACACAAACGACGAATTGCCTCAGTGTCATTGTCTGCTTTCACATAAATAGCAAGAACATTTTCAAACTCATCATAAAACGAAGTCTCTTGCTCCTTATCTATCTCTTTATGAAAATTTGCATAATTCATGATAATAAGCTTCTTGAATATCTCTTTATTCTTTAACTTAACAAAAATTTCCTTACTTCTTTTTTCTATATTAGGCGCAAACAAAAGATAATCATACTGCCTACTACTATCTAAAGCATTTTCCTCTACCTGTTCCATACTATAAATCTGTTGATTCATCTTGCCCTCCTGCAAAATCAAACAAATTGTACTGTTCCAACTCCTTGCTTTTTCCTACATACATCTGGGGGTTGATGGATTTCGTTAACATATCCTTAAATTCGTCAATATCTATTATTTGATTATATCCCCCTCTAGTCCGGTACGAATATTGATAAATCGGTGCATAAATCCTATTTAGCTGGTACACGCTTCCTCTGGTTTTTCCTACAGATATCAATTGCCTTTTCTGCTTTCTTATAATTGCTCCTGAATTTATTAGTTCCACTAAATACGCATTCAAACTATCATCGTTTCTGATTTGATTTTCATCAGCAAAGGCAAACTGATTTGTTTCTGGATATTTAGCTGCCACGTCCCGATGGTACTCTTCAAAAATACTTCCCATGTTATCAATAAACGTATACATCTCCCTCCCATATTTATTACTCATAGAAACTTTCCTCCGCTGATCTTCTGCCGTATCCACTGAAGCATATGTCTGTATCCGAGCGCTTATGTTCTCTCCTTTTTCCAATTCCTCTAACATGGAACTATCCATATGTTTAAAAACATTCCTGCAAAGAGATATGAAATCATTAATAGACCCGCTTGACAAGCGTAAAAAAGTATTTACACTATAATATGATTTTCGTTCTCCATAAATTGTAAGCAGAATATATAATAATGCAACCCGATATTTATTACTGTAGTCTTGATGGTATTTATATAATTCGCCGCTTGCCGTGTTTAATTTTCGGCTGCTCCTCAGTTCCTGATACTGCCTGCATAATTGACCTGTTTTCTTATAATCCTCTCCCCTGAACACTCGAAGGATATTATACATTTCCATAAGTTTTTCATCGCATGATAACTCTTTAATAACTTCTTCCATGTCTTCATCCGTAAAATGCTGTTTTATCAGCTTAAAATGTTTCGTACCCTTTACTACTGAATTAGCCTCTGAATCAAAATCTTCATTTTTCCCTAAAATATCATTAATATCACAAAGTTCATTCTCCTTATAAATTTCAACGCTTTCAAGCCTTTTTCTTGAAATATCCAATGCAAACTGCTTATAATCCTTAAAAGTCTTGTATTCAAGTCGGCGAAGCAGAAAATCCCTGTCAACCTGCAACCGTTCACCAGCCACATTCGTCCAATTATTGTTATCCATACCCGCTGGGCGCATTCCCAAACGATATGTCAGATTTACAGTATCATCTACCTGCTTAATCAATGTATTTACCATTGTCTGGAACATCCCAAGATTTTCATACTCATCCAATAGTATAACAAACAATATATCCTTCCAGCCCTGAAGCAAATCATTAATTGTCCGAACAAACTCAATAATCATATTTCCAGATCCAATCAAAGGCATTATTTTGTCCTTCCACGAATAATCATAACCAGAAGAATTTATAATTTGATCCAACTGCCTGATTTGCGCATTAACATATGCATGTAACTCCTGCAGCGTTCTTTGCTCGATTCCAAAAAATGAACATAAAACTGCTTCCGCTTCTGTGCTGCCCTGTTCTCCATATATATCTACTAAAATCACTAAAATCTGCCTAATTATAAACAACTCATAATAATGCTTAAAAATTCGCTCCTTATCCTGTACTGCACAATCAAGCTCACAGAACATATTACAGAAGTCAGCCTTATACCTAAAATAAACTCCTAAACTTCTTTCTTTGAAATACCTTAATTGGATTTCTACAGGTTCGTTCTGAACAAAATCTTTCTGGACGAAATATGATAAATATTTCAATATCATTGTTTTTCCCGTTCCCCTAGTTCCCTCCATCACAATTGGTGTCCGGCTAGTAAATAATTCACCTTCATTCAGGCTGTACACCTTAAACGGACTGCACCAATACTGTCCAACTTCATTATATTTCATGTCACGAGCAGTACATCCGACAAAAGGATTGCTAATAATATTTTCTTGCATCTAGCAGATACTCCTTTCCGTTATATATTTTTTGGTATCGTTTAAACAAAGGAACCCATCCATCACCCATTCCCCAAAATATCGGCAATGTATTATCTGGTGTATTATATTCAAATCCTAACATATATTGCCCATTGTCAAATCCCAATGGATAATTCTCCATATATCCGCCTTTTTTCACCGCCAATTCTCCATATAACTGACAAAACTTTTGGGCAATCGGTTTGATTTCTGCAATCCTTTTATCCGAAAAAACATATGCAGATTCTGAAAACGCCCTGTCCCTCTCATCTAAAACCAGTGCAGTGATTGGCTTAACTTTAGTGTCTGTTAATCTGTGAACTGCCTGCTCAGTGGCAATCATTAGCGCTGCATATGTATTCTCCGCTTTTATATTTCTTGATTTTATATATGTTAGCGCTTGTTCACCTGAAATCGTGACGTCATCTATATATACAAGATTTCTATAATTCCGTTCCCTATCAATCTCGAAACAACTTTTTGATAACTGATTCTCCTGTCGGAAATAATATAAAATATTATTTCCGCTTTCACTGTCATTACCTAACCCTATAAAAATCGTCTCCTCTATGATCTCAGTTATAATCTTCGCTAAATTATCACCCTTATAGCCATATAGTTTTTCATGTAGATATTGATTAAATATATTTCTGTATAAAATCCGTACATCATCATATGTATAATAAGTAAAATGTGCAAGCAGCCATAGGGCTAATTTCTTTTCACTTTCCACACTTTCAAAATATCTCCCCGAAAAATTGCCTAACCATTTTTCAATCTGCACATCAGAAATTTTTTCTGCCAAGCAACAACAGATGTATTCCTGATAATTCTCTTCAAACGGCCAAAATCCAGACACTCCAAAATAATTTTCTCCGCTTCCTCTTTACTAATCATCTATTATTTCAAACCTCCCTTTTGAACCTTCTGCATAAGTACGGTTAATTTCTATTCCTATCCACTTCCTGTTTAATTGCTCAGCAATTGCTCCCGTCATGTTGCTTCCGGCAAACGGATCGATAACCAAATCATTTTCTTCCGTTAAAAATTTTATAAAAAACTCTGGTATATCGCGAGGCATTCTAGCAGGATGAATTTCCAATCCATGCTCTTTACAATATTTAAAATACTTCCCCCTCCCTGCAGTATTTGCTGCAATTATAACATTTGCCGGAATAGCTCCCCCATTATTTATATTAAAAGAAGTCCCGCCAATCACATGTTCTGAAGGTCTTCGTCCCGCATTATATTGCTGTTTATCTACAAGCTTTTGCATCTGTTTGCTATATTGTACTAAAATCTGCTTATTATCCGCCTTGGGATTTGGAGTGTTTGACATCCACCATATCCTCGTAAATGCATCTTTTACCCGCACACGTTTCTTATTGACCCATTCAATCGGAGCTGGCAAGGCCGAAGGATTGTAATGGATAAATTCCTGACATAAATATAAGTTTGCTTCTTCTTTGAACCTCAACAGCGTTTCTATCGGCAATGTAGAATGCACCGGCATTCCTTTTTCCCACGCATTTCCAATTTCAAGCACTATTGAGCCTCCTTCTGCTAATGCAGCGCTAAACAGCGGAGCTAATTTTGAAAACCACTGCAGATACTCCTCTCCCATCATGTTCCCATAGCGTTTTGCCCTATTTAAAGGAAAGGGCGGCGAAGTAAAAATTAAATTTGCTTTACCTTCTCTTCGGATACACTCCATAATAATTTTTTCACAATCCCCCAAATACATTGTCCCTTTTTCAGTTTTATAAAATAGATTGTCCATATAGTATTTTACCCTCTATCATTCGTTTTAATCAAATTAAATCACGCAAAACAAGTTAAGATTGGCCGCCGGTACTTTTGTCAGAACCTCCAGCTTATATAAAATATTGTAAGGGAACAAAGCGTGGATTTTCTGAAATGCCACATTACAGATATTGCAGGATATATTTGTAAGAAAATATATCCTGATTAAGCCAGACAGCATAATAAGAAATTTTAAGAGAAATATGCTTTTCGCCATCATCATAGCATGGTTTTTAGCAAATTGCAAACACTTTCCCATCTGTACAACAACCTGGTCTTGTCAAATAATCGTTGGCAACTGCTTCATGGAATAACTTATTTTTATCATTCTCTTTCATCGCCAAAAGCAGTTATTCGTTCACTTCAAAATCATTACTATTCAACGTCTCAATAGTTTTTTTCATCATAACATTCGCTATCTTTCATATTTCCACTCCAATATCTCCTTTAACCGCTCCCTGACCTTCTTTTCCTGTCCCTGCTCCGTGGGCTGGTAATACCGCCTGTCTGCCAAGGAATCAGGCAGACATTGCATTTTTGATAATTTCTCTTCCGTATCATGGGCATAAATGTAACCTTTCCCATAATCTAATTCTTTCATCATATTGGTGGGGGCATTGCAAATCTGCAGCGGCACTGGCTCTGCCGGAGATTCCCTGATATCTTCCTTGCAGGCCTCACAAGCCATATAAAGCGAATTAGATTTGGGTGCCATGGAAAGGTAGACAACTGCATGTGTCAGATGCACGTCACATTCCGGCATTCCCAGAAAATGGCATGCCTGGTAGACTGACACTGCAAGCGGCAGCGCACCTGGGTCTGCCATCCCCACATCCTCGCTGGCAAAACGCACCAGCCGCCTGGCTATATAGAGTGGCTCTTCCCCTCCGTCCAACATCCGGCACATCCAATACACGGCAGCATCCGGGTCACTGTTGCGCATAGATTTGTGCAGCGCAGAAATCAGGTTGTAATGTTCCTCGCCGTTTTTATCATACAACAAAGACCTTCGGTTCATACACTGTGCCAATACTTCCTCGTCCACACACAAGACAGCCTGTTCATTCATCCTGCCATTGAACACTGCCATCTCCAGCGTATTCAATGCTGTCCTCGCATCTCCGTTGGCAAAGCGGGCAATGGCAGATAAATGGGCATCTTCGATGGAAATCTGCATATTGCCAAGTCCCTTGGGGCTTTTTAGCGCATGAAGCAACAGTTCTTTTAAATCTGCTTCCTCCAATGCTTTCAAAATAAACACTTTGCAGCGGGACAGCAAAGCGGAATTGATTTCAAAAGAAGGGTTCTCCGTAGTTGCCCCCACCAGTATGATACTGCCTTTTTCCACAAACGGTAAAAAAGCATCCTGCTGCGCCTTATTGAAACGGTGAATCTCATCAGCAAACAATAAGGTGCGAACACCCATTTTGCGGTTTTCCTCCGCCCTCGCCATGACTTCCTTAATCTCCTTAATGGTGCTGTTTACCGCACTATATTCTACGAACTCTGCCCTGGTTTTCTCAGCGATAATTCGCGCCAGAGTGGTCTTGCCCACTCCGGGAGGTCCCCAGAAAATCATAGAAGAAATCTGGTCCTCCTCAATCAGACGCCGCAAAATCTTGCCCTTGCCAATCAGATGTTTCTGCCCCACATAATCATTCAGGTTATCGGGACGCAGACGGCTTGCCAAGGGCATTGTCCGTTCCCGGTTATCAAATAGGCTTAACTGTTCCATGTCTCTCCTTCTTTCCATGACGCTTTCAAATATTTATTTCAAATCCCAGCAGCGCTTTTTTATTGCTCATATGGTAACACCATTTTAGCATATCCATGGTACAATGTCATCTAACGCTTGAATTATAACAAAACACTCTTTATAATGGATAATATAAAAGCTGCCAAAATAATGGAATAGCTAATATACTGACCAGTTTATAACTAACTGAGAAATATTATCATATCACCAACCACATAAGGAGTTTCATATGGAATTTCAGAAAATCAGCTCTCCTTCCTTGAAGGAACTGTTCGTAGAACAATTAGAACACATGATTTTATCCGGCAAACTTGCCGTAGGCGAGAAGCTGCCGCCGGAACGCCAGCTTGCCGAATCCATGCAAGTGAGCCGCTCGGTCGTCAACGGCGGCATTTCTGATTTGGAAAAGAAAGGTTTTCTGGTGGTAAAACCACGCAGCGGCACATACGTCGCCGACTACCGCAGAAATGGTACCGCAGACACCCTGCTTGCCATTATGAACTACAATGGAGGCCGTCTCAGAACAGAAGAAATCCGCTCCATCTTGGAAGTGCGGATTGCTTTGGATACATTGGCAGCGGAACTTTGTGAGACCCATATCACCGATGAAGAGATTGAGGTCCTCTCAGAAATCATTGAACAGCTTAAAACTGCCCCTTCTGTAGAAGAAGCTGTGGAAGCTGCCTATGAATTCCAGCACGAATTTGCCATATTCTCAGGCAATACGCTGATTCCGCTCATCTTCTGTTCTTTTAAGGTGGCAATTACCACCCTGTGGGAGCGTTTCTGTCTGCTGTACGGAATCGAAGCATTATATGAAAATAACTACAGACTTTTCACCTATATCAAAAACCGCGATTCCCAGGGAGCCGCTGCCTGGATTCAGAAATCAGTGCGGGAAAGTATAGATGGGAGCCGTAAAATCTATTATGACTGACTGGGGGGTTGGGCTGCAACAGTATTTACACAAGAAAACTATTCTCCAGTATATCTCCTTCGATAGTATTCCATCGTGCGGTACTCCAAAATGTCTTTCATATGATTCTTAAAAGCTTCATTGCTTATTATTTCATGCAAATCATCCCTAATCGCAAGCGCATACCCTTCTTTTTCAATAAAAAAGCCCTTTCCAGAAGCTTTTAAAAACTTAATAGGCATGTTTTTTGCCTTGCTCAGATGTTGCTTATCCGACATAGCTTTATAATCAGCAAATGATATATCTGCTGCAAAATCCTTCCAGTTAGTTCCATTATCAAAGAATTTTTTCCAGTCAGCCAACACTTCATCGTCCGTAACCGCCAAACGCACATTCCCTGAATTATAAAAACTATAAAGGACTGGCATCTTATATACTTTCTGCATATCTGTAGTTTCAAGCAGCGATAAAAATTCTCTTCCAATACCAGAATATACCTTTTCTTCATCCGCATGTAATTCATGCATTTCGTTTAAGAATTCCATATATCTTCGGAATGGATTTTCCTTAGCATACTTGATACTATCGTGATATATATCGTTGTCCATATAAGTAAACAGTTCCATTCGTGTGGGAACTTTACCGTCCAACAATTCCTTCACTCTGTAATATTCCTGTTTAATCCGTGCTTTCACAGTTAAAGACTTCTTATCCAATTCTTTAAATAAATCTATCAGGCGCATGTCAAAATCTACAATACAGTCATCAGGATAATCCATATCATAATAAGTCGCTCTTTTACTGAAATTACTATCACCGCTTAAAAGCATTGGAGCCCTTCCCGCTTTTTCGTAATTGCCAATAAAATCAAGAACATTCAAATATTCTTTTCCTTTACTGATACGTAGTCCACGCCCCAGCTGCTGCAAAAATACAATTTGCGATTCCGTAGGTCTTAAAAACATTACCATATCAAGCGCTGCAATATCTACACCTTCATTAAACATATCCACCGAAAAAATTACTTTTATCTCCTGGTTCAGCAGCTTTTCAATTGCCTTATCCCTATCTTCTGAATATTGACCATCGGCATTACTATATACTGCAGCAGAATTGATGCCTCTTTTACAAAATTCCTTCGCCATCTCTTCCGCATGAATCCTGGAACAACAAAAACCCAGTGCTCTCTTAGACCGATATTTCATATAATACTTATAAATCAAATCATATCGCCTTACATTTCCGATATAAGTTTCATTCAATTCCTTTTCGTCATAGCGACCTCTTACAATATGCAGTGAAGAATAATCTGTCTCATCATAAATCCCATAATAATGAAAAGGAACCAACAGACCTTTGTTAATTGCTTCCTTTAGTGAAATTTCATATGGTACATTATAATCGCAGATTTCATAAATATTTTTTCCATCCAACCTTTCCGGCGTGGCAGTAAGCCCCAATAAAAACTGTGGCTTAAAATAATTTACAATTCTCTGATATTGGTCATTTACTGCATGGTGAAACTCATCAATAACAAGATAATCAAAGTAATCCGGTGCAAAAAAATCTTCTGACAAATACTCTGTTCTGCCAAGTGTTGCAACAGATGCAAAAATCACCGCTTTATCTGTATCTTTTTGTTTTCCATTGAAAAACCCATAATCCTCTGAATGCCTTACATTTCTAAAAGATACTGCCGCCTGCTTTAAGATTTCCTCCCTATGAGCTACAAATAATACACGCTCATATTTAGCAGAGTCAAATGCTGCCAGATATGTCTTTCCAACACCAGTTGCCGCCTGCACAAGTCCTTTTACTGCTCCTTCCTTCCTGCTGTCTTCCAAGGCAAATAAAGCCTCTATTTGTGCCCCTCTTGGCTGAAACAGTAACTCAACTTTGGCATCTGCAGTATCTTGCAAATTATCATATTTTGCTATATCTTTTGATACCGCCGGCTTATGCCAGTTCTTAGAATACCTTGCCAATTCTTCTTCATCAATCACAATGGAATGATTTTCAAACAAATCTACAAAAGTTTCATAAAACAAGGTAAAATTCTTCTTAACATCAAGACTGTTAAAACGATAATTCCACTCTATTCCAGAAGTCAATGCACTCCTTGAGATATTAGAAGAACCAATATATATTTCTCCAAAAGTTTGATAATGAAAAATATATGATTTTGGATGAAATGAGCGTTCCTTATCATTATAAAATCTTAAATCTACCCGGTTGCCTAATTCCTTTTTTATCAGATATAACGCTGATGGCTGAGTGATTCCAAGATAATTTCCGGTAAGTATTCTCACCTCTGCACCACGGTCCAAAGCTGTTTTTAAGTCCTTTAATATCATTCTTACCCCAGATTCCATAAGGAAAGAAACAATAATATCAATCTTATTTGCTTTTAACATGCTCGCCTTTAACTGGTAATACAAAAAACGGCTTCTATTTCTATCGCCAGTCATCACATCTGTTGATTCAATTTGTAATTCATCAACCTCTTTCTTTTGTGCAAAATCAGATTGAGCCATTTTTCTTCACCTCTTCCCGGTCGTACATCTGAAGTTTTCCAATGTTCTTCCACTTCTAATTCTAAACCTTTTATCCCACTTAAAAAAGCTGCAAATCTCTCCTCCGTCATATCTGTAAAATAACGCCCATTTCTTTCCCCTGCAAACATTCCATACTTAAAAGACGTATAAATAATTCCCTCGTCTTTTAAGGCAACTGCCATCTTTTGTATGACATCTGCAAGCTCATCAAATGACAAATGCAATATAGATGAACATGCCCATATACCCTCATATTTGTCCACCTCTGCCAATTCCTGAAAACACATATTTTTTACCTTCACTCCTGTATATTCAGCCGCCAATTTACACAACTCAACTGAGCCGTCAACTAAATCAACATGATATCCCCGTTCCAGAAAATACTTGGCATCTCGACCAGAACCACAGCCAAAATCAAGTATATATGAACCCTTTTTTAATTTTGACAAAAATTTTTCCCGCGTAGAAGTAAATTCAACATTCACTGTGCTTTTATAAAACTGCTCCGCATGGATATTATAATAATCAAGAGTATTACTGCGCTGCATGGTATACCTTCCTCACAATAAAACAACCAACTCCCTACATTTTCTCTTCCATGGCACGCTGCCGCTTATACTCCTGCTTCTTTTCGTACATCATGGCGTCTGCCCGCTTAAGCGTACTGTAGAGGTTTGAATCCTCCTTCTCCTTATAAACAGCGTATCCCACCGCCATACTGAACTTCACAACAAATTCCCTGCGGCCTTGCTCACGGACCTGTTTGTCCAGAAAACGCAGTTTCGCCTCAATTTTATCCGGGGAAACTTCCGGCGACCATGCACAGAATTCATCTCCACCAATGCGGTAGCATCTGTCATCGTCGACAAATACCTTCTTTAAGACATCCGCCGCCATCTTAATGTACTGGTCCCCATAATCATGTCCATAGGTATCGTTGCATTTTTTAAGGTCATTCAAGTCACACATAAAAATAACTGTCGGCAAGATACTTTCATTTTGGGTAATCTCATCCGTTATGATACGACCCTCCAAATCTTCCTTGAAAGCCGTACGGTTAAGAAGACCTGTCAGTTCATCTGTAAACGCAAGATTACGGTATATCTCACTCTCCCTTGCCTGCTCCATCAACTTCCGTGATTTGCTGACATTCTCAATTCCCATCACAACAATATAAATCAAAAACCCAATATTGCCCAATGGCGTACTCTGATTGCTGAAACGGAAAATCACCAATTCCAACAGCGTACTTACCAGGATAACCATCACACAAATACTGTTAATCCTAATCTGTCTGGTAAGTCTGTTCGCCATCACCTCATGGACAGTCATCACCACAATGCTCACAGCAAACAGTAAAAGACAAATATGCGTCAAGAATAATGTTTCCCGCAAGTCAAACAGCCCTGTCACCTGCAGGAACAGACGCGCAACAATCACTACACAATTGACAGCGCAACAGATATGCCAAATCTTATTCTCCCCATTACGGTACATCTGACGCAGAAACATTACAAACGGAATCGGCATAATCATCAGCATCAGATGAGATACAAATACAATTACCATATTGCATGGGAAAAACAAATCCAGAATCTGCGTCTCGCAGACAGACCATACCCCAAGCATCGTGGCAAATATGGCGAACTGCATAATTGTCTCAGCAACCTGCCCCCTTCTCACTACAAATGAACCGTAAAACAGCATGACAATTCCTGCAATAGCAATCATTACAGACAATATAAGCCGAAAAATACGGTCTTTTAAAATCTTGTGTTCCACATCCTGATAGGTTCCATACAGAAAACTTCCCCTGGGGCTACTGCCTCTGTAAGCCGGAATCACCCGAAACGAGATATCCTTGCCGGCATCTGCCCCCGTTAGCGCAATCACGTTCCAGCAAAAACCAGTCGTTTTGATTGCGCTGTCCTCACTGGGTTTCAATTCATACACAGTTCTCGCGGCAATCTGGACCTCCAGATACATATGTACTGTATTGTATACAATGACTTTATCATCGGTATCCTTCTGCGGCAAAGTCGTCTTAAAATAATATGCGTCCCCCTCTTGGGTCATCTCCATCTCATCATCCCAGGTGACGACCTTACGGTCATCTTCCCAGGTATATATATTGCTC
>CAJUHY010000020.1 GCA_910585895.1 uncultured Lachnospiraceae bacterium
GGTATATATATTGCTCTGATACGATACCGAAGCAAATATTGCATATATGATGCCAATCAGCAGCACAGTTATATAAATCCTTATCACACGATTATCCAAAAGTATCACTTTCTTTCGTTCTTAATTATTCTCTATTTTACCATAATTGCCACTTAGTGGGCAAATACTTTACAAAAAGTTTGTTGACCAAAAAAAGAAGCCGATGCCAAAGTTTCATAACTATGGCATCAGCCGATTATCAAAGCATGGTTTCGCGTGGGTGCAAAAAACAGTTTTCATTTACCCACTAAAAAGAAATATGGTCCAGATATTCCGCCGTTATACTTTCCCGGCAGCCCGCAGCTGCCCATCCCTCATCTTAAACGCCATATCCGCCGCCTCCGCAACTTCCATATCATGCGTAACGATGATGACGCAGTAGCCTTTCTCATGTGCAAGGCTTAACAGGATATCAACAATATTCTGCGTGTTCGCACCGTCCAGGTTTCCAGTTGGCTCGTCGCCCAATATGATTCTCGCATTGGACGCAAGGCTCCTTGCAATCGCCACGCGCTGCCGTTCCCCGCCGGAAAGTTTGGATGGGAAGCGGTTCATCTGCTCTTTTGAGATGCCTACGCCCTCAAGAAGTTCCTCAGCCCGGGGGCTTGCCTCCTTTGGCGGCACACCGCATAGTTCCATGGGAAAACAGACATTTTCCAGGACTGTCATCAAAGGAAATAAATGAAACGCCTGAAAAATCATGGAAATACTTTCCCTGCGGTAGCGGTCAAGGTTCAGCCCCTTCAGGCTTTCGCCATCTAGGGCGACCTCACCTTCCGTTGGAAGATCCAGCCCTGCAAGCAGGGAAAGCAGCGTGGACTTTCCCGAGCCAGAAGGCCCTACGATGGCGTAAACGTTTCCTTCCTCAAAAGAACAGGAAACATCAGAGATTGCATTCCCATGTGCATTTTTATATTTGTATGATACATTCGTCAAAGTCAAAGCTGACATATATTTCACTCCTTTTCTTATCACGGAAATCAATTTTCACTCCTTTGCCTGCAGCAGTTCCAAAGCCTTATGCCTTGTCACCAGAACCGATGCGATAACTGCGCCACAGATACAGCCCAGCAGATACAATGTCCAACAGAAAACAAACGTCTCCTGGCTGCTTACAAATATCCCCGGTCTGCACAGGATAAACGAAACCGCCACAAGAATAATTCCCGCCATGCACAGGGCAATCTGCTCAAATACCAGCATGCACCTGGTACGTGTTTTCGTA
This sequence comes from uncultured Lachnospiraceae bacterium, assembly GCA_910585895.1. Classification (GTDB taxonomy): domain Bacteria; phylum Bacillota; class Clostridia; order Lachnospirales; family Lachnospiraceae; genus Petralouisia. Next base: position 1,265 of record CAJUHY010000020.1, read on the forward strand.
ACGCCCAGAATACGCAAGTATGCCGCTTCCTGCGCCGACTGCAAAATCAGCAGCAGCGGTCCGAATATGCCGATTAACACAGCTGCGGCAACGGCAATGGGAAAGAGCGATTCCAAAAGGGCGCTGATGCGCTGGATACTTGTAAGCCCTCCGGTATTGAGTTGGTAGGACGGCGCCGGGGAATAGATAATACTCTTATCCAACTCCTCCTCCAGCAAAGTCTCCAGCTTATCGACCTTATCGTTATCCACAAGCGTAAATACACATTCCGCCACAGCAAAATCCCTGGAAAACAGATTCTGTAATTCGCACCTGATTCCCGAGAAAATGCCTTTTCTGACATTTACATCCTCAGAATCTACAATCCCTATGACCTTATACATCTTATACGCGGTTACTTCTCCCCCCGCAGGTACGCTTTTCTCAAGCATCGTATAGAGCATCCGGGACAGTATGCCAATCTCATCGCCGCAGGAAATGCCAAGCTCCTCGGCAGTTTCTTTCCCGACCAGGCAGAACTCTGCGGTCCCCTCAAAGGCAGAAATATCATACCCTTCGGCATATTCTACCGTACAGTCTCCCATGTTGCGCATGAGATCGTTGCTGACTGTCATCATAAGATCGCTTTTTGAGTCCTCTGCCCGCACAGCAACCGCGAAGGTATTGTGGCAGTAAAAATCCTTTATCAGCGGTGAATTTGACAACGCCCTTGCAGATGTAAGGGAAAAATCAAGCGCGTACCCTTCTACTTTCTGCTGATAATAAGCGTTATGGTATGTAACCCTTGCCAGCACGAGCGTCCCGATGGCGGCGGCCAGCACAACTGCCAAGGTCAGCGATACCGCCGTCTTTGCAAGGCCGCGCCGCATATGGCGCCGAATATAGGAAATCACATGGCACACAGAGCCATAATTTCCCCGCACGGCTCCTTCCCCGGCAACGGTAAGTTTGGAAAGGTCAGGGGCGGTTAGCGCAGTCTCTTCCACCGCTGCTTTTGCAGGTTCCGCCCATTTTTCCTCTTTCGCCCATTTTGCCGCTTTCGTCCGCGCGCCCTCCTGCAAAAGTTCCAGCGGCGGGGTATGTTTCATGCTGTGCAGGAAAGAATAGGCAGACAGGAAGACGAATAACAATTCCGCCAGCAGGCAGAGGGCTATCATGCTAACCGGCAGGCTTGTATCCGGAACGTATCCTATGGGCGCGCTTTCTGTCATCCGCGCAAGCGTCTTTTCTGCTATGCTTTGCGCATAATAAAGTCCCATTATACCGCCGGCAGGTACCGCTAATACCGACAATATTATAAACGGCAGTACCACGGAATGCTCCGCCGCCTTGCCGGGAACGCCAAGCATACGCATAATGGCGTATGTTTTCTTACTGCGCCCGATATAAAGATATACGGCAAGGAACAAAGCCAATACCGCCCCTGCGGCATACAGGAAAGCAGTCAAAAATGCTGTCAATTTTCCCATTTGCAGGCTGTCCTTCACCTCCAGCCATCCCCTGTCTCCGTATTGCAGGTCACAGCCCACCTTTTTCACGAATGTTTCGGCAGCCTCATGGAATGCCTCTATGTCATGGGCATTTTCAACAAAGAGCTCAATATCGCCAAACTCGGGCTCCATGTTGGCAATTTCCTCCGGCATGAGGGCAGAAGGGAGATAAATCGTATTGGAATCTATAGGATATACCGCATTTTTATTCGGATCAGTATATGCGCCGACAATCGTAACTTCTGCGGTTTTCACATATTCCGGTATTTTTTCGGGACAAATAACCTCTCCCATTTCATCCTCTGTGTATGTCACCGCGTACACACCACAGAAATCACGGTAAACCTGGTCTCCCAGCCGTACACGGATGCAATCCCCAACAGACAGCCCATATTCTTTCAAAAATTCCGCACTTACGACACAGACGTCCGTATCTTCCTGCGTAAAATAACGTCCTTCACAAATGATGGATTCTGATGCTACCATGCGCATATCGGTGGCATACCGGACCTCGAAAACGTGCCTGTTGTGTTCGATTGCGTCCAGCCAGGACTTCTGGAGCGCAAAGGATTCTGTCTCCAGATAATTGTCCGGCTCCCCATCTATGACACGCAAAGCCCCCTCTCCCCAATGCTGGGGACGGAACGTAATTCCTGACTCGTTATCCGACTCACGCCGATAGCCTGTATTCATTGCCAGCATCAGGCATCTGCTGCCAATTTTCAGATTATCGTAATACGCACGGGTATAGGGGGATTTCGCATAATACGTCTCTCCCAGAGGTACGTTTCCCACGGTGAAAGAGCGCGGAATTTCAGGCCCACCCTGGCAACCCAGAACCTTAACGTCGTCAAACTTCAGAGTGACATGGTCGCACAGGATGGATGGATTGCTGTACTCATCCTCATACCCTTCGTATGTGCCCTCAAACAGGACGAATCCCGAGGAAAGTTCCAGACGTGTATAATCCTCCACCCGCCCCGCCGCCACGTAATTTGCATCGACAAGCGTCACGCCGGGCAGCGATTTAAATTCCTCCAACTGTTCCTTCGTTGGCTCCGGCTTTTGCTCCATTTTATACATGAAACCATAACCACTCATCGCATAGCCATTCGGCGAACTGAGATACTCCGTCTCAACATAGGTACTGGGCACATAATTGCTGAGACCCGCCGTGGCATAATAAAAGCCCTCAACCTCCTTATTTTCCCGCATGGTGACGGCAAAGTCCGTGACGCGGGAAAACAGCGCAAATGAAGCCGCTGCAATCAAAAGAAACGTCAGCAAGGTCTTTAGCGGAGCGCGCAGCAGCGTCTTTAAAGCAGTTGATTTTCTCATAACCTCCTATCTCCTATCCAATGTATTTCCCACCCTATGCTCCTTTTTCTCTTTCACGTTTTCGCTTGGCAAAATCTTTGCAAAAAAGTAAAACGCAGCCCTCAGGCAGGATATGTCTCTATCTTACCTTGGCGTTGTGTCTTACTTTCATCAAAGTTGTGTCATAGTTGTAAAATCTCACCGTTATGGGCGTTCGTTTCCCTTCGTTTCCTTCCTCACCGCCAGTTCCAGGGTCATGACAGCACACGCTCCCTTCCCTTCGGCTGCTTTGCTCCCTCCATCATCAGAATCCGGCAGTTCATGGCTATCATTGCCATACGCAAATTCCATGCGGGCACATAGCCGGCTATCCTCATCTTCCCAGACTGCCTTTGTCCCCTCTTCATTCCTTGCCGCGCCTTTATAATAGGGCGTCAATCCGTTAAATTCCATAAAACTCTTCAGTTTCCAATACGGCATCTCCTCCGGCAAATTATCATGGAATTTCACCTTTGCCTGCCAGACTCCTGCGGTCACCGCGTTCACATACAAGACTGCCTCCACAGAACCTCCAGAAAGCCGGACCTCCCAAAAACTGTAATACGGCTTTTCCTCTGCTTTTGCCGGCTCTTCCAGCGTTCTAAGCATCGCATAAGCGGAATGTATCCGGGCTTTCTCATCCCTTTCCCGGTCATACTCTTCCAAATCCATCTTGGTAAACCATGCCCGCCCTGCCCTTATCGCCTCTTCCATGGAAATCTGCCCATTGACAGGATCATGCGCGGTCATCCCCTTATCCCAGCTTTTGATAACTTCCTCTATCTGCCGCACGGAAATATTTTGGCGTTTCTGCCACTCATTGACCATGCTCCCTGCCAAAATCGCCCCATTCGCTGACAGGAGCCAGCCTTCCCTCACCCGCAGAATCAGGTTCAGGCACGCCATGCTGCCCAATGATATGGCAACTGCAAGAAGCATGGTCAAAATTGTGTATCTAGATGTCTTCTTCATCCCTGCCTCCTTCTGCCAAGACAAATTCCAGGCGGACGGCAGTTCCCGTCTTCCCATCGCTGTCTATCTCCATCTTCGCCCCATGTATCTTGACAATCTTTGCTGCCAGCGCCATTCCAAGACCGGCGCCGTGCTGTTTCCTTGCGCGGGATTTGTCCACCATATAAAAAGCCTCCGTTATCCTTCCCAATTCTTCTTTGGGGATTCCCCTTCCGTTATCCCTAACCTCTATCTGATAATAATCCCCCTGCGCTTTCCCGCTAAACCAGAGATCTTGGCACCCCGCCTTGACGGCATTGTCCGCAAGATTTAATATCAAGGTCTTATAAAGGTCGAAATCCACCCGGATAATGCCCTCCTCCATCCCTATATGCAGGGCAGTTCCATATTTTTCACATAATGGCCGAATCCCCTGATGCAGATTATCAAATATGATTGGCACGCTCATTTCTTCCAATAGGAAATCCTGCCTGTCCAGCACAAATAAATCCATCAATTTCAAAGACAGCGCTTCCAGGCGCATCCCCTCGTCCAGGATATATCCGGCAGCGCTCTTTACCTCCTCCCTCGGCAAATCGCGCTGATAGAGCATGTCGGCATAGCCAATAACGGACGTCATCGGCGTCTTCAGTTCATGGGCAAAATTTGCCGTAAAATCCTCTTTCTGCCTTACCATATCCGAAAGCTGCATAATCTTTTCCTCCACCTGCTCCGCCATATGATTGAAACCGTCTGCCAGCTCGCCAATCTCATCCTTCCCTTTGATATGGATTCTCTGCGAATAATTGCCCTGGGCAATTCTTCCCGCCGCTTCCCCGACTTTTCGGACTGGGGAGACGAGCATCTTTGTCAACAGAAAGATAACCGGAAAGCTGAGACACAGGATAAGGATAAACACTCTCTGGAAATAGGCCGCCATATTTTTCTGATTATTGACTGCAGGGGTAATATCCGTCTGTGTAAGCAAAAATGCATGGACCCTATCCGTCCGGATACAACCAAACATGAAAATATAACTTTGCCCCTCCCTCTCATAGACCCGATAGGCTACATTTTCTTCGTTCCCATCAAAGAATTTTGCCTCAAAAAGAGTGCGCCCTTGCGCTCTTTCACAAATATACAAGGCTCTCCAGTCTGTCACGAACCAGCCCGTCGTATATTCATCCACCACCAAGTCCCTGTCTATTCCAATTATAGCGACTGTTTCTTCTCCGTACGCGCCATACAGGTTGAGCGGAACTGTAAAATTTTTCAGGATTTTTTCCTCGTCTATTGTATTTTTGATGACAAAATTCCCTTTCGTATACAAAATTGACTGTAAGATATCCCGGTTGTGCAGATAGTCCTGAAAGGCAATCTTTGTTTCCTGCTCCATCACATTTTCATACGAATAATTGATCATCAGATATCCCGCAGCCTGAAACGTAATGCTGAACACCACAACAAAACACAAGAAAATTTTATGGAACAGTTTCATTTCCCATCCTCCAGCCGATATCCAATCCGAAATACCGTCTTAATATCATCCTCCCATTCCAGCTTGCGCCTGAGACGCTGGATATGGGAATCCAGCGTACGGGTATTCCCCATATATGGCTCCCCCCACACCTTCTCATACAGCCTGTCCCGGTATAAGGCGATATTCTTATTCCGTATCAGTTCTGCCAGCAGGTCAAATTCCTTCACGGTAAGCTCCACCAACACCCCGCCTTTGGTGACTGTTCTGGAATCCAGGGCAATTTCCACATCATGGAAGAAGAGCCTTTTATCCCCTTTCCTGCATCTGCGCAGCAACGCCTCGACACGGGCGAGCAATTCTCCAACCTGAAATGGTTTGACAATATAATCATCCGCCCCAAGCTTCAGCCCTTTAATCCGTTCCTCCACCCTGCCTTTTGCCGTCAGGAAAATGACCGGCGTGCCGATAGGCTTTACATATTCCAGCAGTTCATAACCGTCAATGCCCGGCAGCATAATGTCCAGCAAAATCAAGTCAAAATTTTCTTTTTCGATACAGTCCGCTCCTTCCTTGCCGTCGAAAGCGCAGGTACAGTCGTATCCCGCGGCTGCCAGATTAATCTTTATTAGATTTGCTATGGCCTCGTCATCCTCCACAATCAGGACTTTCATCTATCTAACCTCCCAAAACGCTTTTCTTAAAATTCTACCATAACGCCGCAATGCGGGCAAATACTTTACAAAACTTTCCTTCTTATCTTCCTTTGGACGCCCCTGCGCGGAACAAAGTGGGCAAGCCCACTTCAACTCCCCTTCCCCTCAATCTTGAGGGGATTGCACACTTTGACGCGCCGAGTGCGGTCGCTTTAGCGTGACAAGGTATTTCCTATAAGATAAAAAAGGAGATTAGCACGCGCTAATCTCCTTTATCTGAAACTCATTCCCCCGCTGCAGATAGGTGTTTCCGCTCCCGCAGTAGGGACATATTTTGCCATGTTCAATTGTGCCATAAACTTTCCTGCAATCTTCACAGTACGTCACAGCCGGAACTGTCTCTACTTTTAATGCCGCATCTTTGAGAATTGCACTGCGCTTTTTCACTGCCCATTTCCAACAGTTCTGCAGATAGGACTCAATAACGCCAGACACCTCCCCCAACTCCAACGTTACGGATTCCACTTCTGTCAGCTGATTCTCGGCGGCAACTTCCTCCACTATTTTAATGACATGAAACACTACTCCAAGTTCGTGCATAACAACCGACCTTTACTTTTTCTTAGAAAACTTTATCTTTATTGCCTGCTTCGCGCCATAGGGAAGGATGTATTTCAACTTATCCTCACTCTTTCGCATTGTGCTGCATTCGGGATTCTCCCGATACAGGTGAATCGCATCAAATTCACATTTCGTAGTGCAGACGCCGCAGCCGATACAGCAGTTTTCGTCCACTACGGAGACTCCGCAGCTTAAACACCTTGCGGTCTCTTTCTTTACCTGTTCCTCGGTGAACGTCTTTGAAAGGTCACGGAAAGATTTCTTACGGTCTGCGTTTTCATCCACACCAGATATCTGACGGCTGGAGTTATCGTACGTTTCCACCTTGATATCTTCCTTATCCAGCTCCACGAACTGACGGCGGTTACGCCCAATTGTCATGCTGGTATGCGGCTGCACAAACCGGTGAATGGAGACTGCGCCCTCCTTGCCAGCCGCAATTGCGTCAATAGCAAACTTCGGTCCCGTATAGACATCACCGCCCACAAAGATATCCGGTTCTGCTGTCTGGTAAGTCAGCGAATCTGCCACTGCTGCCCCGCCTCTGCCAAGCTCAACCTTAGAACCCTTCAGCAAATCTTTCCATATAATGCTCTGACCGATACTAAGGAACACATTTTCACATTCCACGGTGACAGTATCATGTTCATCAAACTGCGGATTGAATTTGCCATCTGCATCATTGACAGCAAGACATTTCCTAAAGACGACGCCTTTGACTTTGCCATCCTCCATAAGAATCTCCTTGGGTCCCCAGCCGCAACAAATAGCCACGCCCTCTTCCTCTGCCTCCTCAATCTCCTCTTTGGACGCCGGCATGATGTCCCGGCTCTCTAAGCAGTACATGGCAACATTCTCTGAACCACAGCGGCTGCTGGTGCGCGCCACATCTATTGCCACGTTTCCTCCGCCGATGACAACTGTCCTGCCATTGACCTGATAAGATTCATCCTCACCAACAGTACGCAGGAAATCAACGGCAGTCATAACGCCCTTGGCATCCTCACCTGGGATATCTGCACCTCTTCCGCCCTGACAGCCAATGGCTATGTAAAACGCCTTGTACCCCTGTGCGCGCAGTTCATCCAGCGTAATATCCCTGCCTACTTCAATGCCGGTCTTGATTTCCACACCCAGTTCCTTAATAATATCAATCTCCGCCTGTACGACGTCCTTCTCTAGCTTAAAGGATGGGATTCCATATACCAACATACCTCCGGCTTTGTGATTTTTCTCAAATACAGTAGGATGGTAACCTCTCTCAGCCAGGTAGAAAGCGCAGGACAGTCCCGCCGGACCTCCGCCGATTATAGCGATTTTTTCTGTAAATTCGCCCTTCAGGGAAGGCACCACTTTCTTAGGCACATATCTGGTCTCCGCTTTCAAATCTTGTTCTGCGATAAAGCGTTTCACCTCGTCAATGGCAATCGCCTCATCAATAGTCCCTCGTGTACAGGCATCTTCACATCTGCGGTTGCAGACATGACCGCAGACCGCCGGAAATGGATTCTCTTTCTTAATTAAGGCAAGTGCCTCCTGATATCTGCCCTGCGCTGCCATTTTCAGATAACCCTGCACGGCAATGTGCGCCGGGCACGCTGTCTTGCAGGGAGCCGTCCCGGTATCATAACAATTGATACGGTTCTTGTCCCGGTAGTCCTCCGTCCACATATGGGGTCCCCATTTCACCTGGGAGGGAAGGGGCTGCTTGGGATAAGAGACCTCGCTGCCGTCCTTCTTGCATAATTTCTGTCCCAGCTTTACCGCACCCGCCGGACAGTATTCCACACAGCGCCCACATGCCACACAGTTTTCCGTCTTCACATGCGCCACATAGGCCGACCGCGACATATTGGGCGTATTAAATAACTGAGAGGTACGCAAAGCATAACATACATTCACATTGCAGTTACAGATAGCAAAAATCTTGTCCTCGCCGTCAATATTGGTAATCTGATGGACAAAACCGTTCTCCTCAGCAATCTTCATGATTTCCAAGGCTTCCTCCCTGGTAATATAGCGACCTCCTTTGTTGGTCTCCACCACATAGTCTGCCATATCGCCCACGGCAATGCACCAGCCCTCCGGGTCATCCCCGCAGCCCTCTTCAAACGTCTTGCGGGAACGACGGCAGGAGCAGGGGCTTGCCGCATATTTTCCATCATACTTATCCAGCCAATGGGAAACATGTTCCACAGAGACAGAATGATTCTCCATTTCAATGGCTTTCTCCACCGGAATCACGTGCATACCGATTCCAGCGCCTCCCGGCGGCACCATCGGCGTAACCTTTTCTAAAGGCAGACGGCTCATACGCTCAAAGAACCGTCCCATTTCCGGATGCTCCTGCAAAAGGTCTGCATTCATATTGGCAAACTCTGCGCTTCCCGGAACAAACATGGGCAGCACATATTGCTTTTCATGCTGAGAATTCTCCCAGTTATATTCAATCAGCCCATTTACGGACATTTTCTGCAAAATATCCTCCAGGTACGCTTTGTCCCTGCCTGTAAGCCTTACCATATCCTCCAGTGTACGGGGCTTGCGCTTGCCCATCTTCATGGCAATTTCTGCCATCTCATCTGTACAGATAGCACAAAGCCCAATGTATTCCGGAGAATCTTTGGTTATCTTCTCCATCCCCAGCACTATGGGGATTCTATCTGTTATCATTTTCGCCAGCTTTGCAACCGGCTCCCGAAACGGTTCCTCGGGGTGGGGATTGGGAAATAATGGATCTGCCATACGTAAGTCTCCTCTCCTGGTATTCTCTACTCTGCCCTTGCCATTGCATCCTTGAAGTCTTTCTGGTCTGTAAAGATTTCATTGGTATACGGGTTCTTTTTCTGTTCTTTCGCGCGCTTGATAATTGCTGCCATGCAGATTACATTGGCAATCAATGCCAGTGCGGAAATCACGCCCTGCATCGTCGGGTCTGCCGCCAGAGGGCGCACCGCCGCGTCCATCACGCCATCCTTATAAAGCGACGGCAGAACTGCAAATTTACCTTCATCCTGAAACAGCGGAAATACCTGCGCAAACATACACCACAGAGCCAATGTATTGGCACGGTTCTGAATCCAGCCGCCCTTGTTCCACAACATCGCTGCAAAGGTAGGTGCCAGCAGCAGAGCCATACCGCAGTACCATGTGTGGGTAGGCAGGTTATTGTAAGTATAAGCAAAATTCCAGATATCATAGGCGATGATAAAGCACCATGTCATATCCGGCCACAGCATATCTTTCTTATCCTTAGAAGCATAAATCCCCCACCAGCCTGTCATACAGAAAATATTGATAATTCCTGCGATACCGTTGACCCAGTTCCACCAGCCGCCGTACAGCCAGACGTTCTCAGAGGAAAGCCACCAGCGGTCCCCCTGTTCAGCGAGCGCCATGAACCCGCGGATTCCCGATTCAAAATCGCTGCCCACGGCAATTAAAATATTGATTGCCACAATCGCAAAAGGAAATACTTTAAACCAATGCGTATTACCAACGCCCCATTTATATTTGAGCATCATGAAGCCGATACAGCCAGCCGTTGCCGCATACAATTTTGCATAGTGAAACCAGCTGTTCATATGTAAATACGTGTCATTTTCCAATGCCCACTGCGCACCAGTCGCCGCACCAATCTGAATAGCGATAAAGTACACGGTCAGTGCCGCCGGAAGCGCCAGAAAACAACAAATCCCTCCGATTTTTGAACGGCGCGCAACCTCGTTCACCAAAATCAAACTTACAAATACCAGCAGCCACCCAAAAAGCTGCCAGCCTGCGCCATCTCCATACACCTGAAACATCATAATAATTACCCTCTTTCCTTTAAATTTTACTTCATTTATCTTGAGTCTGCCCACGCAGCTACTTGTTCACGCAGCCACTGCGCCCACTCCATAAAACCCTCTCCGTTCTTGGCAGAGATGGGAATTATCTTTGCCTCGGGATTCCTCATATGAATATACTCCTGACATTTATCCATATCAAAATCAAAATAAGGCAGCACATCTATCTTATTGATAAGCGCCACGTCACAGACGGAAAACATCAGCGGATATTTTAAAGGCTTATCATCCCCCTCCGGCACAGATAAAATCATCACATTCCGACATGCACCTGTGTCAAATTCTGCAGGGCATACGAGATTACCCACATTCTCCAATACAACCAAATCAAGGTTACCGGCATTAAATTCCCGAAGCCCCTGTCTGGTCATAGACGCATCCAGATGGCACATGCCTCCGGTATGCAGCTGGATAGCACGCACACCCATATCTGCAATCGCCTGCGCATCAACATCAGAATCAATGTCCGCTTCCATGACTCCTATTCTCATCTCATCCTTCAGCATGGAAATCAGCCTTTTTAACATTGTAGTCTTTCCTGCCCCTGGTGATGACATCAGATTCAGGAGAAACGTCCCCTGAGCCTTTAACTCCTCTCTGAGCAATGCCGCATCCGCATCGTTGTCTTCTAAAATACTGCGCTTAACCTCTATCACCTTGAATTCCTTCATGTCCACTCTCTCCTGTTGGTTATACCAGTTTCAAATATTGTTATTTTTATTATAATTCCATAGCTTAATAATGTCAATCGTCGGTTTTTCTGGAATCTGGTATGTCCAGTTTGGCAGCTACAGTTCAGCCAGCCGGGATAAATCGGGGAAAATCGTGCTAAGTGCCAGTGGCACTTGTTTGGCAACGACCGAAGCGAAGCGTAGAACTTTGCGAATGGCGTGGGCTGAACTGTTAAAAATTCTTAGTACTATCTAAAATCATATGTCTTGCACATTTTGCAGGCTGCTGTTATGATATTTGTAGCTACTCAGAAATCAAAATGGAGGATTTACAGAACATGAATAAGACAATCGGATTTATCGGCGGCGGAAATATGGCAAGCGCCATTATCGGAGGTATTTTAAACTCCGGCCTCGCTGCAAAGGAACAGATAATTGCCACTGCCAGGACAGAACAAACGATTTCTTCCCTGCAAGAACGTTTCGGGATAACCGCCACTAGAGACAATCACGCCGCTGCCAGACAGTCGGACATCCTCTTTCTTGCCGTAAAACCTTATTTATTTGAACAAATTATTGCTGAAATTAAAGATAGTGTAAGACCAGAAACGCTTATCATATCCATTGCCGCCGGACAGACCATCGAGAAAATTGAAGCCGCATTTGCCAAAAACATCCGTCTCGTACGCGCTATGCCAAATACTCCGGCATTGGTTGGCGAAGCGATGAGCGCACTCTGTGCCAATCAAAATGTCACAGACAATGACCTTGCAGAGGCCATGGCGCTTTTTAATAGTTTCGGCAAATGCGAAGCTGTCCCGGAATCCATGATGGATACTGTGATTGGCGTCTCCGGCTCCTCCCCTGCCTATGTATATATGTTTATTGAAGCGATGTCTGATGCCGCCGTTGCCGATGGAATGCCCCGGGCACAGTCATACAAATTTGCCGCCCAGGCTGTACTCGGCGCGGCTAAGATGGTGTTAGAAACCGGAACACACCCCGGCGCCCTCAAAGATGCAGTCTGCTCTCCCGGCGGAACCACCATAGAAGCCGTCGCAACGTTAGAACAGCGTGGGCTGCGCAGTGCGGTGATTGCCGCCCAACGCGGCTGCGTTCAGAAATCAAGAGATATGACTTAATCGAACAATTAAGATAGAAAAATCAGGACATCAAAAGCGCCATACATTGCACCTTAGATGTCCTGATTTATTTTATTTATTCAGCGATTCTTCCTGCAGTTTATCAAACATTGCCATACACTCATCTACCGTGGAACCATTCAGCAGCTCGCGCACAATCAGGCAGGTATTGCCCCACTGCTCTAGTTTTAGCCCCGCATTGGACGCCAGAACATAGACATTATCCTCTATCTTGTCATTCAGCGGCTTTAACGCCGGTACACAGTCAACCTTTACATTTTTGGAGGGCGAAATCACCTTGTTGGTCTCCGTGTAAACCTGCAGCGCTTCGTCTGAAAGTATCACTTCAAGCGTGTCCTTCGCATCCTGCAGATGTTCTGCCTCCGCACCGACGCCAAATCCCGTAATAGGCACTACTGGCATCTGCCCATGACTGCTGGGAAATCCAATAACCTGCATATTGAAATCCGGGTTCCCATAAGCGGTCTCTGTATTCGCCGCTCCCCAATATGCCATGACAATCGGCGTCTTCTGCGCCAGAAAATCATCTCCTTCCCCTTCAATCGCCTCACTGACATAAGCTTTCTTGGCATCAATATAATCTTTGTCTATCAGCTCTTGGAGGAACTCAAATCCCGGACGCATGTAATCGCTGTATTTACTCTCCCCACTGTTAAGTTTGGCCACCTCAGCTTCCGTATCCCCGCCATTGTACATGTCTGCAAAACCTTGCGCAAATACGAAAGTTTCCAGCCACCAACGATTTGCCCCCACAGGCGTCTCGATGCCGTTTTCCTTAAATACCCGGCAGCACTCCAGAAAATCTTCCGGCGTTTCCGGTAACTCAAGGTTATATTTATCGAACATATCCTTATTGATGAACAGACCATATGCCACCACTTCCTGCGGGATTGCCACCAGTTTTCCATCTACCATATTGGCTGTCTTTACGACTTCCCGCAGATTTTCCACACACGAAAGGTCCGATAAATCCACCAGCTTTCCCTCCTCTCCGAGAGTCTGCACAATGTCTGGATTTAACAGATATATATCATCCATATTATTGCGTACACGATCCACTATCACATCATCATACGTTTTGTCCTGATAATCTTCCGCCGTATAAGACCTGTACGCTACATCAACCCCAAGCTGCTCCTCTGCCATAATTATGGTTTTATCAAATGCGCTTCTTGCCGTATTCTCAGCATCAGGTTCTGTCTTTTCCATAGGACTGAATAAATTGACAACTTTCTTACTCTCCTCCTCCGTTATGATTACATCGTTATTCGGATCCCCCAATCCGCACGCTGCCACTGTCAATGCCATGAGCGCTGCCAGACCGCATAGCGTTAATGTTCTAATCAGTTCTTTTATTCTCATATTTTATTCCTTTCCATTTACATATCTATTAATAACCTTCTTTAAAAGGCCTATATCTATAGGTTTTGCCAAATGCACATCCATGCCCGCAGCTAACGCCTCTTTCTCATCCTCTGCAAAAGCATTGGCTGTCATGGCTATAATAGGAATCTTTGCCGCATCGCTGCGATTTAGCGCTCTGATTGCTCTCGTCGCATCATAGCCATTCATCACCGGCATCTGCACATCCATCAAAATGGCATCAAACTCACCTTCCTGGGCTCGTTCAAACCGCTCCAACACCAGTTTACCATTTTCAGCAACTTCACAGCTCGCACCTTCCATACTCAAGATTTCTGACAAGATTTCTGCATTAATCATGTTATCCTCAGCCGCAAGAAAATGTAAACCCTCCAGGCTGTTATTATCTTCCTCTTCCAGCTTTGCTGCTACTTTTCCAGCTTCCTGCATCTCCAAAATCTTCTCTTTCAAGGCAGAAACAAAAAATGGTTTGCAGAGGACTTCAGCATTCTCCATCTCAGCCACACTTTCCGTCCTCTTTGCCTCATAAGACGCCAAAAACAAAATCGGCGCTGCCGTACATTCCCAAAGTTTTTGGGCAGCTGAAATCCCGCCAAGTTCTGTTTCATCCCAATCCAGCAAAATGAGATGGTAATCATCCCTGTTGCTTTCACTTATCATATTTACAGCTGCCTGCAAGTCACAAGCCGTATCTACCACTACCTCTGTATCCTTCATCAGCACTTGAATATTTTCACATGTCTCCTGCTCGCTGCCCACAACAAGAATGCGGTCAATTCCTCTTTCCCTCCAAAACCGTTTATCCGCCTGTTCTTCCGGTATACGAAGTTCCAGTTCCACCTTAAACAGGCTGCCCTTATCCACTTCACTGGACACATCTATCGTCCCGCCCATAAGTTCCACAATATTCTTGGTAATTGCCATACCAAGCCCCGTACCCTGCACCTTATTTGTCGTACTGTTTTCTGCTCTGGTAAAAGCTTCAAAAATTGTCTCCAGATATTCGGGCGTCATTCCATATCCATCGTCTTCCACTTCAATACGGATATGCTCAAATTGGTTGGAACGTTGCTTCATCCCTATAATACGGAACCAGATATTGCCCCCCTCCTGGGTATATTTAACCGCATTTGACAGCAAATTAATTAAAATCTGATTAATCCTGGTCTCATCGCCTAACAGATACTCATGCTTGATTCCAGTCACTTCCACATGGAAACTCTGTTTTCTGCCCTCCGCCATAGGCCGGATAATTGCATCAACAGAAGATACAAGGTCATTTAAAGTAAAATTCCCCATATTAAGCACCACTTTACCGCTCTCAATCTTAGATACGTCAAGAACATCATTGATTAAACTCAGCAAATGCTGACCGGATGCTGTAATCTTTTTCGTGTATTCTCTGACCTTAGCCGGATTTTCTGCCTCCAGGGCAAGCAGCGCTGTAAAACCAAGAACCGCATTCATAGGTGTTCGAATATCATGCGACATGTTGGAAAGGAACATTGTCTTGGAGTTGCTGGCAATCTGCGCCGCCTGCAATGCCTCTGCAAGCTGTTTGTTATGCAGTTCCCTCTCTGCCTCCCGCTCCCTGCGTATTTTATTCTGCTTCCTCTGGTTAAGATAATAAAACAGACAGCAAAGGAAAAATGCTGTCAGCATCGCCACAACAACGATAAATATGTTGTGGCGCACCGCCCTGCTCTCCTGCTGAATAGCTTCTACTGGAACATAACCAATCAGGTAAATGGAACCTTCATTTACCGACCACATATAATTCAAAGACTGCTTCCCACGAATAGTGTGATAAAACAAAATATTCTTGCCATCCTTAAGGCAGCTGTCCACTTTCTGCCTGAGTTCCCGCTCTTTGATATCATTGGCATGGTAGAAATCCTCCAGATTCAGATGACCCGCACTGCGCTCACCCATACCTTTCGGTTTCAGCACCAGCCTCTGGCTCTGTGCATCCATGATATACAGCAGCGCCGTATCATTATAAAAACCCTCTGGCAGAGATTTATCAAGGGAATCATAGACATACTCGATATAAAGAGCCGCAATCTCCTTGTCATCTCGTACTACCGGACATTTCATGGTATATGCCCATGTCCCCATATAATTAATATAAGATTGGGAAATTTGCAAATCTTCAACTTCCCATCCTGCCGAAAAATCCAGTCCCTCCTCTGTAAATTTTTCGCCCATGTTGGAAATTCCTTCTGTTTGCCCCTCTGCTATAAGGGACAGCTTGACCATAGTCGAATTTTTCTTATAGGATGAGATATACTCTTCGGGGTCGTCCGCCAGAGCAACTTTCTGGGCTATCAGCTTCTGAAAATCTGCTTCATTATTCAAAATTGCTTCTATTGTACATTCTATCAAATCCAAACTCTCACTAAGGTTCTGAATTGCAGAGGCTGACATCTCCTTCGATATCCTCCCTGCCAAAGAAAATACAATAACCCCTAATATCAGAAATACTATTATGATAGAAACGAGCAGGGAACTCCCTCCATCTTTTCTGCTCTTATCCTGTCCCTTTTTCATTCTATATCTCCAATCTTACAACAATCCAAAACTATTACGGCTCTATGCCAATTCTTTTGGATATTATTATACCTTTTACTATATTTTGGTGTCAATATCAATTCAGATTTCGTCATAATTTGCTATTTTTGCGCTTTTCCATTGCCTAAACCAGCATTTACAATTATAATATTACTATCTGGATAATTTCGTTATATTTCAGAAATTTACTTAACGTATACAGAAAGGATTTACTTTATTATGTGGGCTTATGAAAGTGTATTTTATCAAATCTATCCCTTAGGTTTCTGCGGCGCTCCTTTTGAAAATGATGGAATTCCCATGAGGCGTATCCTCAAAATAAAAGACTGGATTCCCCATTTAGAGAAATTAGGTGTGAATGCCATCTATTTCTCCCCATTATTTGAGTCCGATACCCATGGCTACAATGCCAGAGATTACCGCAAAATTGACGTGCGCCTGGGCGACAACGACGATTTCAAGGAAATCTGCGATGCTCTGCATGAAGCAGGCATCCGTATCGTATTGGACGGTGTATTCAACCATGCCGGCAGAGGATTCTTTGCTTTCCAGGATGTATTGCAAAACCGCGAAAATTCCCGTTACCGTGACTGGTTCCACATTGATTTCCATGGAAATTCCGGTTATAATGACGGTCTTTGGTATGAAGGCTGGGAAGGGAACTTTGACCTTGTAAAACTGAATCTGCGCAACGAAGAAGTTATCCAGTATCTCTTAGAAAGTGTCTCTTACTGGGTGAACACCTGGGACATCGACGGACTGAGACTGGACGTTGCCTACTGTCTGGACCATGATTTCGTAAGACGGCTGCGCAATCATTGCGACAATCTCAAAGAAGATTTTTTCCTTGTTGGGGAAATGCTGCACGGTGACTATAATCAGCTAATGAATGATTCTATGCTGCACTCGGCCACCAATTATGAGTGTTACAAGGGATTGCACTCCAGTTTCAATTCCATGAATATGTTTGAGATTATCCACTCCCTGCTGCGGCAGTTCGGACCAGAGAACTGGACCTTATACCGCGGAAAACATCTGCTGAGCTTTGTGGATAACCACGACGTCTCCAGAATCGCCTCCATCTTAAACATCCCGGAACATTTGCCTCTGATTTACGCACTCTGCTTTGGTATGCCGGGTATCCCCTGTGTCTATTACGGCAGCGAATGGGGCGTAAAAGGCGATAAATCAAATGGAGATCCCTCTCTGCGTCCCAGTTTTGAGGAACCGGAATGGACAGACCTGACCGCATGGATTGCCAAGCTTACCGCAGCCAAGAAATCCTCCGAGGCTTTGAATTACGGAGAGTTCCGCTCTGTAGTGCTTACCAACAAACAATGTATTTTTGAGCGAAAAAGCGCAAATGAAAGGGTCTTGGTTGCTATCAATGCGGACAGTGAGACATATACCGCGCACTTTGACGCCGGATGCGGCATGGCTGTCGACCTGATTAGCGGCGAAAACCATGATTTTGGCGGCGGCAGTGAACTTCCTCCTTACAGTGCATACTTCTGGAAATGTGAGATTTAACCATTCACAGCTGCACCAGTTTATAAGAATTGGCAGAAACGAGAATACTGCTAATGAAAAGTTTCACGCATTTTCATCAACAAATCTATATGAAAAGAAGGTCTGCTGCTATTTTGCAACAGACCTTCCTTTTTTATCTGTTAATCTGCCCAGGCGGTTAAACCAGCTCTGCGGCAGCGCAAGACCAAAAATAATTCCTAAAACAATCGCTCCTGCAATTTTAAATGTCTCAATTCCTTTCGCCGTACATTTGGACAATTCATTCATAATGAGATAATACGCAGTATAATAAACACCTGAGCCGGGCACCAGCGTAAAAATTCCTGCCAACAGAAATACTGTACTGGGCATTTTACGCAAGGCGGAGAGAATTCTCGCCACTAAGGTTAAGGTAAGCGTTGCCCACAACGATGAAACAGGCACTCCAATACCACAGCCAAGACAGAACTTATACACCATCCAGCCAAGTCCGCCATTCACCGCACAGTACAAATACTCCTGCCGGGGTACATGGAAGAGCACAGCAAATGCCAGTGTAGATATAACTGCGACCAACAACTGGATAATCATATGGGCAACGCACCTCCTCCCAGCATTTGAAATATCTTGACGGAAGCGCCCACCCCTACGGCAATGCAAATCCCGGTCAGCAACGCATCCATCAGACGAATGCCGCCTGACAGGTAATCCCCATTAAATGAGTCGCGAATGCCGGTAACCAATGCCACACCTGGCATCAGGACAATGATTCCACCGATAATAATACGGTCAGACTGAACGCTAAGTCCCATCCCATAAAGCGCCAGGCTGCCCGCTGTCACAAACGCGCTGCCCAGAATATTCAGCAGAAATTTGGATACATTTCTCTTCGTCCCTGCCACCAAAAATGCCTGCAGCAGCAAACCCAAAAGAAATGAAAAAATACTGTCAAAAGGTGTTCCTCCCAAAAGGAAACAGAATCCTGCACTCTCAATGCCACACGCCAGCACCAAAAAAATATCCCGCAGCGGCTCCGCGTGTCTGCACTGCTCCAGACGCTTATACGCCTGCCTAATACTTAAGGAACCCTGACAGATTTCCCGGGACAGCTGATTGATTCCGGCAATTTTCTCAAGGTTTATATCGCCAAGAGGGACATCCCTCACCATGCTTCCTGCATCTTCATCCTGCTCATGTACCGTGGCAAAAATTCCGTTGGTCACAACAAACACATGATAATCCTGTACGCCATATGCTTCCATCACACGGCCGACTGTCTCCTGCACCCTGTATATTTCACCGCCGTTTTTCAGCAATTCTTCCCCCATTGATACCGCCAAGTTTAAAATCACTTTATTATTGCGCTGCATTTTGCGCGTAGAGACCGACCCTTGTGGGCGTTTTTTATTCTCCGACATCTTCTGCTTTCTCCATGCTCTTAATCATTCCCAGCAGCAGAAACAGGTATGGGGTGAGAAATACTGTGGGGTTATTGACAAGCCCCTGTGCCATATAGCTGCAGACAAGGATTACACCAAGAAGCACAGACGGCTTAACAGAAATCCTTTTTGCCGATTTCACTGCCGTGCTAATCAGTAGGCCAAAATAACCGACCGTACCCACAACGCCCATTGTGGTTAGAATCTGCAGCAGCTCATTATGGGCATCCACAAGCAGCGCTCCGCCAAAATATTCTGAAACCGCCGTTCCTCCATACTGCTGGATAAACATATGGTAATAATTTACACCATAACCGGTAATCTTATCCCACAGCGGCGAAGCAAGCCATGATTCCACGGTTATCCGCCAGATATAACCTCGTCCGCTTCCCCAGGAATCCTGCAGGCGCAAGCGCTCCAGTGCAGATAAGGAACCCTCCCAGGCAGACTGCTTAAGATTTGCGGCAGCGATAGCTGCAATCACGATAACTGCCGCAGCTGCTACAGCAATAAAAATAATTTTTCTAATCAGGTTATATGACAATTCCTTTCCTGATTTCTTCCTGTTCCAAACCAAAAATAGAACTCCTGCAAGCAGTATTCCCTCCGCGGCCAGTAAATATCCATTAAGCAGTAATCCGTACTGAAACTTATTTGTAATTAAAGTCACATACATATAGTTTGAAAAATCTTTGCTTCCTGCAATAAGTATCATTACTTTCATCACAACACCGGCAATCCATAAAAAACCACAGACTTCCAGAAACCGCAGCATCCGCTCATGATTACACAGAGAAAACCATAGCAACACTAAAAATGAAACTCCAATTCCCAGCAAAAAACTCTCACTGTGGGAACAATACCCTGCATAAAATGCCAATATCAGATATACACCGGAAACTGCCCGCAGATATTTATCTTTTGTCACAACATACAACGCCATTCCTGCCGGCGCCGTCATACAGAGATAACTGGAACAGGCATTGACATTGCCGATGGTACTGATAAAACTGCCATACTGATCCGCTGCAAGATTTTCATACATCTTTAA
This sequence comes from uncultured Lachnospiraceae bacterium, assembly GCA_910585895.1. Lineage (GTDB taxonomy): Bacteria > Bacillota > Clostridia > Lachnospirales > Lachnospiraceae > Petralouisia. Next base: position 21,451 of record CAJUHY010000020.1, read on the forward strand.
TGGGTCAACTCCCCAGAAATTCAGGGAAGCCAGCAGACACACTATCATATTGGCAGCTAAAAATACCCATGCTGTCCACTTGCCGAGCTTTAAATATTTCCCAAGAATCAAGTACATGGCAATGCAGAGCAGCCATACCAATGCACCCAGCTTCCTGCCTTCCAGTCCCTGCCAGGATTCCTGCGGATTGGCAGAAAAAACTGTGGCAATCAGAATTCCTGCTGCAAAGATAACGGCAAACCATGTTGTCGCTGAGATGCCGCCAAGCCACTGCTTCAATGCCTCTCCCTTTTCTATTTGTACCTGTTCCTGACCTTTGGATGGCATTTTTTTCTTATGTTTTTTATTCTTCTGCTGCATGGATTCCTTATACTGCATCAAACGGTCCATACAGGAAAACAGAATAAATGCCAGAATTAACCCAACCGCACATATGCGGAAAAAGTTAAGCTTGGCATTCGACATGTCAATATAGTTATCCTGATAATATAAGGGAAAAATTCCCACCATCAATAATACCGCCAGCGCCGCTGCCCCTTCCAAAAAGATGTACATCACGCTTTTCTTCTGTTTCATGTTATCCTCCATATACTTGTATCACTCTTCCTACTTCCGGCAAGATACAGGCGCTGCCAAGCTCCTCCCGCATTGCTGCTATGGCGCGCATACCCGTACAATGCAGCGGTACTACCAGGTCAATGCCCTGTTTTTTCAAGGCGGTGATTGTCATTTCCACACGATGGGCATCGCTATTCCTGAGATGCATACCTGCCGCCAGAAAATGGATATGTTTATTGTGAAAGACTGTCTGCACATAATGCAGGCAATTGATAATTCCCACATGGGCACAACCCGCAAAAACGCACAATCCCTCTTCTGTTTCTATCACTAAAAGCTGCTCATCCTCCATCGCATCTGCAATCAGTTCATGCCCTGGATACTGCAAATTTGTTTTCCAGAATTGACTGGCTAACGGCTCAAATTCGTTCGTGTAGGGAATTTCAGAGAGCAGATACACACCTTCTGCAATCTGTGTACCACCTCCTGACAGCTTATGAACATCTGCTTTTTCCTGCCAGCCGTCTTTATTTTCCACCCCTATATAACGCAGTTCTTTGCTTCGCGAATTTTCCACATACTTCTGCTCAAATGCTTTCTCCTGAATATAAATGGGCACATTTCCCAATTCCTGCCAGTGCTCCATCCCCCCACAGTGGTCATAATGCCCATGGCTGAGGATAACACCATCCAAATTCTTCAAATCAATTCCAAGCCTAGCCGCATTATGTAAAAATACCCGGCTTTGTCCGGTATCAAAGAGATATCTTTTCTTCCCGGTATCAATAAGCAGGGACATACCATGCTCGCCCAGAAATCCCCGCTTATACACCATGTTGTCTGTTAAAATACTTACTTTCATCCCTGTTATTCCTCTTGTTCTTCTTTGGCCTGTAAAATTGCTTCGTTCAGGGAAAGCATCTTGGCATCCAGCATAGATACGATACCGGCGCATTCACGCAAATCCCGACTGATATATTCCGGTGCATCCCCCTCAAATTTATAATAAATCTTATGCTCCAGGCTCGCCCAGAAATCCATAGCAATCGTGCGTATCTGAATCTCCACTTTCGTATCAATCACACGGTCTGTCAGGAAAATGGGCACCGTGACCAGCATATGGTAACTCTTATAACCACTGTCTTTTGGATTTTTGATATAATCTTTGACAGAGACCACCGTAAGGTCATTCTGCCTGCCAATCATTTCCGCCAACCGGTAAATATCCGATGTAAACGAACATACCAGCCGGATTCCTGCAATATCATTCACATGGTTGACCATATTCTCAATTGTACTCTCATAATGGTTCCTCTTGAGCTTCTTGACTATGCTTTCGGGCGTCTTGATTCTGGATTTAATATATTCAATGGGATTGTAATTGTGTATATGGCAAAACTCATCATTTAAAATTTCAAGCTTCGTCCCTACTTCCTTTAAAGCGGAATTATAAAGAAAAATTACAGTTTCCCAACTATCCACACCTTCATTAAATCTGTCTGCAGCATCCATAATGATTGTTTCCTTTCTTCCTCGTCTGACACCCTATCGCAGACTAGCGGGTGTCTGCCTTTCCCTCTAAGACTTTATCTATTGTAACCAGCTTCACACAAGTAACAAAAATATCTGTTGCCACCTTCAGTTCTTCCAATGTCGGATATGTCGGTGCGATGCGGATGGTTGAATCTTTGGGGTCTTTTCCATACGGATACGGAGCCCCGGCAGGCGTCATGGTAACACCGGCTTCCTTGGCCTTGGCCACAATCGCCTTGGCACATCCTTCCATAGCCTCAAAGGAGATGAAATATCCTCCTTTCGGCGCAACCCAGCTTCCGGCATCTCTGCCAGCAAGTTCTCTCTCAAAAGCGTCAATCACCATCTCAAACTTAGGCCTTAAAATATCTGCATGTTTCCTCATATGCTCTGTCATTCCATAAATATCTTTAAAAAACCTTACATGACGCAGCTGATTTACCTTATCATGCCCAATGGTCTGAACCTGCAGCTGTTTACGGATATCGACCAGGTTATTCTCGGAGGTTGCGATTGCCGCAACGCCGGAACCTGGAAAACTGATTTTGGAAGTCGAACAGAATTTGTATACCATATCAGGATTGCCGGCACGTTTACACTCGGCAAGGATTTCCACCAGATTATCCTGGTCTATATCATACAGATGATGTACGCCATAAGCATTATCCCAATAAATACGAAAATCTTCTGCCGCCGGTTTGAGACGCGCGAAACGGCGTACCGTCTCATCAGAATAGGTGATGCCCTGAGGATTGGAATACTTCGGAACACACCAGATTCCTTTGATGGCTTCATCTTTGCTTACAAGCTCTTCCACCATATCCATATCGGGACCGGTGGGGAGCATGGGCACATTAATCATCTCAATGCCAAAATATTCTGTTATCGTGAAATGTCTGTCATACCCCGGAACTGGACATAAAAATTTCACTTTATCCAGCTTGCACCAGGGTGTGCTTCCCATCACACCGTGGGTCATCGAACGGGAAATTGTATCATACATGACATTCAAACTGGAATTCCCATAAATAATGATATTATCCGGATGACACTCAATCATATCGCCAAGAAGTACCTTCGCTTCCCGTATTCCATCCAACACGCCGTAATTACGGCAATCTGTACCGTCATCACATTTTAAATCCGTATTACCATTTAATACGTCCATCATGCCCATAGATATATCCAACTGCTCCATAGAGGGCTTTCCCCTGGACATATCCAGCTTCAATCCACTTTCTGCATATTTCCGGTAAATTGCCGTTAGTTCTTCCTTCTCCTGTAATAATTCTTCCTTGCTCATTTCCTGAAATGACTGCATAGTTTCATCCTCCTGAAGTTCTGTTTAATCTTTCACTTTGACTTTCGCCCCATCCCTGGCAGGATTGGCTTCCAATCCGCAGCGCCCACTCAAAAACCTGGCACCGCTCGTTGCTTCATGCCATATTATGCACTATCGTCAAGGGATTGTAAAGTATTTTCTTTGATAAATTTACATTTGTCCGTGCATGGCGGACTTATCTAAGAAATCCAGATATGACCGGATTTGTTTCTCATAGCCATTTTCCGTAGGCTCATAAAATTTTGTACCGACAACACTGTCCGGCAAATACTGCTGTTTTACATAATGATTGGGATAATCATGCGCATACCGATAGCCAGCTCCATGTCCAAGCTTACCTGCCCCCTGGTAATGGGAATCCATTAAATGTACCGGAATCTGTGAGGTCTGCGTGTCCCTGACCGCCTTCATCGCATGGGCGACCGCCATACAGGCCGCGTTGCTCTTAGGCGCACATGCTATATACGTAACTGCCTGGGACAATATTATCTGTGCCTCAGGCATACCGATATGCTCAACCGCCTGCGCCGCGCTGACCGCCACTGTCAATGCCTGTGGGTCTGCATTCCCTACATCCTCGGCTGCGCAAATCATAATCCGCCTGGCAATAAAGCGGATATCCTCTCCGGCATAGAGCATCCTTGCCAGATAATACACTGCTGCGTCCGGGTCAGATCCCCGCATACTTTTGATAAATGCAGATACCGTATCGTAATGGTTATCCCCGCTCTTATCGTAGCGCACTACCCGCTTCTGAATACATTCAGCTGCCACTGCCAGCGTAATGTGAATCTTCCCATCTTCTGCCCGCGGAGTTGTCAGTACCCCCAGTTCCACAGCGGTAAGGGCTGCCCTGGCGTCCCCGTTCGACACGTCCGCAAGAAACTCCAGCGCTTCTTCTTCCATCTCAGCATTGTAAGAACCCATCCCCTTTTCCTTATCTGTCAGCGCGCGCAGAAGAATACTGCGGATATCCTCTTTGGCAAGCGGTTTCAGTTCAAACACCACGGAACGGGATAACAGCGCATTGTTTACTTCAAAATAAGGATTTTCCGTAGTCGCGCCAATCAAAATAATTGTCCCATCCTCCACAAAGGGCAGCAAATAATCTTGCTGTCCTTTATTAAATCGATGAATCTCATCAATAAACAGTATTGTTTTTTTCCCATACATGCCCTGATTGTCTTTCGCCTGCTGCACAACATTTTCCATATCTTTCTTGCCGGCAGCAGTGGCATTAATCTGCATAAATTCCGCACTGGTCGTGTTGGCAATGACCTTCGCCAATGTAGTCTTGCCTGTTCCAGGAGGTCCATAAAATATAATAGAACTGAGTTTATCTGCCAAAATAGCACGGTATAACAATTTATCTTTTCCTATAATATGCTGCTGCCCTGCTACTTCCTCCAAACTAGTCGGACGCAGCCGGCTGGCAAGCGGCGATTCCTTTTGCTGATTCTGTTCCCTCATATACTCAAATAAATCCATGGGAGAGTCCTCCTTCGTACACCCTGAAAACCACATGGGCAGTCAGTCAAACAAAATTTCATCAACAGTCACAAATTCATATCCCTGCTTCTTTAAAGTCTCTATAATCTCCTTTGCTGCAGTGACCGAAGTCTCGTAACCGTCATGCATAAGTATTATATCATTTTCCTTTACATTTTTTAATACCTTATTTACAATACCCGCATGATTCTGGCTTGACCAGTCCAAAGTATCCACATCCCAGAGCACCTCCACCATATTAATCTGGCAGTCTAATTTCTCATGCCAGTCCCCAAACGGCGGACGCACATAAGATGGGTATGTACCGGTAATATCGCAAATCAGCTTATTGGTCCGGTTTACCTGCGCACATGCCTGTTCCATCGTGAGTTTGCTCAACTGTTCATGCTTATAGGAATGGTTGCCAATCAGATGCCCATCTTCCTGTATCTGCTTTACTATCTCTGGGTACTTCTCGACTTCCTCTCCCAACAAGAAAAAAGTTGCCGGTACATCACATTCCTGCAGAACCTCAAGCATCTCGGGCGTAAATTGGGGATGCGGCCCATCATCAAATGTAAGCGCAACTTTTTTCTTTTCCTCCTGCGCATTTCCCTGAATCCGGGCAGTTGTCAGCACGCCCTGATTCAGAGAAATGCGTTTTCCCAGACCGCTCATAAACGCACCTGACACCAGGCAGATACAGAGAAGGTCAAATACCAGGCATTTTTCCCAGACACGCAGTTTTGTATGGTTTTTCCACATCCGACTCCAAATTTTTTTCCCACTCATACATTGCATACTCCACAGATGTTTCTATGCAATGTATGACAAAGGGGCTGTACGATATGAAGAAATCCTCTTATACAAACGCTATTTTTTACATTTTGCAGTCAATTGATTATTTTCTACATCCATTTGTATCGTATCTCCGGCTCCCACCTCATCGGCAAGAATCAGTTTGGCTGCCAGGGTCTCCACAGTCTTTTGCAGGTAACGTTTTAAAGGACGCGCACCGTATACCGGGTCGTAACCATGATCCACAATAAACTGCTTCGCCTCCTCACTCAGTTCCACAGATATTTCCCGCTCCACCAAACGTTCGTTCAAATCCTCCATCAGCAGCTTAATAATTCCGCCAATATTTCCCTTGGTCAAAGGCTTGAACATGATAATCTCATCAAGACGATTCAAAAATTCAGGACGGAAATTTCCCCGCAGCTCACTCATGACAGCCTCTACGCACTCCGGCTTAATCTCACCATTTTCTTCAATACCCTCCAGCAGATGAGCAGAACCAAGATTTGATGTCATGATAAGAATCGTGTTTTTAAAATCCACGGTACGTCCCTGAGAATCGGTAATGCGCCCATCGTCAAGAACCTGCAGCAGCACATTGAATACATCTGGATGCGCCTTTTCCACCTCATCAAAAAGCACTACGGAATACGGCTTCCTGCGCACTGCCTCTGTAAGCTGTCCTCCCTCTTCATATCCAACATATCCGGGAGGCGCGCCAATCAGCCGGGAGACAGAATATTTCTCCATGTATTCGCTCATGTCAATGCGCACCATGTTATTCTCATCATCAAACAGACTTGCGGCAAGCGCCTTGGCAAGCTCTGTCTTTCCTACTCCCGTAGGTCCTAAAAACAGGAAGGAGCCTATGGGCTTGCTGGGGTCTTTGATACCTGCTTTGGAACGGATGATTGCTTCCGTGACTTTGGCGACCCCTTCGTCCTGCCCAATCACACGTTTGTGCAGTTCTTTATCTAAATGCAGTGTCTTATTACGCTCACTCTCCGTCAGTTTTGCCACCGGAATTCCCGTCCAACGTGAAATGATGCGGGCAATCTCCTCCTCGCTGACGTTCTCATGCACCAAACTTAAATCTTTCTTTTTCACCTGTTCTTCTTCTATCTCTAATTGACGCTGCAGTTCCGGCTTCTTTCCATATTGCAGTTCCGCGGCTTTTTCCAAATCATAATTCTGCTGTGCTTTGGCAATCTCATTGTTGATAGATTCCAATTCTTCCCGGAGTTTCTGTACTTTCTCCACAGAAGTTTTCTCATTATCCCATTGCGCTTTCTTAGACTGAAATTCATTTTTCAAGTCTGCAAGTTCACGCTGCAGCGTTTGCAGACGGTCCTTGCTCAGGCGGTCTTCCTCTTTCTTCAGCGCTGCCTCCTCAATTTCCATCTGCATAACCCTGCGCTGCAGTTCATCCAATTCCGTGGGCATGGAATCCAGTTCCGTCTTAATCAATGCGCAAGCCTCGTCCACCAGGTCAATTGCTTTATCCGGCAAAAAGCGGTCGCTGATATAACGGTTGGAAAGCACCGCTGCTGAAACCAGCGCACCATCCGTAATCTTTACGCCATGGAACACCTCATAACGGTCTTTAAGACCGCGAAGGATGGAAACGGTATCTTCCACCGTTGGTTCCTCCACAAGGACCGGCTGGAACCTGCGTTCTAAAGCAGCATCTTTTTCGATATATTCACGGTATTCATCTAGCGTGGTAGCGCCAATACAGTGGAGTTCTCCTCTGGCGAGCATAGGTTTTAAAAGCTGTCCGGCATCCATGGCGCCATCGGTTTTGCCCGCACCGACAATCGTGTGCAGTTCATCGATAAAGAGTATAATCTGACCGTCACTGCTTTTGATTTCATCTAAGACAGCTTTCAGCCGCTCTTCAAATTCTCCCCGGTATTTTGCACCTGCCACCAACGCACCCATATCAAGCGCGAACAGCCTTTTATCTTTCAGTCCCTCCGGCACGTCGCCGCGGACTATCCGCTGCGCAAGCCCTTCAACCACCGCCGTCTTGCCCACACCAGGTTCTCCAATCAAGACAGGGTTATTTTTGGTCTTTCTTGAAAGAATACGCACAACATTACGGATTTCGCCGTCGCGTCCAATCACCGGGTCTAATTTCTGCTCCCTGGCACGCTCCACCATATCGTATCCATATTTTGTCAGCGTATCATAAGTTGCTTCAGGATTATCAGAAACTACGCTCTGGTTACCCCGCACAGTTGCAAGCGCCTGCAGGAAACGGTCTCTGGTAATGCCGTACTCCTTAAAAATATTTTTTAATGCCTGATTCGGGTATTTGAGCAATGCCAGAAACAAATGCTCCACGGACACATACTCGTCCCCCATTTTCTTTGCCTCATCCTCTGCGCTCACCAGCGCCTTGTTCAGGTTCTGCCCCATATATATCTGCCCGCCGGACACTTTAACCCTCTTTGCCAAGTATTCCTGAGCATTGTGAATGAAATGCTCTTTATTGATTTCCATCTTTTCTATCAGTTTGGGAATCAATCCATCCTCTTGCAGCAGAAGGGATACCAGCAGATGTTCCTGCTCAATTTCCTGGTTGCCATATTCGTATGCCAGTTTTTCACATCCATTGATGGCTTCGATTGATTTCTGTGTAAATTTCTGAATATTCATAAGGGTTCCTCCTTCCAGCTAAATCTCTACTATTGTTGCCTCTTCATAGATATTTCAATCAGGATTATCTGTCTGAGCCGATTTTTCTATGCCCATTATTCCTTGATTGACATAACCATAACACCGTTTGTTAGCACTGTCAAGAGGTGAGTGCTAGAATTGTGTGAAAATTTTATAAAGCATTGATGAAACCGCTTGTTCCCTAATGTAAATCAGATATATCATCCAGCGGAATTCCCATACCGGCAATCTTTAGCATCCGGCTTATTTCATCTATCCCGGAAACTTCCCCTGTCACCTGCAAATATTCCCCATTCCGGAAATACTCCGCTGTAACGACATCCATCTGATGTATCTCTCTCAGCTTAATGTCAAGTTCCGCTTTTCTGTCTTCACTCAGCTCTTTTTTAGGAACTGTAACACGCTCCTTTTCGGCAAGAGCTTCCCGAAATCCTTTTAAAGCGTCAAACGGCATAAACTGCTTCGCCCGATTTGCCCTGTCCATACCAGAATGTTCATTATTCACCGCTTCTGTGACCCCCTATCTGACGGTTACGCTCCATCGCTGTCCCTGCTTCCTGTAAGTCCATCCCACGGACAACGGCATTCTTGCCATACCTTCTCTTTATATCAAGAACGGCCCGCTGCAGCTTACGGTCACGCTCCACCGCAGTATAATCGGTAAACAAATCATACTGCTCATACTGGTCCTGCACCAGTCCATTACAAGATATGTCGAGTCTGCGGATGGGCTTGTCCTTTTGTACGATACGCTCATACAGGCCAATAATATATGGTATAATTGTACGGTAGCTGTTTGCTGCTGCAGGCAGTGAAACGGTACCGGCAGCAGGTTTCATCTCCGCCTCATAAGAATATCCGATGGTTATGGTAAAAGAGCGGGCCACCGTACTCTGGTCAATCATATCAAGACAAAGGGCATCTACCATCTCCTTTAATAATAGTTTGGCCTCATCAAATGTGTAATCGCGCAAAAGCGTCTGCCCGCTGGACAGTGAATTGCTTTGGGGTTTATAGGACTTTATATCTGCCATCGTAGTGCTTTCTTTTCCCCACGCATGGTCTATGAGGAGTTCCGCATCCACACCAAACATCCGATACAGCATCTTTTCATCCGCTCTGGCAATATCTTCCATTGTCATAATTCCCACTGTTTGCAGCCGCTTTTCTGTGCCCGCTCCCACTCGCCAAAAGTCTGTAAGCGGTCTGTGATTCCAAAGAGTCTTTCTGTACAATTCTTCATCAAGACAGCCAATATTTTCCTGTACATGCTTTGCCGTAATATCCAGCGCAACTTTTGCAAGATACAGATTTGTCCCGATACCGGCCGCAGCCGGAATTCCGGTCGTCTCCCTGATATCAGCCATTATCTTTTTGGCAAGTTCCCTAGCAGTAAGCTGATACAGCGAAAGATAAGCGGTGACATCCAAAAATGCTTCATCTATGGAATATACATGGATATCTTCTTTGGCAAAATACTTTAAATACACCCCATAAATATTTGCAGAATACTCAATATACAGCTTCATCCGCGGAGGAGCCATGATATATTCCACATATTGCGGAATCTGGTACACCCTGCAGCGGTTTTTTATTCCCATGGCCTTCATGGCTGGAGAAATGGCCAGACAAATCGTGCCGTTCCCACGCTGTGGGTCTGCCACCGCCAAATTTACAGACATAGGGTCTAGCCCACGTTCCACACACTCCACAGAAGCATAAAATGACTTTAAATCTATGCACAGATACGTCCTTTCTTTCATCTGCAAATCCTCCAACCTGCATATTTTTCTTAGTATCTGTTTTTATGGTATTTTTACTCTTGCAGAAAAGGTTTTCATTTGCCCATTTTCTATAATATCTTAATTTTAGTACCAAAATGGGGAAACTCAAAGTTCAAAAGGTTTGCATTTTTGTCGTATTTCCTGTAGAATAGATATTATCATAATTAAGTATTTCTCCTTAGTAAAAGGCAAAATACTCAAGATACACCGGAAGGAGTTCTAAATCATGAAAAAATCTATCAACCAATCTACGCTGACCGTAATTTTGAACGGATTTTCAATTCTTGCCCTGATTTTTATGGGACTTGCATTGTTCTCCAACAGTCATATCCGCAATTTGCTGAACACGGCTAATGCAGAACGTTTTGACCTGACCTACAATGCAAACCGCTTCATGAATGGCTCTGCGTACCTGACGAACGAAGTACGTGCATTTGCCGCAACCGGAGAACAGCAGCATTATGACAACTACATGCTGGAAGTAAATGAATGGAAAAACCGCGACCTTGGCGTTGCTGCCATGCAGGAAATAGGTATCACAGAGGAAGAACAGGCGATGATTGACGAGATGTCAGCGCTGTCCAACCAACTTGTCCCACTGGAAGAAGAATCCATGAATATGGTAAAAGCCGGAGAGCGTGAAAGCGCCATTGACTATGTATACGGAAAAGATTACAGTACCGCCATTACAAAGATTAATTCTTTGAAAGAGCAGTTCCTGACTGCCCTGGACACGAGAACCCTGGCACGTATAGACGACCTTAATTATCAGGCAGAATTTATCAGAATGGCAATGCTTATCACATTGATTGTCATAGCCCTTATCCAACTTACCATCATGTTCGTAACCACGAAGCGGGTCTTACGTCCGGTCATTGCCGTGCGTGACCAGATGGGAGAAATCTCCAGAGGTAACCTTTCTGCCAACTTTGCTCTGAAGCCAAACACTTCTGAAATCGGTATGTTGGTAGAATCTATCCATGAAACAAAACGCGAACTGAAAAAATATATTCAGGATATTGATGATAAGTTAGCACAGATGGCAGACGGAACCATGGACATTACCATCGGAGACGACTACCGGGGTGAATTCCTGCCAATCCAAAATGCGATGCGCCAGATTGTGGATTCACTTAACCAGGCCCTCTCCCAAATCAGCATAACAGCCGAGCAGGTATTCAATGAATCCAGACAAATGGCTTCCGACGCTGAAAGCTTATCCAGCGGAACCGTCCGGCAGGCAGCCGCTGTTGAGGAATTATCAGCCAGCATTCAGGATATTTATGGTCAGGTAGACCGCACCTCCAAAGACGCTGACACTGCCAGCCATCATTCAGCAGAAGCTGCAAAACAGTTACAAATCTGCAGCCAGAAAATGGAATCTCTGACAAATGCTATGAATGATATATCAGAAGCCTCCCACCAGATTGGCGGTATCATCAAGACAATTGAAGATATTTCATTCCAGACCAATATACTTGCACTGAATGCTTCCGTGGAAGCTGCGCGCGCAGGTGAAGCCGGCAAAGGATTTGCCATTGTTGCCGGTGAAGTGCAGAACCTTGCAAATAAGAGTTCCGTGTCCGCACAGGATATTGCCGAACTTATTGAAAATTCGATGAAGCTCGTGGAATACGGCTCTTCTCTGACCGAAGAAACAACAGACTCTATCTCAGCCGTTGTTTCCAGCGCTCAGGAATCTTCCACAATGATAGAGCGAATTGCAGAATCTGCTATCTCACAGTCTCACTCCTTGCAGCAGGTTACACAGGGCATGGAGCAGATTTCTGAAGTTGTGCAGACCAACGCCTCCACAGCTCAGGAATCAGCAAAGCTGGCCAACGAACTGCAAAGCCAGGCAGAAGGATTGAGAGTATCTGTAAACAGATTTAAGTTACGCGGATAGCATAATCTCTCTGCCCCAGATATAAGCTAGACATACATAAACGGCTGTCGCCTTAAATGCGACAGCCGCTTTTTCTATCCTCCGCTTATACGAACACATCTATATCATCTATTTTGAAAAGATATTTTGCTTCTAATGCATACAGATAAAACCTCCTGATTGCACTTCCCTCTTTTTTTTGGTAATATAAGGCTATTATTATAAAACAGGCTAATACAAAACCCAAAAGGAGACCTCATGAACGTTGTCGGAATCATCGCTGAATACAACCCTTTCCATCGCGGCCACGAATACCAGATTCACAAATTGAAAGAACTCTGCAACGCAGACTACGTAATTATTGCCATGAGCGGAAACTTCGTACAACGAGGCGCGCCTGCCCTCACAGATAAATACAGCCGCACGCAGATGGCGCTTAACTGCGGTGCAGACCTTGTCCTGGAACTTCCATCGTTATTTGCCACTGCAAGCGCAGAGTATTTCTCTCTGGGGGGTGTTTCCCTGCTAAACGACACAGGCATCGTTACCCACCTGGGCTTCGGAGCAGAGACGGATAATGATCATTTGCTGTTAAAACTTGCAGATATACTCTTCCAAGAGCCTGAACTTTACCAGCAGCGCCTTCGCCAGGAACTGAAAATGGGCAATTCTTTTCCTGCTGCCCGCTCTGCCGCCCTGACGCACTATATAGCCGCTCTCGGCTCTGCAGCCTTGCAGACTCCTATTACTGCCGCCAATTCTATGGACATACAAAATACCTGTCCTACACTGGCAGAAGTGAAAGATACCCTTGCCTCACCAAACAACATTCTTGCTCTGGAATACCTGCAGGCGCTGACTGCTTTACATTCTGACATCATCCCGGTTCCAATTCTGCGAAAGGGAAGAGGTTACCATGACACATCGCTGGAATCGGAAAAACAAGATACAACACTCTTTGAGCAAAACTTCTGCTCAGCCTCTGCCATTCGTTGCCACTTGAGAAGTAACACCGTCCAGCTATTAGAAGCCTCTATGCCCAAATCGGCTTATAATATATTGAGAAACTATCCTCACCCTTTCCTGTTTGAGGATGATTTCTCTCAGCTGCTCCACTATGAACTGCTGACCAACGACATAGAATCCCTTGCTTCCTGGGGCGATAGTTCCTTAGAACTTGCACATCGTCTGTTGGCAAAGCGGGAATGCTTCACCAGCTGGAATGGATTCTGTCAACATATAAAAACAAAAAATATTACCTATGCTCGGCTCAGCCGCTTATTTACACATATGCTGCTGCATATACGGCAGGAAGATTACCGGAAATTTCCAACGCCTACCTATCTGCGTATCCTCGGCTTTCGCAAAGCAGCTTCGCCGCTGCTCTCTTCCCTTAAAAAATGCAGCAGCCTTCCAATTATCACAAGTCCCGCAGAAGCCAGCCAATTTCTGCCAGACACGGCACAAAAATTGCTGGAGATAGATTTACGCGCCAGCGATTTGTACCGCCTGTGTCTCAACGCAAAAGGGGATTGCACATTAAAAAATGATTACAGGCAGCAAATCATACGCCTGTAATCATTTTTGTAAAATTCTCAGATAACTTCCGCTTCCTTGACCTACAGATAATGCGGATTCCAGATGAGACTTTGTCTCAGTGATGGAACAAACGTATGCCAGTAAAGCACATTGCCATCTTATATTTATTACAGGTGGCAATTACGTTATCATCACGAATCGAACCGCCGGGTTCTGCCACATAGGAAACACCGCTCCTGTGTGCGCGTTCAATATTATCACCAAAGGGGAAGAACGCATCCGAGCCAAGCGCCACACCGCTCATCTGGTCTAACCAGGCACGTTTTTCTTCGCTGGTAAACACCTCCGGTTTCACCTTAAATATCTTCTCCCATGCGCCGTCAGCAAGTACATCCATATAATCCTCACCGATATAGAGGTCTATCGAATTATCACGATCTGCGCGACCTATACCGTCCACAAACTGCAGATTCAGTACTTTCGGTGACTGGCGGAGAAACCAATTGTCCGCTTTCTGTCCGGCAAGCCTGGTGCAATGGATTCTGGACTGCTGTCCGGCTCCAATGCCGATTGCCTGCCCACCCTTGGCATAACATACGGAATTAGACTGTGTATATTTCAGGGTAATCATGGCGATTGCTAAATCAATTCTGGCAGATTCTGGAATTTCTTTGTTTTCAGTTACCACATCTGCAAAAAACTCGTCATCAATCTTTAACTCATTTCTTCCCTGCTCAAAGGTAATGCCAAATACCTCTTTACGCTCAAGCGGATTCGGTACATAATTTGGGTCAATCTCTATCACATTATAATTGCCTTTTTTCTTGGCTTTTAAAATTTCCAATGCCTCTGGCTCATACCCCGGCGCAATCACACCATCAGAAACTTCACGCTTGATAATCATTGCCGTTGCCGCATCACAGACATCCGACAGGGAAATAAAATCCCCAAAAGAAGACATGCGGTCTGCACCCCTGGCCCTTGCATAGGCATTGGCAAGAGGAGTAAATTCCATATCCATGTCATCTACCCAGTAAATCTTCTTTTCTACCTCTGACAACGGCAGACCTACTGCTGCTCCTGCCGGTGAAACATGCTTGAAGGAAGTGGCAGCAGGAAGCCCTGTTGCCTGTTTCAGTTCTTTCACCAGCTGCCAGCCGTTAAATGCATCCAGAAAATTGATATAGCCCGGCTTGCCGTTCAGGACCTTGATGGGCAGTTCGCCGTTCTCCAGATATATTCTGGAAGGTTTCTGGTTGGGGTTGCATCCGTATTTCAGTTCTAATTCCTGCATAAATTCCTCCTAATTTTCCTATCATCTATGAATGATATTGATTTATCGCTGTCTCAAATCCTTAGTAAATAATTCAGACCGCAAATTATACGTTTTTATTAACAATACGTGTCTCATATGTACCATCTTCAATATTAATATACCTTACAAACAACGATACCTTATTATCCTCATTCAAACTGTTCCATACTTTGTCTGTAAATGAATCAATGTTACCGTCAATCTCCACCAGCTTCGGTTCTCCTTCAAAACTTGGCAGCGGATTGCCGTCCTCCATATAAGTATGGATAAAACGCCCTTCACCGTCCAGCGGCTTCTCATATGCATATGTATAACGGCTGCAGGAGGCTGGATTGCCATTATCACTCTTTAAAATGGACAAGGCATAATTATAACTGCCATTTTCCACATGCATAATACCGGAAATACGTGGGGTATAATTCGGTGCATCCGGCTCAAACTCCCGCGTACGCAGCGCCTGTTCAAATGTCTGCTGCTTGTCCATCAATTCATAAATGGTATCTGTCTGGTCTCCATTGGTAACAATCGTTTTATTACCTAATACACGTACTGGTGCATATATAATCAGGCTGGGGTCGCTCAGCTTTGATTCATCAAATGCCTTGGTACGAATCCCCTCCCCATCTTCCACAAAAATACGGTTTCTGCTATTTTCACTTCTTCCCATAATAAAATAAGCAGTCACCGCATGCTTCCCATCTTTGGATTTCCCGATTACAATTCCTCTGCCAGGATATGAATTCTCCTTTAATTCTGTCTCCAATGATAATTTCTTCACGAAATCTCCTCCTTTGCTAAAGCAATTTCTTACATCTCAGACCTGAAAACCCATAGAGGTTTTCTTTGAAACTATGGTTATAAGATAACAACTGCCTGCGAGAACTGTTTTATGAGTATCCCTCAGGCAGGTTCATTCTATATGACAATCTGTGTATCATTCAGCGCTCAATGCTGCTACTGTTGCTGCATTCTCTGCGCTAATTTCTGCTTCCTCTCATCCAGAAGCCCATCAATTGCGCTCACCAGCTTGCCAATCTCAGGCTTCGTCAGCTGCGCATCCGCACCCAGCATCTCTCCTTTATGGCGCATCTCTTCATTTACCAGAGATGAGAAAATAACAACCGGAATATGCTTCAAATCATCATCTTCTTTCACCAACTTCGTCAGACGATGACCATCCATCAACGGCATCTCTATATCCGTAATAATCATATGTACTTTCTCATCCAAAGTACCCTCTTTTCTGAACTCAAGAAGCTTATCCCATGCTTCCTGTCCATTACTGTTAACAATCAGCTTGGTATATCCCGCTTTCTTGAGACAGTCGGTAATCAGTTTGGACAACAATGGGGAATCCTCCGCAATCAAGATGGGAGAGTCGCTTCTGTTGCGTTCTTCCAAACTCTCCAAATCGGATACCTGAAGTCCCGTCTCCGGGCTGATATCCGTAACAATCTTCTCGAAATCCAAAATAACAATCAGCCTGTCCTCAAGCTTAATCACACCAGTGGATACACCGCTCTCTTCTATATTAATTGTAGAATCTGGCTTGATGATATCTGCCCAGGAAAGCCTGTGAATGCCGCAAACCTCATCCACATGAAATGCAATATTCAGTTTATTAAAATTCGTTATGATAAACAGACCATCCTTTTCATTATCTGGAAGCGCCAGACAATGGCGAAGGTTAATCACTGTAATCATTGTATCACGCGGCATAAAGATGCCTTCCACACAGGGATGGGCGTTCGGAATCGGAGTAACTGGCTGGTAGGTCAATATCTCTCGGATTTTTGCCACATTAATTCCATAATGATTCCCCGCCAACGTAAATTCCAGCACCTCCAGCTCATTTGTTCCATTCTCTAAAAGAATATTTGTATCCATAATCGTCACTCGCTCCTCTCCGGTATTCTTCCGTTTCTATCCATTTCTATAATTATATCACATACTTTCAGAAAAATATACAATATTTTTTATTTTTCAAGAATTATTTTAGTATAATTTCATTTGTGTTGCCATTTATCTGGGCGCTCAACTGTATAGTGGAAATATTTTCCGCCGACTCTTTGGCTACTTCAAACAAAAGAATCGTTGCCTCAGTCTGTCCAGGGTCCAAGGTTCCCTTATAAACGGACAAATCATTGGTAAGCATTGTCATCTCATTGGAAATTCCAGCTTCCCCATTCAGGCTCAAAATAAAAGTTGGCTGCTTTGCCAATATATCGCACTCTGCTGGTTTGCTCCCTGTATTTGTCATATTCACATTGAGCATCAGATAAACTTTGCCCGGTGAGGCATTCAGTGAAAAAAAGTCTCCCTGACTGTAGCTCTCTGTGGTAGAGTAATCATGATAGGAAAATTCTATCTCAGGAACTGCCAATGCTTCTGTCAAAGTAAGCTGCCCACTGCCCTCCTCTGAGGAGTCCTCCTGGGGCTTTTCCTCCTGTTTCTGAGACTGTTCTTTCTCTTCTTTCTTCTCTTCGGGTTCTTCCGTCTTCTCAGGTTCCTCTGTCTTCTCAGATTCATCCGTCTCATCCATCTCATCGGATTCCTCTGATTCTTCTTCAGGATAAATGGATGTCATTCCCTCCTGTTGGAAACTGTTATGCTTTGCAAGGATTCCGGCAGAATAATTTACCACAATGGCTTCTTCATCCTCCGTCAATGGTACCATCGGATTTCCGCATCCGGTAAAAAGCATCGCTGCCGCAACCAGTACTGTTCCCATTTTTATGATGTTTCTCATAAGTCTGTCTCCTTTTCCTCAGGCTGCTTCGCATAGCAATCGTATTTGCTACACTAGTATTCTACCATTATTTATCCCTAAGGGCAACTACATTTTCAATTCTTCCCACCATCTGTATGGCAGCTCGCCCTATTGTCCAACTCAAACCAGAAGGTCACGCCATTTTCCTCATTGAGGACACCGCATTTCTGATGAAAAGAGTCCATAATTGCTTTCACAATCGACAGACCGATTCCATTTCCTCCATACTCTCTGGTCCTCGCCTTATCTATCTTATAAAATTTGTCCCAAATATGGGCAGCCTCCTCATCCGGTATCGTATTGCCGGTATTGAACACCTCCACTCTCACCGTATCAGCTCCTGGAATAACAGAAACTTCAATTCTCTTCTCCCCGGCAGCATAGTGTATGGCATTGCTGATATAATTTGTCAGCACCTGCTCTGTCTTAAACTCATCTGCCCACACGTATTCCGCTCCCCGGGCATGGACATTTAGACTAATACCGCTTTGTTCCCGCAGGATTGCCGTTGCATTTACCACGCCATGAATTACCTCCAGCAAATCAAACCGTTCAAACACCACCTGTTCGCTGCCCGATTCGAGCTGGTTCAGCGTCAGCAGATTTTTTACCATAGTATTCATCTTATCTGCTTCATCCATGATGACTTCACAGTAAAATTCACGGCTTGCCGCATCATCATTAATACATTCCGACAGCCCTTCCGCATAACCTTGAATCAACGCAATCGGCGTCTTCAGCTCATGGGAGACATTGGAAATAAATTCCTTACGCATCTCATCAATTTCCGTCTTCCTCTCTATATCCATCTGCAGTTCATTGTTGGCGCTTTTGAGTTCAGAAATCGTCTTTTCCAATGTTTCCGAGAGTTGGTTCATATGGTCGCCCAGCAAATTGATTTCATTCTCCCCTTTGCCCTGGAATTTGGCATCAAAATCCAGGTTTGTCATGCGCTTGGAGATATCGGCAAGCTGCAGAATCGGATTCGTAATCTTTCTTGTCACTATATAAATAATCACAGCGCACAGAATCACCATTATCACGCCCACATAAGCGAGAAAACGGTTCGCAATATCCACACTTTCCTTGATACTCTCCACAGCGGTACGCATCAAAATCATATTCCCATTCTGCAGGCTTCCCCAAAGCACAAGGTAATCCGTCTTTAGCCTGCTGTCTTTGGTTTTCTCTACCATATACTCATCTGTGTTTTTCAAAACCTGCGCCTTCCCATCATTACTATGGAAAATCAAGCTTAAAAACTGGTACAGCAAATGCTCATCATTCCCTACATTGGACTGCATAATCGTACTGTCAGAACTGATAATCATATAAGAAATATCGCTGTTGCTGCACTTTGTCTCCAATTTAATCAAAAATTCGTCCTCATCCGTCCGCCCGCTCCCACTTTCTTTGTATACCATATCGAAAGTGTCCAGCAATGATTTCTGTTTGTGTTCAATATAGTAGGACTCCAAAAGCGTCGTATTAATAAACCAGCATAGCAGCACGGTTCCCGCCACTATGCTTATCATAATTGTCGTAATCTTTCTAGTTATGGAATGTCTCATGTCTCTACCTCAAACTTGTAGCCCATCCCCCAAATAGTCTTGATATACTCTCCTTTATCACCCATTTTGCTGCGCAGCTTCTTCACATGGGTATCTATCGTCCTGGCATCTCCAAAGTAATCATAATTCCAGACGTGGTTTAATATTTTCTCTCTCGAAAGGGCAATTCCCTTGTTTTCTATAAAATAAGTGAGCAATTCAAACTCTTTAAAACTAAGTTCCAGTTCCTTTCCGTCCACCCTCACCTGATGTCCCAGCTTGTCTACAGTAATCCCGCCTATCTCCATCATCTCTTCTTCATTTTTGCCGGAACGGCGCAGAATTGCCTGCACCCTTGCCACCAGAATTTTCGGACTGAAAGGCTTGGAAATATATTCATCAGCTCCTATGTCGAATCCCTGAAGTTCATCGCTTTCTTCTCCCTTAGCTGTCAGCATGATGATAGGAATCTTGGAATTCTCGCGAATTTCCCTGCAGACGTCCCAGCCATTAATCTTAGGCATCATCACATCAAGAATAATCAATGCAATATCCTTCTGTTCATAAAATTTATTCAGGGCATCCTCGCCGTCCTCCGCCTCAATAACCTCAAATTCCTGCTTTATCAAAAAATCCCTTACCAGCTTGCGCATTCTGCTCTCGTCATCTACCACCAGTATTTTCAGTTTTTCCATGCTTCCACACCTTTCGTTCCGCCCGCACAAACGTGCATATTATTTTCACATTGCCAGCAAAATAAAAAACAACATAAATCTGTCCTTTCATAAACCATAGCACAAATTTATGTTGTTTTTGTGAAAATATTCTGCAATTATTGCGGCGTCTTCTCCAGCTCTTTTTCTTTCAAAATCTGTTCACGGTTCTCCAAGTCAGCCTCCCAATCTTGATACTTTTGAATAATTTTACTCTCATAATTGATAATATTAGGATGCTGGTCTGTCAAGGTAACTATCCCAACGCCGACCGTCACAAGTATCATAAAAAATGCAAATAACAAACTGAAACGCAGACGTTTCCTGCTTTCCTTCGTCTTCTCCTCAGCGCGTCTCCTTCGGTATTCTGCAAGCCGCTCCTGCTGCCTGGATTCTTCTAACTTTTGCGCATACCATTCAAGAGTTTCCTGTTGTCTGGCTGCTGCCTGCGGTGTTAATGCCCGCGTTTCCCCGGACTGACCATTTATCATCTGCGCAGCTGGCAGCGAAATTGCTTGTATATCCTCCCCCTCCAACTCCGGCGCCGCCAGAAGATAATTCTGAAGTTCTTTCAGATACACCAAGCCTACCGGCGTCTCAAATACCTGTTCCGCCAACAGCTTGCGGTACATTTGCAGGACCATTCGTGGATTTTCCATGTCCAGCCTGTCTTTTACATATTGTATGCCGTCTACTTCCTGGTGCGCTTTCTGTGCTTCTTTCTCATTCATGAACACAAAGCCGTCCACAACCATTTTAAACTTGTTCATCTCATTCTCCTGCAAAGCTTATGTATTCTCTGGCTATGGATATTCTTATCTATTCAAAAGCTGCATAATCTGTTCCATATCTGTAAGGAGCTCTCTGGAATAATCACGTGCCTCCTGACATATCTGTTCTGCTTTTCCATATTCTTCGTCAAACAATGCCTGAATGGCTTCCTTACCAAAACTATGGAACTTGCGATGTTTCTCTCCAAGCGCTTCCCAGATTTGACGAGCTTCCGGCATATCCGGCGTCATTGCATAATAGAAATGTCCAAACCCGCATTTGGAAGCATCAAGCTGCAGAGGAACAATCACTCGTTTACTAACCATACTCTCTAAATTGCCAATCCAGGCCTTATGCGCCGTTACCGCATTCTTCACATAAGTTGAAAATTCCTGATTCTTAAGCTGGAAGAATTTATCCTTTGACATCGCTCCCATCTGTTTCAGAGCTTCATCCAACGTCCGCTCAATCTCCACAACTGGCTGAGATGCTTCTGTCAGTTCATTACCAATCTCGTGCATGAAATCTGTGCTGCTTCGCAGCTGGTTTTCCATCTCTGACATCGTGCTGCTAAGTTCCTCGCTGACCGCCGCCAGGGACGTGACTGCCTCATTAACACCTGAGACATATCTCTGATTCTCGTCATTTATCTCCCAGGCATTCTTAATCCTGTCAGTCATGCTGTCCAGCGCTTCTATGGTATTCGTAGTGCTGCCTGAACTCTTCTGGGAAGCCTCCCGGATTCCCTCCACAAACTGCCCCATATTCCCTGTCATCCTCTGCGTCTCTTCCGCCAGTGAACGTATCTCGTCTGCAACTACGGCGAATCCTCTGCCTGCTTCGCCGGCTCTTGCCGCTTCAATTGCAGCATTCAACGCCAACAAATTGGTCTGCCGGGAAATAGACTCTATCTCTGCAATCACATCATTCATATGGTTAATTACCTCGAACAGCTGCTCCATGTCCGTTCTCATTTCTGTTGACATGTCAATTGCCCGTGCAGAAAGTTCACGGATTGCCGTCAGTTCTTCCTGTCCAATCTCTATCTTGCGGTATACTTCATCCGTATCACCGGAAATTTTAATAATTGTATTGGTAAGCTCTTCCAAGGAATTCTTGCCTTCGGCTGAATCCAGACCATTGGTACCAAAAATTACCTCTGTGGCCTTTGCCACATTGCGGGATATTTCAAGAATCTTATCTGTCTCATGCTGCAATTTAAGATCCAGGGAGCTGATCTGCATAACTGCCTTAATGTTTTTCTCGAGAATTTCTGTAAACTGCTTCCTGCCATCCAACAGTCTCTGATACATACTGTTCAGTTCCGGGTTTCCTGAATAATTACATTCTTTCAATTCTGCTACTGACTTCACTAGTTTGTTTTTCGTCATTCCAATTCCCATCCTTAACATCCTCGTTTCTTTTGGTATACTTTTGATTAGTATATAATAATGTATTCCCATTATACCAAATTTCTCTGATTTTTCAAGCCACCGTCTAAAAATCCTTGACAAAATAATCAGAAATTGCTAGAATAAAGTACCGCTGAGCAACAGCGTTCAAACCAGGGGTTGTACTGGTTTCGACGGGGGTTGTGCAGCTATGGAAGCCATTGG